>JBGPLF010000180.1:0-8474 GCA_041486265.1 bacterium
ACGAACCGGAACGCTCGCCCGTGCAGCGGGTGAAAGGGATGAGTGATCAGAATCTGCTGGCGATCAGCAGAATTGCCTGCATTTGACAGCTTTGAAGAAGGGACGGATCGAGCGGCTCTTTGGCACCTTCCAGGATCGCCTCGTCGTCGAACTCCGTCTCGCCCAGGCGGGCACGCTCCCGCAGGCCCAACGCGTGCTCGACCGCTTTCTCCCGCGCTACAATGCCCGCTTCTCTCAGGCCCCGGCGCACCCCGCGCCCGCCTGGCGGCCCGCCCCCGCCCAGACCGACCTCGACCGCATCTGCTGCTACAAGTACCCGCGCACCGTCCAACGGGATAACACCGTGCAACTCGATGGGCGCCTCCTCCAACTTCGGCCCGGTCCCAGTGGGCGCAGCTACGCTGGAACGCGGGTGGACGTCCACGCCCACCTCGATGGCACGCTGGCCACCTACTACCGCGGCCAGCGTCTCAGCGCCAAGACGCTCCCGCCCAGTCATCGGTCCCCTGGGCGGCCCCAGGAGCGCTTCGGGGCGCGCAAGCCGTATCCGGATACCCCCCTGCGGGCGCGCGGCGAGCCGCCAACCCGGAAGAAGAACATCCCTGCGGCGGATCATCCCTGGCGACGACCCGGACCAGGCGTCCGACGCAGGCAGCTTCACGCCCAGGGGTGACATTTCCATGGAGCCTTTAAGGTGACAGGATTACTGAGCTACGACAGAGGAATCGGTGACGCTGGGCGTGACCTTCCTCAGTATGGTCGCCTGGGGAGTGTACAGGGCCGCGAACATCTAACTAATCCCAACCACTGCCTCATCTCCTCGCAGGATAGACTGCCTGTAGGGTCGAACTTGTGTTCGTATCTCAGGTGGCGCGCGCATGACCCTCGAGCAGATCCTGACATCAATCCGCACCGACCCATCCCTGGCCCGCCATCTCACCGCGTGGCGTGAGATCCCCGCGCGAACGGGCCGGTTCGCACCGATCCCGTTCTCGATCGACGCGCGCCTGACCTCCGCGCTGCGGCGTTCGGGCATCGAGGCCCTCTACAGCCATCAGGCTGAGGCCTTCGAGGTCGCGCAATCGGGCAAGCACTTTGTCGTCGTCACGCCGACGGCGTCAGGCAAGACGCTCTGCTACAACCTCTCGGTCCTCAACTCGCTGCTGGCCGCGCCGGAGACCCGCGCGCTGTACCTGTTTCCCACCAAGGCACTCTCGATGGATCAGGTGGATGAACTACAGACGCTGGTGCGCGCACTCAATGTAGACATCAAAGCCTACACCTACGACGGCGATACGCCGGGCGCCGCACGGCGTGCGATCCGGACCGCCGGGCATGTCGTCGTCACAAATCCCGACATGCTTCACGCCGCGATCCTACCGCACCACACGAAGTGGCTGCGGCTGTTCGAGAACCTGCGCTACGTTGTCGTCGACGAATTGCACACCTATCGCGGGCTCTTCGGCAGCCACATGGGCAACGTGCTGCGGCGGCTGCGGCGCATCTGCCGCTTCTACGGCAGCAACCCGCAGGTGATCTTCGCGTCGGCGACGATCGGCAACCCGAAGGAACTCGCCGAGCGCCTGCTCGAGGAAGAGGTCACACTGATCGACGACAACGGTGCGCCATCGGGGCCGAAGGTGCTGGCCTTCTACAATCCGCCGGTGATCAACCGCGAACTGGGCATCCGCCGCGACGCGCTCAGCGAGGCCGGGCGGCTGGCCGGCGAGTTCATCCGGAATCGGATCCCGCTCATCGCCTTCTCGCGCAGCCGTCGCTCCGCCGAACTGCTGACCACCGAATTCAAGTCCATCGCAGCCTCGCATCACATCTCTCCTGATCGGGTCGCAGGCTACCGCGCGGGGTATCTGCCGTCCGAGCGACGCGCGATCGAGAAGGGCCTGCGGGAAGGCGACGTGCTCGCGGTGGCGGCGACCAACGCGCTCGAACTCGGCATCGACATCGGGCGGCTGCAGGCGGCGCTGCTGGTCGGCTATCCCGGCACCATCGCCTCGACCTGGCAGCAGGCAGGCCGCGCGGGCCGGACGCAGGATCTGTCGGCCGCGATCCTGGTGGCCACCAGCGATCCGCTCGATCAGTACATTGTGCGGCATCCCGAGTACTTCTTTGGGCAGTCACCCGAGGCCGGGCTCGTCAATCCCGATAACCTGTATGTCCTGACCAGCCACGTGCGGTGCGCGGCGTTTGAGCTGCCGGTTGATGAGGGTGAGCGGTTCGGTCCGAACACGCTGCCCGAGATCCTGGACTATCTGGAGCAGCAGCAGATCGTACACCGCGAGGGCGATCGCTGGCATTATGTCGCCGACGCGTATCCCGCGCAGGACGTGTCGCTGCGCAGCGCCTCCACCGAGAATGTCGTGATCATCGACACAGGTGATCCCGCGCCCCGCGTCGTCGGCGAGGTCGATCTGGCCAGCGCGCCTGGGCTGGTGCATGAAGATGCCATCTATATCCATCTCGGCCAGCAGTATCACGTGGACCGGCTGGAGTGGGAAGAGCGCAAGGCCTACGTCCACCACGTGGACGTGGATTACTACACGACCGCGCAGATCGCGGTGGACGTTCGCGTGCTGGCAGAGTTCGCGAAGGGCGAGGCCTCGCCGCCCCCGGCGCACGGCGAAGTGGTTGTCACCTACCGGCCGACGATCTTCAAGAAGCTGACGCTCGAGCGGCACGAAAACGTGGGCTGGGGACCGATCCACCTGCCCGAGTCGACCATGCATACGACCGCGTACTGGCTGGCGCTGCCCGACCTGTCGATCCCGCGCGAGGAGATCCAGGGGCTGCTGATCGGGCTCTCCCACGCGCTCGAGCACGTGGCCTCGCTCTTCCTGATGTGCGATCCGCGCGACCTGGGACGCACCTACGAGGTGCACTCGCCGCACACGGGCCGTCCGACGCTCTTCCTCTATGACGCCTTCCCCGGCGGCGTGGGGTTCGCCGAGCGCCTCTTCCGCATGCACGCGCAGGTGCTGGCGGCGGCGCGCGACCTCATCGCGGCGTGCCCGTGCGAGACCGGCTGTCCGTCGTGCGTCGGGCCGGTGCTCCAGGTCGGCGGTACCGGGAAGGCGCGCGCCCTGGAAGTCCTCGATGCCCGGCTCGTCCCCGGGGCTGCGCGATAGCGTGCTGCGGGATCGACTCGCGGCGCTGAACGTCGTCGGCCGCATGCGGCGGGAGCCGGTGCGGCCGGCCATGCCGTGGGACCGGCGGGATCGCGATCGGGATGGGACGCCGTTTGAGATCCGCCGCAGCGTGCGCACAGTTCGCGAAATCTTCGGACGCGAGAAACCGCATCCCTCGGATTACGGCGCGCTGTTCCTCGACACCGAGACCACCGGGCTCTCGGGCGGCACCGGCACCACGCCATTCCTGATCGGCCTGGCCACGCTTGAGCGTCACGAGGTGACCCTCGAGCAGTATTTCCTGCGGCGCCTGTCCGGTGAGGCCGCGATGCTGGAGGCGCTGCGCGACCGCCTGGTCGAGGCGGAGACGCTTGTCACCTTCAACGGCCGACGCTTCGACTGGCCGATCCTCGAGGCGCGATTCATCATGAGCCGGATGCCGCTCGATCCGCCGTCCGATCACACCGACCTGATTACCGCAGCACGGCGCCTGTGGTACCGTCCGCTCGGAACCTACCGGCTGTCGGTCATCGAGAGGCAGGCGCTCGGCATCGACCGAGTTGACGATGTCGACTCGGCGGAGATCCCCGGGATGTATCTCGAGTATCTGCGGACCGGCGACATCGGGCCGATCGAGCCGGTCTTCGCACACAACCAACAGGACGTGACCTGCCTGCTACACTTGCGTCGCCGCGTGCGGCGGTGGATCGAAGACGGCGAGGATCCTCCGCCGCCGGTCGATTGGGAAGGACTGGGCGTGCTGCGGCTGCAGGCCAATCGCGAAGTCGATGCAGAAAGCGCCCTACGTAGGGCGTTGACGGTCGAGGACGATCCGGCGGTGCGGTGGCGGATCGCTACTCGGTTGGCTCGGGTGCTACGGCGAGGCGCGCGCTGGGACGAACTGCTCTCGTTGTGGGAACGCGAGGTCGGCGGCAGAGGCGCCTGGCGCGTCCGGGCGCTGATCGAAACGGCGAAGGTCTATCAGCGGCGGCTCAGACGACCCGACCGAGCGAGCGCGATACTAGAAGAAGCCTCAAGGGTCGTGGAGTGGCTGTTGTTGCGTGGCGAACCTGCCGCGCACGTGATGGATGGCGAAGTCCGCAATCGACTTACCCGTCTCAGCACGAGGTATTCCAATTCTCAAGTTCGTTAAGACCGGTCAACGTCAGCCTCGTCAAGAGGTTCCTCCACAGCGTTGCGGAGCCACGATCTCTCAAACCCGGTTTCGGATGTAGCCTCGACCTGAATCGAAATCTTCCCCCCGTTTGCCTGGTCGGCGAGATTGGCAAGGGCAGGAAACGTCCTGAAGAGTTGATCGCGATTGGCGGCGAACTGGTAAGTCACCTGCCGCGTTCGGTCAGTGAGCGGACCAGACGGCGGGGGTGGGGGCGGAGGTGGGAAAGGCCCTGGCCCGGGAAGCCCCGGCGGGGGAGCCACTGCCTGTGGTATCGACGATGGCGTCATGAGGAACCCCGAATCGAAGTCGATCTCTTCATCTGAGACTTGGCGGCTCAGGACCACTTTCTCGCTTACGACCTGGTAGCGGCCGTCGGGACCCAGCGTTGGCACCGGGCCGCTTGTGTAGCCAAACAACCCCTCAGCCACTCCGCGGGCAATCCCGGCCCGAATCACCGCGTCCGAAAGCAGGCGGGGTGGCGCAGGGAAGGCGAAAAACGATTCGCGCACTTCGGCGGCCGTGACGCCGAGCCTCGGCGGTTCTCCGGGCGAAAGGCTCTCTCCCAACCGCAACCGCTCGATGATCTTCGTTGGGTGAACGGTGGCATGGACCTTGGGGGCACCCTGGTGCATGAGCAGTTCCATGACTCGTTCGTGGATGCCCGTCGCCTGCAGCGGTCGCCCCCCGACCTCCACGACCTCGATCCCCAGGGCGCCATCTTCTACGCGCGGCAGCCAGACAGTGGGGTACAATCCGCGTAGCGCGGATTCCGCTGCAGCTTTCTCGGTCGCTCGGCGCTCCTTGAGCTGGTCAAGCTGGTCCTTTGTGAGGCGGTGCTGGAATCGTTTCTCCTCAACCCGCTCGATCGCGATCAGATACCGGGCCGCGCGACGAATCGCCTCAATCGCCTTCCTATCAGGCACGGCGAGGGCCACTCCATTGCGGAATCGGCGAGGCTTCTCACCGTACTTCGACAGCATCTCTAGCCCGACGCGCTTCTGGTCGGGAGCGGACACCTCGACAAACTCAAGTGGCAGATAGCCTACCAGGAAGACAGGTTCTTCGTTCGGCAGATCCTGTGATTTTGCAGGCCAGACGTATGCGCCAGGCTTTCCGGCAAGACGCTCACCCAGCAGATCCCGGATATGCGTCCGCACAGCGGCCGGATCCCGCGCCACCTGCTGCTCGGCGTCCTCGATCAGCTTGGTAACGTTGGGGTCCTTCTTGAAGCAATACCGGACGCCGTCGTAGTGCAGGTAGAGGCACGTGTTGCGCAGTTCGGCAAGAACGGCCGTTGCCGTAATGTGATCGAGGTCGGGTCCGACGCAGGCCGCCAGCAGATCACCCTCGGTCACGCCTGGCGGCAGAAGCTCGCCGCCTCCGGCCCCTTCCTTTCGGAGCCCTCCGAATGAGAACAGCAGGATGGCGGTCGCCAGCCGGGTTGCCGGTTTCACGTTGGTAAGCGACGGGGTCTCCTGCGCCAGGCGCTCGTCGATGCGTTTGGAGCGTGCGTTGGGCCCCTCGATGTCCGAGAGGATGACGGGATCGTACTCGTTCTGTGCTCCTAGCTCCTTGAGCAGCTTGACCCTGACATCTACGTCACGGAGCGGAACCTCCCCCGGTCCTAGCAGCGGGTACGCACCGCCATGCTTCTTGAGCGAATGCAAGCAAGACGCAAGAAAGCGCAGCGCTCCACGCGTTCGTTGGAAGCTGTCAACCGCAGTCCAGCGTTCCCGCATGACGTCGATCAATGCCGGATGAAATGGATACGCGCTGCGCAACCGCTCCCGCAGCGCCAGCCCGGCCTCCTCGGCCTGCTGGCGGGCTGATGGAGTGTCGGCGTAGGCCCGCTGCATCCCGGTCACCACTGCTTGATAAGCGGCAGCCACGCCCTCGGCGATTTCGAACTCGGGAGGTGCACCAAGCAAACGCCGCTGCAGCACCGGAAGGATCTCGTCACCGCTAACCGGCTCGCGCAGTTGATCCACGCGCGCCGCGAGTTTGTCGATCTCCTCAAGCAAGGCAACGTTGCCCAGTGCCTCACGCGCGCTCCACTGCAGCGAATAGACCATCGCGGCGTTCCGGCTGCCGGCCACCTCTACAGTCAGGGTCTGGAAGAAGTCCTTGGCCTGCCGCTGTAGCGTCGAGTCCAGCACCGCCACGGCCGCGGCGCGCTCCATGTACTTCAACACCTCGTCCAGCAGGAGCAGAACAGGACGCCCCCCGGCCCCCTTCGTGAGCAACTCGCGGACAACGTCCCCGCCTGGGGATACCCTGTCGGCGTCGTGGCCTGCGACGATCCTGTAGGCGATCTCCCCGCCAAGTTGCCAGGCCAACCATCCCCACATCGTGCGGACCTGCGGGCCGTTTGGCACCGTCTTGCCTTCACGCGCGTCGAACTTCTCCCCATCAAAGACGGCGACCGCCACGTCCCCGGGATCAGGCAGATCTTCAAGCCTGATCGGTTCGGGCTTTCCATAGGTGGCGCGCGCTTCAGCCACGCGGGGAAGCACCGAAGCCCAGTGATCCACCGACGCTCGCAGCGCTGCCCTCGATCGCGCGGCGTGCAGCAAAGCCGCGAGCGTATGGGATTTACCGCCTCCGAAGGGCGTACGAAGTTTGAGCACGCGGTTGTAATCCGGCCGGCCCGCCAGCGACGCAAGCACTTCCTCTAGTAGCCGGCGGAGGTCGGCCGTTGGATAGGTGGCCCGGAAGAACGCGGCGGGGTCCCGGTTGACCGCGGGCACGTTGGGATCGCCCTCCGCAATCGCCCCGAGATCGATCGCGAAGAGCGCCTCGGTTAGGGCGCCGGATTCAACATCGGGGTGCAATTTGACCAGCTCGGTCCATGGACGGAGGCCATG
Source organism: bacterium (assembly GCA_041486265.1). Lineage (GTDB taxonomy): Bacteria > Sysuimicrobiota > Sysuimicrobiia > Sysuimicrobiales > Humicultoraceae > JBGPLF01. The sequence continues at coordinate 7,185 of JBGPLF010000180.1, forward strand.
CGTGCTCATGCCAATCCTCCTTGGCCTGCGGTCGTTACGTTAGCCTAGGCAATCACACGTCCAGCCAGACGAGTGCGCTCGCGCACGGGACGGCCCAGGCGATGCTCATGCCTCAGCCTTGCGGTCGTACAAGGGCATGACCGGCGCCTCGATCAGCGCCCTCCAGTTGGCGAGCAGCTTCCCAAGGGCAGCCTGCTCAGATGCTGTGGTGGTCACGAGAATCGCGGTCTCCTCCTGGGATTTGCCCTTAAGGCCGGCACCAGCCAGGGCCTGAGCGACAAGACGCAGCCGCTCTCGGTCGGGGCGAGCCTCGTCCAGGAACTTGGTGAGATTGCGCGGCTCATGCTCGACCAGCCAGAGGATACGGTGGAGCACGTCAAGCAGCGAGGCGGACGCGCCGTTGCCACTCGGCAGGCCCAGCTGGCCGTCGTCACCACGCTCTGTGTAGTCTCGCAGGCGGTACTTCCCTTTCTTCTTCTCAGCCAGGGCCCGGCTCCCCGAAGACAGGCCTCTGGGACCGTCGAGCTCGACCCCCTGCCCGTAGGTGAAGACGATCGCCTCGCCTGCGTCGAGTTCAGCGGCCTTGTAAGTGTAGCGCCAGAGGACGTAGAAGCGACTCGACCCATCTACGGCCACAATACTAGAACGAGGCACATTGAAGATCTTCTCAAGAAGCGTCTCCAGGACCACGCCCTCTACCTCGACCAAGAAGCGCTCAGCGGGAACCTCTTCGCCGTTGGCGTACTCAACCCGGGCAAACCGGGTGAAAGCGCGCAAGCCAGCTCCCACCGCAGCGATGATAAGGTCGGCTCCCGTGATGCCCATGTGCCAGAGAATCTCCACCCGCTCGCGGACAATCCGTTCCAGCTCAGGGCGCACCTCGTCTTCGTAGGAGCCAGTGCCGGCGCCATCGCGTTTCCGGGCGACAAGGAAGATGCTCGAGGCGAGGGCCGCTGAATCGTGAGCACGCATCCGACTAGGTTGCTCTGTATCGAGCGGCCATGCTTCCGTGACCGTGAAGCCCGCTGTGCGTAGGGCGTCAACCAACGTCGACCAGCCAAGCGTTGTCTTGTGTGCATAAACAACAACGAGTTCACCACCGGCTTTGAGAACACGGTGCGATTCGCCGAACGCCTGAGCCATCATCGTCTCATACGCGGCTCTCGCGTTTTCCTTTGACCCGCCGTGTCGCAATGCGTCGGCGACAGCTTCGGCCTTCTTTGGGGTTCCCTCGGTGGCAAAGTGCTCAGGGTAGCAATGCCCCACGGTCCGCTTAAGCCAAACGTAGAA
>JBGPLF010000181.1:0-8473 GCA_041486265.1 bacterium
CCGATGGAGTTCACGAAGCTGCTCGGCCCGCTCGCGGACATGGCGGACAAGGCGTTCGGTGGAGACGCCGGCGGCAAGAGTTAAGCCGCTGGCCGCCGGGCCCGAGCGTCTATTCGAGCGCCTCACCGATGGGCTGGTCTCGGTCTGCGCGCTGATCGCGCTCGGGATCTTCCGGCTGGTGGACAGCACCCTCGACGTCCGGATCTACGGCCATGAACACCTGATCGCCGCCCACCGCGGCGGGCGGCGATTGCTCTTCGTGGTCTGGCACGGCAAGGGGTTGATCCCGGTCCTCTTCTTCCAGGGGGCGCCGCTGGTGATCTATACGAGCCAGCCGCGCGACCCCAGTTACAGCGGGCTCTCCAGACAGGTGCGCCGCTTCACGCTGGCGGCGCTACGGCACATGGGCTATCACGTGCTGGACGCCGCGACGTTCGCCCGCGAGTCGCGCGGGGTGATCCGATTCCTTCAGATGCTGGAGACGGGGGCCGGCGGAATCATCGCGGCGGATGGCCCGCTCGGCCCGATGTACCACGCGAAGCCCGGCGCGGCCTTTGTCGCGAAGCGCGCGCAGGTCGGGTTGGTGCCCGTGGGCGCGGCGATGCAGCACAGCATCGTCCTGGACTCGTGGGATCGGTTTGAAATCCCGCAGCCCTTCTCGGCTGCCGTGCTCACCATCGGCGAGATGATCTCTGTCCCCGAGCAGGCAAGTGACGAAGATCTCGCCGCGCTGTCCAGGAGCCTGGAGGCGACCCTGAACGACCTGACGACGCGCGCCGAACTGGAAGCCTTCGCGAGCGGCCCTCGATCTGAAACTGCGCCGAGATTGTCGTAGCTACCGCGCCGGAATCATCCCTCTGCGAAGGCGTAGAGGAATCGCGCAACGGACTTCTCGAAGAGCCGCATCCCTGCGATCGTCGCGTACTCGTTCGGGCTGTGGGGCCGGCCACCGTGTCCCAGCCCGCCCGACGCGAACGGCTGGTGGAGCACCCGCCGGAAGAGATAGAATGGCGCCGATCCCGCCAGGTGCGGCCAGACCTCCGGCTCATGTCCCAGCTCCCGGAACGTTCTGATTAGCGCCTGCACTACCGGCTCGCGCACACTCGTCTTCGCCGGTGGGTAGGCGTCATAGAAGTGCACGTCAAAGTCATTGCGGCCGATCCGCCGCAGGTGCCCGCGGATGCGCTCGCGCACCCGCTCGGGCTCCATGTCGGGGACCATCCGCACGTCCATCTTCACCCGGACCTCGTGGGGCAGCAACGTTTTCATGCCAGGCCCCGTGTAGCCGCCCCAGACGCCGTCAATGTTCAACGTTGGATCGTACAGGTAGTGGCGGAGCAGGTCGACGCCCTGCGCGTCGTGCTTGAAGCGTTCCGCGTCCCACATCCACAGCTCGGTCGCGGGGTCGAAGGTCCTGGCGAGCTGCCGGAGTAACTCCTCATCTTCGGCGCTCGGAGGCACCACGTCGTCGTAAAAGCCTTCGATCAGGATCCGCTCGTTGTCGTCCATCATCGTGGACAGCGCGCGGTTCAGTCGCCAGACGGGATTTCCCACCCAGACGGCGTTGCTGCCGTGGACGCCCCGCGTGCGCGGCCCGCCCCACGACCCGCCCCGGCAGGTGACCTCGAAGTACTGAATCCCCTTCACCCCGAGCCACACCATCGGCTTGCCATGGCGATCCTGACAGTAGAAGGGAAAGTACGTGGCGTCGGCGCCCAACCGGTCGCGGTAAGCCTCGATGAAGCTCGGCAGGTTGCGGCTGGCGAGTTCCTCTTCCCCTTCGACGACGAATTTGATGTTGAGAGGCAGCCGGCCGGCAACCTGCTTGATGCTCTCCAGCACGTTGAAGAGCCCGGCCAGCGGCCCTTTGGTGTTGTAGACGCCGCGCGCGACCATGCTCGGTCCGAACTCGGGGAGACTGACGACGTCGCCGTTAAATGGCGGCGCCAGCCACTCCTCTCCCTCCACCGGCTGGACGTCGTACATGCCGTAGAGCAGCAGTGTCTTGGGGCGCCCGGCGTCGATGGCCCCATAGACGACCGGCCAGCCGGGCGTCGAGACGATCTCGGCGGTGCCGCCCAACTCGCGAATGCTGTCGCGCACCAGCGCGGCCATGGCCTGCATGCCCTGACTCTGGGGTTCCCCGCTGATGCTCGGCTGGCGCACGAACGCGCGGACGCGCGCGAGGTGCTCATCGAAGTGCGCGTCGAGATGCGAAGAGAGCTTGTCCATCTGGGCGATATGATCCATCGTTGCGTTGTGAGAGGTGGCGGGGCGACCCCGCCACCTCTCGACCTCCTTTGGGTCTCCTGCGTTTTCTCGCGCTTACTGCGTCCCCGCGATCCAGGTGTACGTCCGGAACTCGTACAATCCGGTCGTGTCTTCCTGCACGTTCTGCATCCGCTTGGCGATGGCGTTTCGCACATTCTCGTAGTAGAGCACGACCACTGGCAGTTCGTCGGCGAACAGCTCCTGGAACTGGTTGTAGATCTGCCGGCGCTTGGCGGGATCGGCCGTCCTCAGTCCCTCATCAAGCAACTGGTCCATCTGCGGAATGGAGTGATAACTCAGATTGTACTGGCCTCCGGTGCGGTACTGCGAGGACACGTCCGGATCGGTCGGCCCGCCCCATCCCAACAGCGCCAGATCGTAGTTGGCGTTGTACAGACTCGCCATGTGAGTTGGAAAGTCGGACTTCTGAATATCGACTTTGACGCCCGCGGCCAGCAGGTTCTCTCGGATGATATCCGCCGAGCGCTCGCGGAGCGTATTACCGACCGGCACACGGAGCAGCAGGGTACGGTTGAAGTCCCACCCTGCTTCCTGCAGCAGGCTCCGGGCCCGCGCGGTGTCAAAGGGATAGGGCTTGACGTTCTTGTTGTAGTAGGGGTTGGACGGCGGGATCGGTCCCTCAGCCAGCGCGGCCTCGCCCTTGATCAACTGGTTGACGATCAACTGGCGGTTGATAGCGTACGCGAAGGCCCGCCGCACGCGCTTGTCCTGGAGGTAGGGTTTCTGGAAGTTGGCCAGCATGTACTGGTAGTTCGTCCCGGGAAACGTGACGGTGCGGATATTCGGCAGGGTCTTCACGCGATCCCAATCCTCGATGGGAATGACACCGATCCCGGCCCCGGCAGTCATGTCCATGTCCGCCCGCTCGAGCTGGGCGACCATCGTGGTCGGCGGGATGATCCGGATGAAGACACGGCGGACGTTGGGCGCGCCCAGATGATAGTTCTCGTTTGCCACGAATTCGATGTACTGGTCTGTTTTGTACTGGACGAACTTGAACGGCCCGTTGCCCACGGTGGGCGCCAGGAAGAACGGATGCCGATCAAGCTGGTCCGGAGGCACGTTCCCCAGGATGTGCTTCGGCAGGATGTAGATGTTGGCCCCGATGTGCTCGAGAAATCCGATTGGGTCCACCGGGACCTTCGTCTTGACCTCAAACTCCTTCGGGCTGATGATCCGGAAGCCGAGCTGTGCGCCGGGTGCGCGCTTCCCGCCTGCGTCGACACCAGCGATCGCCGCAATCTCCGCGCCGCGGTTCGTCTGGGTCCTGGGGTCGCTGATCGTCATCAGCGTGAACAGCACGTCGTCGGACGTCACCGGCTTCCCATCGTGCCAGGCCGCTTTGGGGTGAATGGTGAAGGTGTAGGTCTGGCGGTCGGCCCCGACGTCCCACTTGCTGGCCAGGGCCGGAAAGTACTTCACCTGGTTGTTCTCTAGTCGGGCCTCGAGCATCCCCTGAAACATGAAGTGGATGGGGTAGAAACCGTAGGTACTGCTCGTGTTGATGGGGCTGAAGTTGTTCGGGGGGCTCCACATGCCGGAGACGACCACCAGAGAGGACTTCTGCTGTCCCAACACCCCGGCAGGCAGCAGCAGGCCCGCGATCAGCACGACCGTGGCCAGGGCCACCAGCCGCATGCGCATTCTGTTCATTCTCGTCCCTCCTTATTTCCCCACAGCGTTTTTCCCCAGCGAGACCGTGCTTCCCTGCGCCTACAGTTTCAGGCTGGGATCCAGCGCGTCGCGCAGCCCATCGCCGACAAAGTTGATCGTGAGCACCGATATCAGGATCATGAATCCGGGAGGCAGCCACAACCACGGCATTCGCTCGAGAATCGTCAGAGATTGGGCGTCGGTCAGCATGTTGCCCCAGGACGGCGTCGGGGGCTGGACCCCCAATCCGAGAAAGGACAGGGCCGCTTCCACCAGGATGGCGTTCGCCGCGCCGAACGTGGCAGCCACCAGTACCGGCGCCATGGCGTTGGGCAACAGGTGCCGGGTGACGACGGCGCCATCGGAGGCGCCAATCGCGCGCGCTGCCTGCACGAACTCGAATTGCCGGATCGACAGGACCTGCCCGCGCACCAGGCGGGCGACGGCCGGCCATCCGAGCAGCCCCAACACAATGATCACGTTCGACAGGCTCGGGCGTCCGAACACGCTCACCGCGAACAGGATGATGATCAGCGGCGGGAACGACAGCATCACATCCATGAATCGGCTCAGCACCAGATCGAGGGTTCCACCGTAGTACCCGGCCAGCGAGCCCACCGTCGTGCCGATCACCACGTACATCGACACAGCCAGGACCCCGACCGTGAGTGACACGCGCGCCGCAAAGATGAGCCGGCTCAGCACGTCCCGGCCCACGCTGTCGGTCCCGAGCAGGTGGGCCCGGGAGGGCGGCGCCTGAAAGGCGGCGGCATCGATGGCGGTCGGGCTTGCCGGCGATAGCAGCGGCGCCGCCACGGCCATAAAGGTGATCACACCGAGAATGATCAGGCCGATGGTCGCGAGCCGATGCCGGAGAAACCGCCGCAGGGACAGTCTCCAGTAGGAAGCGTCATAGGCGGAGACATCACGCACCCCACCCAGCGCCGCCTTCCGCGCCGCGGCGCTCCCCGACCAAGGGGGCTTAGCCTGCGGCTGCTCCCCCTCCGACGTCAGACCGTCAGTCATACCGAATCCGCGGATCGATGACGGAATAGGTGAGGTCGGCCAGGAGATTGCCGACGCTGACAAGCAGGGCGGTGATGAGCGTGATGCCCATGAGCACTGGATAGTCTCGCTGGTTGATCGCCTCGATCGTCAGGCGCCCCATGCCCGGCCACTCAAAGACCTGCTCGGTGATCACCGCGCCGGCCAGCAGCGCGGGGAGCTGCAGCCCGGCCAGGGTGATGACTGGAATCAGGGCGTTGCGGAGCGCGTGGCGCCGTAGCACGATCGCCTCGACGAGCCCTTTGGCCCGCGCCGTGCGCACGTAGTCCTGCCCCAGGACGTCGAGCATGCTGGACCGCACGTAGCGCGTGAGGGCCCCGGCGCCGGCCACCGCGAGCACCGTGGCAGGCAGGACGAGATGCAATATCGCGTCGAAGAGCCCGCCCTCGCCCCCCAGCGTCATCGTCCCGCTGACCGGCAGCCATCGGAGACGAAGCGCGAAGATGTAGATGCCCGCCAGCCCGAGGAAAAAGGTAGGCAGGCTGATGCCGATAAACGCAAAGAAGGTGGCCGCATAGTCGATCCAGGTGTATCGCCTGGTCGCGACGAGGACGCCGATAGGAATCGCAATCAGGTACGAAAGGAGCAGCGCGGTGACGGTCAATTTCAGTGTGGGCAGCACGCGCTCCCCGACCCGCTTCGCCACCGGGGCGCCGCTGCTAAAGGAGTAACCCAGGTTGCCGTGGGCCAGCTCGTTCAGCCACTTCACGTACCGGACGTAGACGGGCTGGTTCAGGCCCAGGGCGCGGCGTTGAATCTCGACGTCGGCCCGGCTCATGCTTGGACTGATGAGCATCGACACCGGGTCGCCGGGTGTGAGCGACAGGATCAAGTAGCTCAGCACGGTGATGCCGAGCAGGATGGGACCCGTAATCAATACCCGCCGGAATAGGTACCGCTGCATGCCGTCCTGTCGTGTGCAGGCTCTGAGTCATGCCATTCGTAGAAATCCGCGGGGAGTCCTGCAGCCGTTCAGAAGTGCCGGAGCGCCCACAGCACCGCCATCGCCAGGAGCGCCAGCACGCCCAGCACCAGCACCGGATAGAGGAGGAAGAACAGCGGATTCGTGGCCTTCCAGGTCACCAGCACGATGGCGACAATCAGCGCCGCGGCGAGCACGACACCCCACCCAACCGTTCGTGAGCGCAGGTGCCTCGTCGACATCAGCGCTCCGCGCCTTCGCCCTCGTCAAACCGCGTCCGCAGATCCGCAATCGTCTCCTCGTACGCCTGCAGGATCCGGGCCTGGCGCTGAAAGCGGGTCGCCAGGTAGCCCGCGTACAGCGCGACACCCCAGAAGGCCAGGATCTTGACCCCTTCGCTCGTCAGTTCACCCCTGACGGGATGCACGAGCAGCACGGCCACGTAGGCCATGTTGAAGATCAGCGCGACGAATACCGCCATGGCCATCCCGTACCGGATGCTGTTGCTCACCAGAATGATGAAGTACACGTAGTAGAACGGACTGCCGCTGCCGCCACTGTAGCCGACAAAAAGTGATGCCAGCAGGAGATCGGTTGCGGTTGTCACGTAGCGCAGCCATCGTGGCGCGCCGCGGCGCAGGATCGCCGCGAAGACCAGGTTGGCGACCGCCACCGCGGCGGTCAACCCGATGATCACCGTCCACGACGTGCCGATGGCCTCATGCCGTCGCAGGTAGACGGCGGCGATGCACAGCACCACCGCCACGATCCATCGGACGGTGACCTTGCTCTGCTCGACGCGGCGTTCCTCGTCCATGAGCCCCTTCCCCGAGGTTACCCCGCGCCCGGCGCCGCGGGCACGTGCACGGAGAGGAACCGGCGCACTTCCGCAAACAGGACCTCGCGGTCGCGGTCGAGCGTCACGACATGGCGGGAGTTGGGCAGCCACACCAGCCGGCGAACCTCCGAGGCCACCCGTGCGCAGATGAACTCAGCGCTCTCCGGCGGCACCGCCCAGTCGCGCCGCCCCTGCGCGACCAGCAGCGGCGCGCGGACCCGGGGCAGCAACTCGCGCGTCCGGTCCAGCAGGAGCGCGAGGTCCCCCGTGACACCCAGCGGTATGCGCGGGTAGGACGCCCTATATGGCAGCACGTCGGAGGAGCGGGGCCCGACGCGCACCAGCACCGGGAGGTACGGCATCAGGGGGTGCACGGCGCGCGCCAGACGGTGCAGTAGCGGCCGCAGGCGCACCGGCGTCGCCAGGGCCACCACGGCCGCCGGATCCTCGGTGGCCGCCAGGTGGAGCGCGATGGCGCCCCCCATGGACAGGCCGCCGACGGCGATCAACCGGCAGCGCGCCGCAAGCGATCGGTAGGCGTCGCGCGCCGAGTCAATCCAATCCTCGCACGTGGTCCGGGCCAGGTCTTCGGGCGAGGTCCCGTGCCCCGCCAGCCGTGCGACATGGACGGTGAAACCGTCTTGCGCCAGCGCCTCCGCCAGGGGAACCATCTCCAGCGGCGTGCCGGTGAAGCCGTGCAGGAGGAGACACCCGCGGTCTCCCCCTGCGATGAACACCTCGTCGATGACGGCGCGATCAATCACGCCGGCACGAGGTTAGATGATGGCCTGGTGAGTCTGCGGATCGAACAGGTGCATCTTTCGCATGTTGAAGACGACCTCGGCCGTCTGCCCCATGCGCGCCTGGCTGTGCGCGTCCACGCGGGCGACGATCAGGTGCGGGCCGGAGCTCAGATGCAGGATGACGTCCGACCCGAGCGGCTCGTGCACCTCGACCATGGCCTTCAGCGCCCAGGCCGGGGGCATATCGCGTGTGAAGGCGCGGTCCTGGATGTCTTCGGGCCGCATGCCGAAGATCACCTTCTTCCCCACCCAATCCTTCGCGTGGGGGGCGATGTCGGAAGGGACCTCTATGGCAAACGATCCGCCTTCGACCACCGTCGCGCCGTTCTTCTGCGCCAACGACGCTTCCATAAAATTCATGGCAGGGCTTCCGATGAACCCGGCGACGAACAGGTTCGCCGGCTGCTCGTAGAGGTTCAACGGCGCGTCCACCTGCTGGATCAGCCCATCGCGCATGACGACGATGCGATCGCCCATCGTCATCGCCTCGACCTGATCGTGGGTGACATAGATGGTGGTCGTCTGCAGCCTGGCCTGCAGTTTCTTGATCTCGGCGCGCGTTTGCACGCGCAGCTTGGCGTCCAGGTTGGAGAGTGGCTCGTCCATCAAGAAGACCTGGGGCTCGCGCACGATCGCGCGGCCCAGCGCCACCCGCTGGCGCTGGCCCCCCGAGAGCTCCTTGGGCTTGCGCTCCAGCAGCGAGCCCAAGCCGAGGATTTCGCCTACCTCGCTGACCCGGCGGCGGATCTCGTCCCGTGGGGTGCCCCGCAGGGTCAACCCGAAAGCCATGTTCTCGTAGACGTTCATGTGCGGGTAGAGCGCATAGTTCTGGAAGACCATGGCGATATCGCGGTCTTTCGGAGGAACATTATTGACGAGGCGATTGCCGATCCACACCTC
>JBGPLF010000182.1:0-8324 GCA_041486265.1 bacterium
AGCCGGCGTAGGGAGCGGGCGCGCCTGCCCGTTGACCTGGGCGACGGGATCGCCGATCCGGAGCCGGATGATCAGACCGGTCCGGTTCGTGATCATGATGGTGCGGTCGGCGGACTGCCAGACGGCCGCCGACCCGAAGCTCTCAAAAACGCGAATGGCCGGGATCATGACCTGGCCCGCCTGCATGAACGCAGGCGCTGCCAGCGATACCGGCGATCCGTTCACGACGATCTGGATGCCGGACTGGCCCGCGGCCGGCGCCACCGCCGCCGCAAGCACAATCGCAAGCACCCATGCGATGCTAACCCTCATGCAGCACCGTTTCCGGTGCGCCAACCACCCTCCCCTTCGTTATCCTGCCCTCCGGCCTCTCCCTTGAGTCCAGAACGTTCGTCGCAAGGAGGAGAACTCCTGCCCCGGCGCGGAATGCCCAAAGCATGCAGATCGACGCGCACTTGGCCTATGCGACGCTGAACGATGTCCCCGAGATCGTGCGCGAGGCGGAGCGGCTCGGGTTCGACGGGCTGTGGACAAGCGAGACCAACCACGATCCATTTCTCGGCGCCGCCGTGGCGGCTGCGCACTCGACCCGGCTCACCATCGGCACCGCGATCGCCCTGGCGTTCACCCGGAGCCCTACGACCCTGGCGTACACGACGTGGGATCTTGCGCAGTTCACCGGCGGCCGGTTCGTGCTCGGCCTGGGCACACAGGTCAAGGCCCACATCACGCGCCGCTTTGGCATGCCATGGGATCCGCCCGCCCCGAAGCTGCGCGAGGTCATCGCGGCCATCCGCGAGGTGTGGGCGGCCTGGAGCGAGGGCCGCCCGCTTAACTTCCGCGGGAAGTACTTGACGCTCTCGCTGATGACGCCGTTCTTCACGCCCCCGGGGCCGAGGCCGCCGGGTCTGCGCATCGAGATCGGCGGCGTCGGTGCCAGGATGTGCCGGCTGGCGGGCGAGGTGGCCGATGGCCTTCACGTGCATCCCTTCCACACGCGCCGCTACCTCCGTGAGGTGGTCGTGCCGCAGATCGAAGCCGGTCTGGCGCGACACGGGCGGTCGCGGCGCGACTTCGCCATCGCCGCCAGTGTGTTCGCGGCAACCGGGACAGCCGCGGAGGTGGCTGCCGGTCTCAATGAGATCCGCCGGAGCCTGTCGTTCTACGCCTCGACACCCACGTACCGTTCGGTACTCGACCTCCACGGGTGGGGCGAGATCGGGGAGCAGTTGAGCCGTCTGGCTGCGCGGGGACAGTGGAACGAGATGCCGGGGCTCGTGACCGACGAGATGCTGGACGCCTGCGCAATCTGGGGGACGTCGGATGACGTGGCGGCGAAATTGCGCGCTGAATACGGCGGGCTCGTTGACCGGCTGGGCATCTACGAGGCGCTCGTGCCCGGACGGCGCGTCAGCGTGTGGCACGCGCTGCTGGATGGGCTGCGATCGCGCGCCCAAGACCCGCGCGCGTGGCGCTGAGCATCGTTGAGCCCGCAGCCGCATCACGCGCGGGGGCGCGTGCCATCGAGCGCGTCGGCGACGGCGTCCATCAGCGGGCCCAGGGTGCGCGCCGAGAAGTCGAACTCCGCCCCGGCAGCCGCGAACAACCTGGGTAGCGGTTCCGTCCCACCCAGCGCCAGCGCCGCGCGGTACTGCGTCACCGCGGCGGCCTGGTCTGTGCGGGCCCGCCGCCATATCTGCAGCGCTCCGACCTCGGCGATCCCGTACTCAATGTAGTAAAAGGGCGCGAGGAAGAAGTGGAGCTGGCGGTGCCAGAGGGAGTCCAGCACGTCCTCGTATCCCCTGAAGTCCACGTCCGGATTGAATCTCTTGAACGTGGGAATCCACGCCTGGCGCCGCTCCTCGCGTGAATGCCCGGGATGTGTGTAGAGCCAGTGCTGGAACGCATCGACGGTGGCCACCCAGGGAAAGAGATAGACCGTGCGCTCCAGCATGTCGCGCATCGACCGCTGCGCATCGGCCGGGCTGGCATAGAACTGATCCAGGTACCTGGCGGCCAGCAGCTCCATCCCCATGGAGGCGACCTCTGCAAACTCGAGCGGGGTTTCCCGATAGTCGATTAGGGGATCTGCGCGCGACGCCAGCATGTGGAAGGCGTGCCCTCCCTCGTGGAGCAGCGTGCGGAGATCCTCATCCATCCCCACCGCATTCATGAAGATGAACGGCACGCGGCGTTCATGCATCGAACTCTGATACCCGCCGGGCGCCTTGCCTTTCCGGCTCTCCAGGTCCAGCAGCGCCCGCTCGCGCATGAAGCGGAACTGCCGCCCGAGGTCGGGATCCACGCGCCGGAAGATCTCCTCGACACCCGAGGCCAGCGCGTCGGCCGTGTCAAATGGACGCAGCGGCGGCCGTCCGAGCGGATCGACGTCGAGGTCCCAGGGTCGCAGGGTTTTGACGCCCAGCGCCTGTCTTCGCTCGGCGTGAAGCCGAAGCACCAGCGGAAGCACGGCCTCATCGACCGCGCCGTGGAACCGCAAGCAGTCTTCGGGCGTGTAATCGAACCGTTCGCGCTGCCGGAACGCAAACGCCCGGTAGTCCGCAAAGCCGGCATTGTGCGCGATCTGGGCGCGCAGGGCCAGAAGCTGGTCGAAGATCTCCTCTAACTGCTCGCGATCCTGCAGCCGGCGCCGCGTCACCAGTTCCCAGGCCTCCTGCCGGACCGACCGGTCAGTCTCCTCCAGATAGGGGGCCATTTGCTGCAGGGTGTGCTCCTTGCCCCGGAAGACGACCGTCATGGCGCCGGTGACTTTCTGATACTGCTGCTTGAGTTTCGCCTCGTCGGTCTCCAGCGGGACGTTCTCGGGACGGAACAGGGCAACGCGGTTCTCGATGAACCGGTCGAGCAGCCTGTACCGAAACGGCAGCATCGAACGGTGCGGCGAGTCCAGGTAGGCTTTGTCCACCTCGAAGGCCAGCGGCTTGATCTTTGGTACGACGTGCTCGATGAAGAACAGGTACGCCTGCTCGCGCACCGGATCGTCGGTCTGACAGGTCATCGCCACGTAGCGGCGGCCGCGTTCCTCATCCATGACCGAGACGACTTCGCTCACGTCCTCTAGCCAGCGCTCCAGGGCGTGGGGCGAATCGGGCCGGGCCTCCAGCAGGCGCTCGAAGAGCGGCACGACCTGGAGCGGGTCCCCCATGTCGGCGTCGGGCGGGACGAACCGCCGCGGGAACGTCTGCTCCAGATCGATCGCGAGCGCCATCAACAACTCCTCCTCATTCGATGGGTTTTGTTCGGTGGGATCTGCCCGACGGGCCTTACTCGACCTTGACGACTTTGAGAAAGTTGGTCGTGCCGGGCCGGCCGGTGGGCACCCCGGCAGTCACCACGACCTGGTCCCCGGATCGGGCGACGCCGAGGTCGACCGCCGCGCGCACGCCACGCGCCACCAGCGCGTCGATCTCGCCGACCGATTCCACCAGTACCGGGCGCACGCCCCAGGTCAGGGCGAGCTGGTGCCACGTGAGCGGCGTGTGCGTGATGGCGATGATCGGGCGGCGCGGCCGCAGCCGCGCGACGCGGCGGGCGGTGCTCCCGGAATCAGTGGCGGCGATGATGGCTGCGGCGCCGATAGCTTCGGCCGCCTGACAGGCCGCGAGTGCGATGGCTTCGCTGGGTTCGTCGGTCCGTTCTTGCTCGCGCTCGCGCAGCAGTTGCTCGTAGGGCAACGCGGTCTCCGCCCGCTCGGCAATAGTGGCCATCGTGGCAACGGCCTCGACGGGGTGCGCGCCGATGGCGGTCTCGCCGGACAGCATCAGCGCGTCGGTCCCATCGAACACCGCGTTGGCGACGTCGGCGGCCTCGGCGCGGGTCGGGCGCGGGTGCACGATCATGCTTTCCAGCATCTGCGTCGCCGTGATCACGGGTTTCCCGAGCCGGTTGCACAGGCCGATGATGGACTTCTGGACGAGGGGAACCTCTTCGATCGAGGTCTCGACCGCCAGATCCCCGCGGGCCACCATCACCGCGTCGGCGGCGGCGACGATCAGGTCGATGCAATCCAGCGCGCGCCGGCGCTCGATCTTCGCTACGAGCCGGCTGACCCCTCCGCGGCCGGCGATGAGCCGGCGCACCTGCTCGATCTCGCCAGGGTCCTCGACAAACGAGAGTCCGACGAACTCGACCTGGTGTGCGATCCCCCACTCGAGGCAGCGCATGTCGTCCTCGGTCACGGCAGGTACGCTCAGGCGAACGCCGGGGAGGTTCAGTCCCGCGTGATCCCGCAGCTGTCCTCCCGATTCCACGGTGCACTGTACGCGCCGCCCGGCGACGCCGCGCACGACGAGCGCCAATTCTCCATCTTGCAGGAAGATGCGGTGGCCCGCCTGCACGTCGTCCGCAAGATGCTGATAGGCGACCGGGATGATCCCCTCTCCGGTGGCGCCGTCGGTCGCCAGCACCACGTCCTGGCCGGACGCCAGCGTGATCGAGCCACCGGGCAGCGTGCCGATGCGCAGCTTGGGACCGGGCAGATCCTGCAGGACGGCCAGCGGCGCGCTGCGGTCAGCAGCGACCCGGCGGGCCATCTCCAACCGGCGCAGGTGCTCATCGCCCGTGCCGTGGGAGAAGTTGAGACGCACCACGTCGGCCCCGGCGGCGAGCATCCCGTGCAGGACCTCCGGCGTCTCGGACGCCGGGCCAAGCGTGGCGATGATCTTCGTGCGGCGGGTGCTGTTCATCTTCCGGAGTCCCCACGCAGTATACCAATCCCTCCTGCCGGACAGAAGGCCCGCGGGACGACCGGATGACGGACCCGTTCCACAGAAGGCCCATGTGCGCGGCAAAGCGAATTCAAGGCCGGAGTCTCTTGCGCCGGGAGGGTGTCCGTGATCCTGCGTGTGGTGGTCTTTGGCAGCGGGGCAGTCCTGATGGGACTCGAGATCGTCGGCAGCCGCGTGATCGCGCCGTTCTTCGGGAGTTCGGTGTACGTCTGGGGTGGATTGATCAGCATCTTCCTGGCCGCGCTCAGCCTGGGCTACTACTTGGGCGGCACGATGGCCGACCGATGGCCGCGCCCGGGTGTGCTCGCGACGCTGCTCTCACTGGCGGGGCTGGCCATCCTGACGCTCAACGCGGTGTCGCGGCCGGTGCTGGTGGCTTTCGATGCCTGGAACCTGGGACCGCGGCTGAATCCTCTGCTCGCCTCAATCATCCTGTTCTCGATGCCCAGCGTGTTGATGGGCACGACGTCACCCTTTGCGATCAAACTCGTGGCCCGGGATCTGGCGACCGTCGGCACCAGCGCCGGGATCCTCTACGCCCTCTCGACGGCCGGCAGCATCTTCGGGACGGTGGCGACCGCGTTCTTCCTGATTCCCGCCCTCGGCGTGCGGGCGATCCTGTATCTGCTGGGGGGCCTCCTGCTTCTGCTGGCGGCGCTGCTGATGGTGAGTTACGGACGCGCCGCGCGTCCCGCGCTGGCCGCTGCGGTGGTGCTGCTCGTGCTCCTGGCGCCCGCGCCAGGCCACGGCGCGCCGATCCCGATTCCCACTCAACGAGTGATCTACGAGAAGGACAGCGCCTACCACCAGATCAGCATCCTAGAGGATGGGTTCAACCGCTACCTGAGATTCAACCGGTCGTTCCAGGGCGGGATGGTCTTGAAGGATCCCTTCGAGAGCCCGTTCCTGTACACGTCCTACGCGCACCTGGCCCGTGTCTTTCACCCGGCGATCCGAAGGGTGCTGCTGATCGGGCTCGGTTCCGGGACGATCCCCAAGCGCTTCACACGCGACTATCCCGACGTGAGCATCGACACCGTCGAACTCGACCCCGTGGTCGAGGACGTCGCCAAACAGTTCTTCGAGGTGAAGGAAGACGCGCGGCACCGGATCGTGGTCTCAGACGGCCGTGTCCACCTGCGGCGGAGCGATCAGAAGTACGACGTCATCATCCTGGATGCGTACTTCGCGGAGGGGATTCCCTTCCACCTGGCAACGAAGGAGTTCCTGGAACTGGCGCGCGACCACCTGGCGCCGGACGGCATCGTCGTCTCCAACATCATCGGCGCGCTGGACGGACCGCAGAGCAAGCTCTACCGCGCGCTGCACAAGACCTACGGCAGCGTCTTCCCGGGCCTCTACCCCTTTCCCGTCGCCTTTGGCCTGGCGCGCAACCCCACCGAGACACGCACGATCATCCTGATCGCCACCGGCAAGAGCGGGATGAAGGCAGATGAGATCCTGGCGGCGGCGAAACGGCTGCGGTCCGAGGGAAAGGTGCGGCTGCCGCTCGATGGGTACGCGAAGGATTTCTACGAGAAGCCCGTTGCAACCGACGATGTGCCGCTGCTGACCGACAACTACGCGCCGGTGGACATCTTGCCGGTGTACGGCTGGGAGCCGGAGCGGACCAGGTAGCGCACGAGCGTCACTGCGAACCCCAGAATTCCGAGGAACTGGAGCGGGCCGAAGATCGCCAGCAGCATCCGCGGGCCGCTGAGCCCCACCGCCATTCCCGGCAGTGCAGTGCTGGCAATCCAGACGTGGACGGCCGGCCATCGAGCCGTCGCCGGCAGGATCTCCGCCTGCCGCAACAGCGCATACATCACGCCGAAGGCGGTCATCGTTGCCAGACCCAGCAGGTGCAGGTGCAGCAGCGGTGCCCGCGGCAGCGGCCGGCCGATCCCCAGGACGGTGGTCGCCGCGAGCAGGGCCCCGGCGAAACCAAAGAGCAGGGCCATCCGGATAAACCCGCGCGACGCCGCGGGCATCCGGCCGGCAGCCAGCGCGGGCCAGAGGTTCCAGGCGAAGAGACCGAGCGACGCGGCCTCGACGAGGTGTGCCAGGCCGGCCACCTTCATCCATCCCTCAAAGTACGCCACACCGAGCACCGGCGCCGCGACGACAAGCCCCCAGTACTGCCATTGGGCCGCGGCGTCACGGCGCACCGTGAGCCCGTTGAGGCGCGGGATCAAATGATAGGCCACCCCGCACAACATGATGACGATGACGCCGACGACGGTGAACCAGATGGTCGACGCGACGAATTGGGGCGAGAAGCCGGACGGCCCCCCGAGCACGGCGCCCAGCACGCCGCCGGCCGCGAAATAGATCAACGCCAGCCGCGTGAACCCGGTCGCCGTGCGGTCGAGGTCGCGCGAGGCCGGCGCCGCCGCGATCGAGGCCAGCAGCGGCGGCAGGTCCGCCGGGGCGACGGGCTCGCCCCGGCGAATCGTCAGCACGACGACGGCTGCGAAAAGTATCGTGGATCCCAACTGCGCCAGGCCGCCGGCGGCGGAGAGCGGCCACAGGTGAAAGAGGCGACCGAGGATGAGCCCCCACACCGCGACGTGGGCGACCCACAGGTGAATGCGCACCCACTGCGGCCGGACCAGGCGCCGGCGCGCGAAGACCGGCACGAACAGGTACGTCATCCCGACGATCAGGAAGGTCAGGAAGCCGAACACGTTCAGGTGGGCGTGGATCGAGCGCCAGTCCGCGACCAGGCGGGGATGCTCGGCCATCTCCGCCCCCAGACCGCTCCCGAGGAGCAAGTAGGCGACGCCGCCAACAACAAACGGGCGCACGAGCTCAACAACAGACGGCCGCGACACGCCGACTAGCTTCCGTCCGGGGCGCGGCCGTCCCTGCCCGCTACAATCCGATTCATTTTCTGGAAACTGCAAATCCTGTTGCAACGCCGGCGCGCCCCGTGCTGCGATCCGGGGAACACGCAGACAACGGGTTCGCCGGGTTTCATCACTTCCGCCGGGAACTCCGCGGCACGTACCTGGGCATGCTGCAGCCCCTTGAGCTGATGGAGCAGCAGCAATTGCTGCCCGGGGACGTCTATCGCGCGATGATCCTGCGCGACTTCCACAACCTCCAGGAACTCCTGCGGACGTTTGATGCGGCGAATCTCAATCGCATCGCATCTCTGCTGGTGCGGGCCCGCCGTGTTGTCGTGATGTCGAGCGGGAGCTACGCTGCGTCGGGGCTCGTGCTCAGCCATCTCTGCACGGCCTTCGGCATGGAGATCGAGCTGGAGACGCGCGGCCGGGTCGCATGGGCGCCGCGCCTGGCGTCGCTGTCGACGAAGGACCTGGTCGTCGGCATCAGTTTCTGGCGGTGTGATCCGGAAGCCGTGGCGGCCGTGCAATGGGCCGCGGGGCGCGGCATCAAGACAGTGGCTATCACCGACAGCTCGCTCTCTTCGCTGGCGCAGGTCGCCCACCACCGGATCGTCGTCCCCACCGAAGGCATGTTGTTTACGAAGACATCATTCCAGGTGATGCTGGCATCAGCCTCAGGCGGTGAGGCCGCGAGGTGGCCGAGGGTCGAGGCGAAGATCCCCGG
>JBGPLF010000183.1:0-8313 GCA_041486265.1 bacterium
CATGGCTGATCAGGAAGATGCCGAGCCCTTCCTTCTTGAGTTGTCTGATCAGCTCGCCCACCTGGCGCGACTCCTGAGGTCCCAACGCGGCGGTCGGCTCGTCCATGATCAGGATTCTCGCGTTGAAGTAGATCGCGCGGCCGATCGCGATAGCCTGGCGCTGCCCTCCCGACATGTTCGCGCAGCTGTCGCGCAGCGAAGGGACGTAGATCTTCAGCCGGTCGAGCACTCCCCGGCTGGCCGCTTCCATCGCGTCTTCGTCCAGCGAGAACGGCGCGCGGATCAACTCCCGCCCCAGGAAGATATTGGCCGGCGCGTCCAGGTTGTCGGCGAGCGCCAGGGTTTGGTAAATGGTCTCAATCCCGTGTTGCCGCGCATCCCGGGGGCTGCGGATCGTGACCGCCTGGCCGTCGATGAAGATCTCTCCGCGGTCCGCCTCATAGACCCCCGACAGGATCTTAATCAGCGTGGATTTGCCGGCCCCGTTGTGCCCGACGAGGCCGACCACCTCGCCGGGGTGGAGATCGACGGTCACGTCCTCAAGCGCGTGCACGCCCCCGAACGACTTGTGGATGCGGCGCATCTCGACCAGCGGCAGGCGACTCACGGCGTCCATCGGTTTGCCTCCCTAACGGCGGCGATGCCTCTGATAGATCACGTCGAGCCAGACGGCCAGGACGAGCACACCGCCCTGCACGACGTTCTGCAGGGCGCTGGGCAGGCCCATGAGCACCATCCCGTTGCGCAGGCTCTCCATCAGCACCGCGCCGAGAAGGGCCCCGGAGATGCTGCCGACCCCACCCGAGAGCGAGGTGCCTCCGATGACGGCCGCCGCGATCACGCTCAGTTCGGCCAGCTCTCCCGCTGAGTTCGTCCCGGCGTTCAGCCTGGCCGTGGCAATGATCCCCGCCACGGCGGCGAGCAGCCCCAT
Source organism: bacterium (assembly GCA_041486265.1). GTDB lineage: Bacteria > Sysuimicrobiota > Sysuimicrobiia > Sysuimicrobiales > Humicultoraceae > JBGPLF01. The sequence continues at coordinate 932 of JBGPLF010000183.1, forward strand.
GAGCGAAAACACCAGCAGCGTGATCTTGCGGACCTGGATGCCCGAGAAGCGGGCGGCCTCAGGGTTTCCTCCAATGGCGAAGACGTAGCGCCAGAACCGGGTCGAGCGCACGATGGTGCTCATCAGCACGGCGATCCCGAGCATGATCAGGACCGGGACAGGAATCCCTCGAGGTATCGTGGTGCCCGGATACGGGTAGGCGTTCATAATCATTACGAACGCCGAGACAAACGCCGCCTGCAGGCCGATCACGAGGATATCCGCCCACAACGGCTTGACAGCGAATCCATGCTTCCGGCGCCGGGTCCGCGCGCTGAAGACGTACCACACGATCAGGGCAATCGCGATCCCGCCCACGACCCAGCTCCAGGTCGCGCCGATGGATCCTCCGATCCCTCCGCCAAAGACCTGGAAGGTGGTATCCAACGGCGCCACCGTTCGCCCGGTCGTGACGAGCCAGGCCCCGCCGCGGAACGCGAGCAGGGCGCCCAGGGTGACGATGAACGAGGGGACCTCCAGGTAGGCGACGACGTACCCCTGAAAGGCGCCGATCACGGCTCCCAGCGCGAGGCCCGCGATGACGGTGACCACCCAGTTCCACCAGACCTCGAGGGGGAAGACCTGCACCTGCAAGAACGCCATGACCATCCCGACGAAACCAAGCACGGAACCCACGGAGAGGTCGATCTGCCGCGCGACGATCACGAGCACCATCCCGCTGACCATGACGCCGACGACGCTGGTCTGCACCATGAGGTTCCAGAGGTTTCGGCCGCTGAGGAATGTGCCGCCGGTCGCCAGGTGAAAGCCGACCCAAATGACGGCGAGCGCCGCCAGCATGCCCAGCAGGCGGGCATCGATCCCTATGCTCGAAGCAAGACGCTGGAACGGACTCGCGCGGGCTCTTGCAGGGTGAGTGATTTCGGCAGAGACTTGCGCAGCGGTCGGTGTCTTGACTGACACTCTCCTGACTCCTCGCGCAGGGTGGGATGAGGGTGCCGCCGCACGCCGCAGCCCGGCTCAGACGGCGGCACCCCTGCCTTCGCTCTCAGTCGACTACTTGCACGCCGAAGGAGCCTTGGCCTTGTCGACCCCTTGACACACCTGCTCCTTCTTCGCCCAGCCGGCCTTGATCACGATATCGAGGTTGCTGAACACGATCGGAACGGGCTTCAAGAGAATCGAGTCCATCGTGACGCCCTTGGGACCCTTGTACTTGACGGCGCCTTTGACCTTGTCCATCATGGTCCCCCGAGCCATCTGCACTGCCACTTCCGCAGCCGCCCGCCCGAGTTCACGGGCGTCCTTCCAGACGCTGACGGTCTGCTGACCCCTTGCCACACGGTTGAGCGCCGCGATGTCCCCGTCCTGTCCGGACACCGGCACCTTACCCGCGAGGCCCACCGCGGCCAGCGCGGCCACGACACCGCCGGCCATGCCGTCATTCGAAGAGACGACGGCATCGACCTTGTTGTTGTTGGCGGTCAGGATCTGCTCCATGTTCTTCTGCGCGACTTCCGGCCGCCATCCATCGGTGTACTGCTCGCCGACGACCTTGATGTCGCCCTTCTTGATGGCCGCGCCCAGGATGTCGAGCTGACCTGCGTGCACGAAGTCGGCGTTCGGGTCGGTGTTGCTGCCCTTGATGAACACGTAGTTCCCCTTGGGCTTGACCTTGAAGACCTCGCGCGCCTGCATCCGTCCAACCTCTCGGTTGTCGAAGCTGAGGTAGAAGACCCCCTGCGCTTCGATGAGGCGGTCGTACCCGACAACCGGGATCTTCTCGGCCTTCGCCTTGGCCACCGCGGGCAGCACCGCCTCTTTGTCCCAGGCCAGGACGATCAGCGCGTTGACACCCTTCGTGATCAGCCCTTCGATGTCGGCGATCTGCTTCTCGTTAGAACTCTGAGCGTCGGCACTGACGTACGTGGCGCCCATCTTGGCTAACTGCTCCTTCATGGCCGCCTCGTCGATCTTCCAGCGCTCTTCCTGGAAGTTGGCCCAGCTTACCCCAACCGTGATTGTTGGGGCGCCGGACACGACGCCCGACTGGAAGCCTGACTGCATGGAGACGGCCAACACGAGCGCCAACACGCACATGATCACCAACCGCTTGTTCACCGCCCACCCCTCCTCTGGATACGACCCAAACCTGTTGCGCCCCAATCATCGACTGATGTCAGTGGAGTGGTACATCGCTTTCGCCTGGAAGGTCCACACCTCCTTCCCATGGAAGAGGGGCGGGCATGAGCCACAATCATCACCGCGTTTGCGCTTCCCTGGTGGCGATCGTCGTGAGCATCCTGCTCCTGGGCTGGCCGGACACGGCTGGGTCTGCGAGCATGCCTGCCCTGCCCCGCTTTGTCGAGGAAACAGCAAGGGCGGGGGTGTCGCACGTGTACAGCGGTGGCTGGGAGTTCACCGTCGGCGGCGGCGTCGCCGCGTTCGACTGCAACGATGATGGGCGCCCGGACCTATTTATCGCCGGCGGACGCAACCGGGCTGGGCTGTTTCGCAACGACAGCTCTGTCGGCGGTGCGCTTCGCTTCACGCGCGTGGCCAACAGCCGTCTCGAGATCGACTCGGTGATCGGCGCTTATCCCATTGACATCGACGGCGACGGGCGCACCGATCTTGTGGTGCTTCGCGTAGGTGAGAACATCCTCTTTCGGGGGCTCGGGAACTGCCGTTTCGAGCGGGTCAACGACTCCTGGGGATTCAACGGCGGCAATGCCTGGACGACCGCCTTCAGCGCCCGCTGGGAGAAGGGCAACACGTGGCCCACGCTCGCTTTTGGAAACTATGTCGATCGCAGCAAGCCGGGCGCACCGTTCGGGACCTGCCACGACAACTTCCTGTATCGGCCGGCGCAGGGTCGCCCCGGCTTCGCGTCGCCGGTTGCCCTGAAGCCTGGCTTCTGCACCCTCTCGATGCTGTTCACCGACTGGAACCGGTCGGGCTCGGCCGACCTGATGGTCACCAATGATCGGCAGTACTACCGGGGCGGTGAGGATCAGCTCTGGCGGATCAGGGCGGGACGCGCACCGGTGCTCTATGGTCGCGGGGACGGCTGGCGCCCACTGCAGATCTGGGGGATGGGGATCGCGTCGTATGACATCAACGGCAACGGGTATCCAGCGTACTTCCTGACGAGCATGGGCGACAACAAGCTGCGGGTGCTGGCCGGAGGGCCGGGGAGGCCAGTGTTCACCGACACGGCCCTCGCGCGCGGCGTCACCGCACAGCGCCCCTTTACCGGTGGAGATGTGCGACCCTCGACCGGCTGGCATGCGGAGTTCCGTGACGTGAACAACGACGGCTTCATCGATCTCTTCATCGCCAAGGGCAACGTTGATGCCATGGAGGAGGGCGCCCAGCGCGATCCGAGTAACCTGCTGCTGGGACGGCCGGATGGCCGGTTCGTCGAGGCGGCGGATCGGGCCGGCATCCTCAACTTCGCGCGTGCCCGCGGGGCGGCACTCGTGGACTTTAATCTGGATGGCCTGCTCGATCTGGTGGTCGTCAATCTTCGCGAGAACGTGAAGATCTGGCGTAACGTGGGCAGCGGCACCGCCGACCACCCAAAGGCCATGGGTAACTGGCTGGCGCTGCGATTGCGCCAGCCTGGAGGGGACCGCGACGTGGTCGGCGCCTGGATCGAGGTCCGCACTGGACCACGCGTCCAGCGGCGGGAGCTGACCATCGGCGGCGGCCACGCCGGCGGCCAGCTCGGCTGGATTCACTTCGGCCTAGGGGCGGCCAGGGACGCTCAAGTCAGGGTGCAGTGGCCAGACGGGCAATGGGGCCCATGGGTTCACGTCCCCGCCAACCAGTTCGCGTACGTGGATCGCGGCGCGCGCCAGGCTGTGCCCTGGCGGCCATAGAGGAGGGAGCACGATGGCGCTGCGTGACTTGCGGGGGCAACAGATCCGGCGCTCACCGGAGGAGCTCGTTGCTCGTCTCAAGGCGTTCGAGCTCGTACCCCGGTTCTCAGTCGGCGTGTGGTACTTCTCCCCGATGGCCGGCCGGTTTCACGACAAGTACGGGCCCGACCTCGATATCAAGAGACGCCTCGACATCGTGGCCGGCCTCAAAGACCACGGTGTCGTGGGCGTCGAGGCGCATTATCCGGCCGAGATCCACGAAGACAACGTCGATTTGTGGAAACAATTCTGCCGAGACACCGGCATCCGCCTCATCACTGTCATCCCCGGGCTTTTCTACGATCGCGAGTTCGAGTTTGGGTCCCTTTCGTCTCCACTCCCGGAGGCACGCAAGCGCGCCATCGCCCGTACGGTCACATCGCTGCGGGTGAACAAGGAGTTCAACACCGATTTCGCGATCGTGTGGCCGGGAATCGATGGATATGAAAATCCCTTCGGGATGGACCTGGCGGCGATGCGGCACCGGTTTGCCGAGGGGCTCGCCGAGGCAATTGATACGGTGCCTGGAGTGCGGATCGCGTTCGAACCAAAGCCCTACGAGCCCAGGGGGCACATTCTCTACGGCACGACCGCGGAGGGCCTCCTCCTCGCCCACAAAGTGGAAGGCCTGCTCACGCACCAGGAGAATCGCGCGCTGCTCAAGGCCGGGCACGCGCTGCTCGCGCTCAATCCCGAGGCCGGCCACATGCTGATGGGCTTCGAAGACCTCGCCTATTCGTTCAGCCTGGCCTGCGAACACGGCCGGCTGGCGCATACCCATTGGAACAGCCAGCCGCTGGGCAACTACGATCAGGACCTCAACGTCGGCGTCATCTCCCCGGAGCAAACCGAGGCCGCGCTGTATGCGCTGAAGATGCACGGTTACCAGGAACACTTCGGGATCGACGTCAACCCTGAGCGCATGCCGGTGGACGTCGCGGTTCGCAACAGCATGGATGCGCTGCGCGCGGCGGCCGATCGGATCAACAATCTCGACCACGAGCAGGTCATCTGGGCGGTCACGCATCCCGATCGCGCGCGGGGATGGTTGGAGGCCTACCTGATTCGCCAGCGGGCGCGGCGTCCTGAGATGCTAGGGGCCCTCCCTCCGCTTTTACGCTGAGGCCTCAACAGGACGCGGCCCAGGAAGACGGTCGCACGATGCCGACGGCAACCACGGCGCTGCTTGGCGTGGACATCGGGACGACGGGCGCCAAAGCTGTCCTCACCGATGTGCGCGGCACCCTCCTCGCCACGGCCTCGGCGTCTTACCCGCTACTCACCCCGCGGCCGGGGTGGACCGAACAGGATCCCCAAACGTGGTGGGATGCAACGATCTCGAGTATTCGGGAGGTTCTGACTCGCTCTGGCGTGGACGGACGCACCGTCGCCGCCGTCGGGCTCACCGGGCAGATGCATGGCCTCGTACCGCTCGATGGCGCCGGCCGGGTGCTCCGCCCCTCGATCCTGTGGAACGACCAGCGGACCGCAGAGGAGTGCGCCTGGATCACCGAGCGCGTCGGGGCGGCGCGGGTGCTGGAGCTGACCGGGAACCCCGTCCTCACGGGCTTCACCGCCCCCAAGATCGTGTGGATGCGGCGCCACGAGCCCGACCTCTTCGCGCGCATTGCGCACACCCTCTTACCTAAGGACTACGTGCGCTATCGGCTCACCCGTGAGTTCGCCACTGACGTGGCGGACGCGTCGGGGACCTCCCTCTTCGACGTGCGGCGCCGCACCTGGGCACCCGAGATGCTGGAGGCTCTGGAGATCCCGCCCGAGTGGCTGCCGCGTGTGACAGAATCGCCGGCGATCAGCGGCGCCATTACGACGGACGCCGCTGCCGTCACTGGACTGGCACAGGGGACACCGGTTGTGGCCGGAGCCGGCGACCAGGCGGCGCAGGCCGTGGGCACGGGGATCGTGCGATCGGGCGTGGTCTCGGTCACGATCGGCACCTCCGGCGTCGTGTTTGCCCATCTCGATGCCGTCGAAGTGGATCCGCTGGGCCGCACTCATACCTTCTGTCACGCGGTGCCGGGGCGATGGCACGTCATGGGCGTCATGCTGTCCGCGGGGGGATCGCTCCGATGGCTGCGGGACTCTCTACCGAGTGAGACGTGGTTCACGGCCGGGGTCGATCCCTACGACCTGATCGCGGCTGAGGCCGCAACCGTCCCCGCCGGATCCGAGGGTCTGATCTTTCTGCCCTATCTGAGCGGCGAACGGACGCCCCACGCGGACCCGCACGCGCGCGGAGCCTTCATCGGCCTCACACTGCGGCACCAGCGGGCACACCTGATCCGTGCGGTCATGGAAGGCGTGGCGATGGGCCTGCGGGACTCCATGGAGATCCTGCGCGCGATGAACGTTCCGGTGACCCAGGCGCGGGCCTCCGGCGGCGGCGCTCGCGGTCCGCTCTGGCGTCAGATTCTCGCCGACGTGTTCGACGCGCCGCTGGCGACCGTGACGACCACGGAGGGCGCGGCGTATGGTGCGGCCCTGCTGGCAGGGGTGGGTTGCGGCGCGTTCACCTCGGTGGAGGTGGCCTGCGACACGGCCGTGTCCATCAGCGAGAGCACCACACCAGACCCGGCCAACGTCGAGATCTACGAGCGGCTGTACGGATTGTACACCGCAGCCTATCCGAGCCTGCGCACGATGATGCACGACCTCAGCACGCGTGCGTGATCCTGAACGATTGGTGCCGGCCGCCCCTCAGTCGAGTCGGAGCGTGTTCTGCATCACCCAGCAGTGCTGGTAGGTGAACACGTCAGCTCCTCCCAGCCGATCCCGCCACTTCGGGACGGTCGCCGCTTCACAGGCTTTGGCCACGGCGCCGAGATAGCGATCGAAGATCAACCACGGATTCTCGAACCCGGTGTCCTTCGCGATTGCCATGAAGTCTACCGTCTGGAGGGCCTTGAGGGCGTTCGCTCTGAGGTCCTGGATGTATTCCATCTGCACCTTGACGTCCTGCCGGGTACCCAGGCGCGTTAGATGCCCGCCGATGAAGGTCGTGAAGTCGTAACCCAGCACCTGCTGGTGCGCCTCGATGTAGCCGGGGATGTCCTGGGAAAGGGCCAACTGGGCGAAGGGGACCCAACCGGGGAAGATGACATCGACCAACATCAAGACCTTCTGCCGGGGCGCGTAGATGAAGATGTTGCCCGGCTCGTGGTTCGGCCCCTTGTAGTCCAGGATCAGAATCTGCCGGCCGACCTTTAGTTTGTAGGAAGTAGTGAAGGTCACCGTCGGCACCGGCCGGTTGGGATCCTTCGCGCGGGCCAGCAGCCGGGCGGTTTCTTTATGAGCGATGAACTTGGCGGTCCTGGGGAACATGGCCGCGGCGCCGATGTGGTCCTTGTGGGCATGGCTGTAGATGACATAAGTGACCGGCTCTTTGGTGACCTCCGCAATCGCCTTCAGGTAGTTCTTGCCGATCGTCGGCGGGGCATC
>JBGPLF010000184.1:0-8284 GCA_041486265.1 bacterium
AAGATGACCCGCGGATGGATGCGGAGAGGCGCGCCGGAGTCCAGGATGAGGCGTGCGAGCAGGTGCAGATAACTCGGGTAGCCGGAGATCACGCCAGGATTGGTGTGTTCGAGGAACGCGATGACCTGGGTCCCATTCCGGTTGATGACGGATTCGAAGGGCAGAAGCCGGCTCCCAATCAGCTTGTGCCAGCGGGTGAACCTTACCTGTTCATCGTTCGGGCCGCTGGGGCGAGCGCCGAACGCGTGAGAATCTGCGGGCGAGGCGCCCGCCCAACGCAGGGCCTGCCACCAGGTGGCCTGACCCAGGGGGGCGACTCGTCGATCCCGGTAGAAACGAAGAGGCGTCGCTGTGGTGCCGGATGTGGCCTTGCGCTCCAGGTCGCGGGCCCGGGCGTGAGTGGACAGCAGGCTATCCTTAAAGGCTTGGACATCCCGTTTTCTCAGAATGGGAAGCCGCGTCAGGTCCTCCAGGCGACCGATGGCTCCCGGTTTGAGCCCCACTTCATCCATGATCGTTCGATAATAGGGGACGGTCTCGTAGGCCCAGGCGATGAGCCGTCGAAGCCGTTCGAGCTGCCGGGCCCGGAGCAGGTTGGGGTCGGCGCGCTCGAGGTCCAGGAGGGTGCTGAATTCGCGAAGCGACTTACGGCGTAAGATATGGACGGCCACCGGAAACGCCTGCCGAATCACCCTGTGCTGCAGCCCCTTCGAGATCCCTGGCAATGCCGACACCCTGTACTCCTCCTTGCACGCCGGCGATGTCTCCGAGCGCTTCCCGGTAGGTGGTCACCAGCGCATCGGTCATCCGGACCGACGTCAACTCCTGGATTCTCGCCCGCGCGCCGTGGCCCAGGTGGACCGACAACGCAGGGTCGTTGAGCATCTGCTTCAACGCGGCGGCCAGCGCTCCGGGATTCGCCGGGGGCACGAGCAGACCTTCCACGCCGTCTCGGATCATCTCGGTGACTCCGCCGACTGCGCTTGCCACGACCGGCACGCCCAGGCTCATCGCCTCGAGGAGCACATAGGGCCAGCCTTCTTGCAGTGAAGGCAGCACGATTGCATGGCATTCTGCCATGCGCGCCGGTACCACCTCGGGATGAAGCGCGCCACAGAACCGCACGCGTTCTTGAAGCCCCGCGGCAGCCACTCGACGCTCGAGCCGTCTGCGATCCCGGCCGTTGCCATAGATGTTCAAGCGCCAGGCATCCGATGCTATGCGCACGACAGCCTCTAGCAGTCCATCCAGGCCTTTCTCCCGTTCCAGGCGGCCGAAATATCCGAAGCAAAAAGGCCCGCCGCTGGAGGCGCGCGCGGGCGCCAGGCCGTTGTTTCGCGCGGGATTGATTCCATTCGGAACGATCCAGATCCGGCGCGGGTAGCCGCTTCTGGTCAGGTTTGCCTGCACGGCGCGCGCGACGGCCACGATGCCGTCCTCCCACGGCGCGGTCCAGAGGTACAGGGCTTCGTAGAGGCGGCGGAGTTTCAGGCGTATGGAGATCCAGCCGTGCGCGGTGGACAGTACTACCGTGCGCCCGCGGACATTCCTGGGCAGCAAGCGCGCGGCCAGGCGGCCGATGACGCTGGCCCTGGGACTATGCAGGTGGACCACATCGGGACGCCGCGCCAGGATCAGGTGCCGCAGCGCGATCACCGCGGCTGGGGACCTTGGGATCTCGTAAACATCAACCGTCTCGCCGCGACGGGCCTTCTCGGCTAGCAGGCTCGCGCACGGCGCGACAAGGGCCACCCGATGGCCGCGGGACGCCAGTTCCGCGCTCAGATCCACCAGATGCTGCTCGACGCCGCCAAAGGCGGAGTTGAGACCGACGAGCAGCACGCTGAGCCGATTATCTTGTGCACCCCGCGCAAAGGCGGGCGACGCGGATCCGACCAGGTTGCGGACCGTTTGCGTCGTGCTGTCGATCAACCCGGGAACCGTCGCGCTGAGGTGCGCGCGGATCTTGGTTCGCTGCGCCCACAGGTCGTCGAAGGCACGACAGAGGGAGCCTGCGTCGAGGCCGCCGTATGGCAGCACGTACCGATCCTGGTCCAGCAGGGCCATCACGCCCGCGGCTTTGGGTCCCCAGTAGTCGATCACGAGTGACGGGACCCCGGATGCCATCGCGAAGAGAGCCGAGTGCAGGCGTGTGGCCACGAAGGCGTCCATCCAGCGATATGCGGCCTTGAGGACGCGCGGCCCGTACTCGGCGTCCAGGCAGAGCACACCGCCCGCGGCGCGACGCGTCAGGTCGCGGCCCGCGGCGCGGTCGTCCTCAAAGGAGTCCGGCCCGGTGGACTGCGGCCAGACCATGACCGTCCCGCCGTGCGTCTTCCGGACGTGGGCGCACAAGGCCGCCATTGCGTCGAGGTAGCGATCGTACGTCCGTTGCGCGGCCTGTCCCCCGCGCCTGTCCCACCGCCGGACGGTCAGGCCGATCCATGGATGAGGATGGCCCGCCAGCGCCTGGCGGACGCGCCGGAGTTCTGCATCGCCGGGTTCAGCCGCGGGAAGGGCCAGCGCCAGATCTGGGACGATGTGGACGCGGTCATCTTTCACGCCGAGGCTGCGGACGGTCTCCAGGGACAAAGCTTCCCGCACGCCGATCAACGCCGCATCGCGCAGCGCCCAATGGGCCAGGCGTCGCTGTAGGTGCGAGGGGAAGGGGCCGATTGACTGGCCGAGCAGCGCCACCGGTTTGCCGAGCCTGCGTGCCAGCAGCAGCGGGAAGAGTTCACGGTAGAGCCGCACGGTCGCGCGCAGGCTGCGATCGCCGTAGAGAAACCCTCCGCCTTTGCTGATCACCAGATCGGCCGTGCGCACGGCATCCAGGGCTGCGGATGCGCCCGATCCGCGGTGAAGAAGATGATGCGGGATGGCTAGCAGGGCTGCGGATCGCCCCACAGCTGTCAGGACCTCGTACGCGGTGCGGATCCGGCCGGCCGGGCGCCTCGCCTCCGGTGGCGCAACGGGGAGCACGGGAAAGAGGCTGCCCACGAGCGCGACGTTGGGAAACCGCGCGCGCGTCGCCACGGTTTCGGCTTCCAGACGCCGGTCGTCGGGCGCAAACTCCGACATCAACGCAATGGCGGCGCCGGGCTCGAAGGCGCGGATCAATTCGATTGTCGCCTCGAGGATCGCGGCATCACCCTTGTTGCGGTCGGACCAGACATGTGTGATGAGGATCGCGCGTGGCGGCAGTCCGCTCATAGGTCGCGACTCCTACGGCGCGCCATCAGCCGCCGTGCGTACAGCGAATGCCGTCCCCGCATGCTTCCGCGCGCGACGGCCAGGGGCATGCTGGGGAGGGCGAAGAGGGCCATCACGCCGAGAATCGCGTTCACATACTGGAACTGGCCGTGGATCTCAGGAGTGGAGAAGTGGGTGAACGCCATCGCGATGCCCGTGAGCGCCAGGAATCCCACGACCCGGGGCGTGACCAAGAAGAGGCTGTCCTGGGTAAATCGGCGGATCTCGGGCACGACAAGGTGGCCCGCCCACTGGCGAACGAGGGGGATGGTCACGACCCAGTCCTGGCGCACTAGCCGGTGACTTCCTGAATACTACCTGCAGCGGAGCGTATGGTGATCTGCAGGCGCTGTCCGGCATTCAGCGCGCCGACAGGTTGAACCCCGGCGTTCAACGCGTCGTCCATGCGCCATAAGTCGTTCGCGGTCGCCCCCCAAGCACCTCGGTCCGGCGAGCACGCCTGCGGGCTGCGAAACCCGTCCGACGGTTATTCTTCGGCGCCGGCCTCTCGGAGGAAGCGGTCCCAGCGCAGGCGGCCCGGCGGCCGCTCGGCGCCCCGTGCGTATCCGATCGCCAGGTCGGCCATCTTCTCGACGACCCAAGCGAAGTACACGTCGCGGATGCGGGCGCGCTCGAAGTCCGGCGCCGGATTAAGGAAGTCGATGGTGTACGGCACGTTGTCGCGGATCGCAAACTCGACCGTGTTCATGTCGAAGCCGAGCGTCTCACAGATCAGGCGCGCGTCGCGTACTACCCGGTCGCCCAGTTCCGGTGTCAGGTGCTCGTGGTCCACGATATAGCGCTCCGTCCAGTACAGGCGCGGGTCCCAGCGGATCGGCATGATCTCGCGGCGCCCGATACAGATGCACCGGACGTAGTGATCGAACTCGATGTACTCTTGGAGGATCATCGTCTGCTGGCCGGTCTGGTCGTAGCATCGCCAGAGTTCTTCGAGCGAGGTGACCTTGAAGACGCTCTTGAACCCGCCGCCCACATTGGGTTTCAGGATCGCTGGAAGCCCGACGTACTCGATGATCTGTTCCCACGGAACCGGGTACTGGAGGTTGCGCAGCGACTCCGGGGTGATGTCCTCGATGTAGGCCTTGTTGGGGAGTACGACCGTCCGCGGTACGGCGATACCCAGCCGTGCCATGAGCGCCGTGCCGAAGAACTTCTCGTCGGCCGACCACCAGAAGGGGTTGTTGATGACGACGCTGCCGGCCAGCGCAGCATACTTCAGGTACGCCCGATAATAAGGCACCTCATGGGAGATCCGGTCGATGATGACCGCGTACCGGCGTGGATCGTCGAGCCGCGTGCCGCTCACCTTGCAGAACTCGGCGGTGACGCCGTCAACCGCCCGCTGGCTTACGTGTTCGATGAAGGCGGCCGGGAACGATTCCTCTCGCCCTACTAACAGACCGATCTTGCGGGCCTGATCCATCCGTCGGACTCCTCGTGTTGTCGTTGCTTTCTGAATTGGTCGGCGCTGCCTGGAGTCCTGCCGGATACGGGCGGGGGAGGGCGGCCCCCGCGCCCACACCAGGATGGGCTACAGATAGTGCGGGATCGCCTCCCGCCAGAGGGGCCAGTCGTGGGTCTGACCCCACCAGACCGCCAGTTCGTGCGGGACGTTCTTTGCGTTCAGCGCGTCTGAGATCAGCCGGGTGGATCCCAACGCAGTATCATGTTCACCCGACAGCAGCGCAATCTGCATGCGGCGCATGGGTTCCAGATAGGTGTCGTCGGTCAGATGCGGGAGGAAGTCAACAGGACAGTTGAAGTACACGTCATCGTCGTAGTAGCCGCTCATGAACGGTTTGATGTCATAGCGGCCGGACAGCGCCACCACTTTCACGACCAGGCTCGGATGCCGGAACGCCAGGTTGATCGCGTGATAGGCGCCGAACGATGTCCCGGTGACGAGCAGCGGCCCTGAGTTGTGGTCGCGGATGAACGGGACGTACTCACTCAGGATATAGCGCTCGTAGTCGAGGTGTCGCAACACCCGTTGCCTCGGGGGCACCGCCTGGTTGTACCATGACTCTGAGTCGATGCTGTCGGGGCAGTAGAGCTGGATCAGGCCGGCGTCGAGTTTCGACGCGAGCGCGGCCACCATCCCAAAGTCTTCGTACTGATAGAATCGTCCCATCGTTGTTGGGAAGACCAGCACCGGCGCTCCGGCGTGGCCGAAGACCAGGGTTTCCATGCTGCGGCCGAGGGTCGGGCTGACCCAATGATGGTACTCGCGATTCATGCGCGCCTCTTTCTGCTGCAGACTGTCTGTTATTCTAACTTACTGCTGCACCCGGCGGTAATATCGCATCACGTCGCGCAGCCGGTCGAGCGGGATTGCGTGAGCGACGCGCCCGCCGGCCCCCGTCATCGTGGTGGCGGTGCAGAGTGCGTTGACGATGGCTTCCTCAGTTGCTTCCGCCACCGCCTCGAACAGGCTCGTCATCGCCTCGTTGGGCAGCATCTGCACGGAGCGCGTCATCCCTGATCCGAGCGCCGCCTCCAGGCTGCGGTTCCCCGTGGAGAAGGCCAGGAAGATGTCGCCGCTCGAGTTGGCGCCGATCCCGCCGATGCGCGCCAGCCCGATCGTCGCCCGCTGAGCGAGCCGGCGGCACTGCGTCGGCAGCAGCGGCGCGTTGGTCGCGACGACGATGATGATCGAGCCCCCGCGAGCCGGCGGAGAGGGTGGCACCGCCCACGGCGACGGCACCTCGCTCTCTGGGATCTCCCGGCCTACCGGCACGCCGTCCACGCGGAGCAGCGCCCGGCTGCCGTAGTTCGCCTGAACGAGCACCCCGACGATCCAACCGCCCTCTTCTGCGGCCAGCGCACGCGACGCCGTCCCAATGCCGCCTTTGAAGCCGTGGCAGATCATCCCCGTCCCGCCGCCCACGCATCCCTCGCGCACAGGTCCGCTTGCCGCCCCGTCCAACGCCGCGAAGACGTGCTCGGACCTCACGTGCATCCCGTTGATGTCCGAGAGCAGACCGTCGTACGTCTCCGCGACCACCGGCAGGCTGAAGCGAGGCCCTTCGATCCCCCGCGTCACGCCGTACCCGATGATCGCGTCGCGTACGACCCCGACGCTGTGGGTGTTCGTGATCGCTACCGGCGTCGTGAGCAGGCCTGACTCTTCGATCCAGAGCAGGCCGGTCATCTCACCGTTCCCGTTGAGCACATGAAACCCGGCGAACACCGGCTCGGTTGCGATGTTGCCTTCACGAGGCAGGATGACGGTGACGCCGGTTCGCACCGGGCCCGTTCCCACCACGAGCGGGCCATCGCCGGAGATGAGTGTGGTGTGGCCGACCCGGATCCCGGGCACGTCGGTAATGGCGTTCCAGGGTCCGGGGGCCAGCCGTCCAATCCGGATGCCGAGGTCGCGCGCGCGCGCGCGTCCCGGCGTCGCGGGCGATCGGTTAGACGCGGCGTTCATGGAATCTCCTCCGGGACGAGTGCCTTCTCGAACCCCACCCATACCGGTTGCTTGACGATTTCGACGACCCGCGGATGGTCGTCGTCGCGAAACTCTCGGACGCGGGGTGTCCACGCCGTCTCCCGAGTCACGGCGGCGCCTGCCGTAGCTCGAAGAGGTAATATCCGTGGGACGCGTACTCGAGCCTGGGGCCTGTCTTGCCGAACTCCCCGCGCGCCAGCCATCCGTCGGGCCGGCCATACTTCGCGGTGCTCGATTCCTCCCGGCGTACGACGAGATGCGTGAAGCCGGCGCGCGAGAGGATCGCCTGGATCTCATCGCCGGTGCGGGCATTTAGAACCGCCGCTCCGATGGTGCGGTTGAAGAGGTTGCCGTGCCAGGAGGTTGGTACGTAGAAGCGATCATAGTAGAAGGTCAGATCCGTTCCCACTCCGTAGATCCGAGCAGATTCAGGCAGCGTGCGCTTGGCGTAGTCAGCCACCTCAAAGTCCCTGACATACGTGGCCGCATACTGATCCCGGCTGACTGTGCGGCGGACCACCGACAGAGGGAAGTTCCACGGTCCCGAGGCGACCCACGCCCCGGCCGTCACGGTGATGCCTAGAATCAGGACGGCACCGGAGGTTCGCGCCGCACGCCCCGGCCGCAGATCTGCCAGGAGCCCAGCGGCTCCAATGAGAGCGGCTAGAGGGAGCACCGGAAGCAGGAAGCGCAGATACTGTCCTGTCAGGAACCAGAGGATCCCGGCGGCAATGACGGCGCTGGCCAGCCATCGCGGAACCCGGCCCCGCACGATGGCCAGCAGCGCGGCGGGCAGGAGCGCGAGATACACGATGCCGATGTTGGAGTCCTCGGTGAAGCGGGCCGGATAGCGCGTAACGCGCCAGGGAACCAGCAGGAGATCGCTAGGCCCGTGTCCCATCCCGAATGCCGTCACGAATTGAGGCATGTTCGTCAGCGACGCGTAGGGACTCTTGAAGTAGCCGTTGAGCAGCGGGAACACCGGGTTGCCCGCGAGGATCCAGGTGCGTGCATAAAAATACGTGCCGGTCAACACCCATCCCGCGGCGAGAGCCCCGACCATGGCCCATACGGGTCGTCGATCGCGCGATGTCCCGATCCACGTCAGGACGACGACGGTCAGCGGCAGAATGGCGGCCATGCTGGGGATCTTGGTTCCCACCGCCGCGCCGGCCAGCAGGCCGGTGACGAAGGCGCGGCGGGGACCGGGCCGCTGCGCGAAGAGCACCAGGCATTCCACAGTGGCGGTGACAAAGAGCACGAGCCAGAGATCGGTGGCGGCGGTCTCGCCGAGCGACCAGACGAGCGGCGTACCGGCCATGACGGCCGCCGCGGCCAGGCCCACCCGGGTTCCCCACAGCCGGGCGCCCAGGCTGTAGACGACCAGGCCGGCCAGCGCGCCCGCCAGGAAGTGCATGAGCTTGGGGACTTCCGCCCCCGGGAGGAGCGTCATGCTCATCGCGTAGAGGAGTACCCCGTTCAACTGGAAGTAACTGGCGAGGTTCTCTCGCATCTCGACGATGGCGGCCGCCCGGGCGAACACCCGAGCGATCGGGAGAT
>JBGPLF010000185.1:0-8252 GCA_041486265.1 bacterium
AATGCCGGACACGACGACGCTATTCGAGGTCGAGCCAGTCTATGAGACGCTGCCGGGCTGGCGGCTGCCCGCGCGGATCGATCGCCTGGACGACCTGCCCGCGACCGCCCGGTTGTTCCTCGACCGCATCGCGGCGCTAGTGGACGTGCCGGTGACGATGATCGGCCTGGGCCGCGGGCGCGAGGCGTTGATCCGTGTGCCCCCGCTGACCGGCTCGGAGGTCCGGCGGTGATCGACCGCTACGCGACGCCGGAGATGCAGCGCCTGTGGGCGCCGGAGACGAAGTTTGCCCTGTGGCTGGAGATCGAGTTGCTCGCGGCCGAGGTCCAGGCCGAGCGGGGGATGCTGCCGCGTGATGTTGCCGCGCGGCTGCGCCACGCGGCGCGGTGCGGGTCGCCGGCGCGCATCGATGAGATCGAGCGCACCGAAACCCAGCATGATGTGGTCGCGTTCCTTCGGTCGGTCGTCGAGTTGACCGGGCCCGACGCGTCCTACCTGCACCTGGGCCTGGGATCGTCCGATGTCGTGGACACGGCGCAGTCGGTGCTCCTGGTGCGCGCCGCGGATCTGCTGCTGGGGTCATTGGAAGACGTGCGGCGCGTGACGGCCTCGCTGGCAGATCGTCACCGCCAGACGATCATGGCCGGCCGCACCCACGGGATGCAGGCCGAGCCCATCTCTTTCGGTGTCAAGGTCGCGCTGTGGCACGCCGAGTTGGGACGGGCGGAAGCCCGCCTGGGCACCGCGCGGGAAACCGTGCGCGTCGGCAAGCTCTCGGGTGAGGTCGGGACGTTCATCCACAATCCTCCAGAGATCGAGGCGGCGGTGTGCGCACGGCTCGGGCTCGAGCCGGCACCGGTCAGCAGCCAGATCCTGCAGCGTGACCGGCATGCGGAATATGTGACGGCACTGGCCATCCTGGCCGGGACCATCGAGAAGATCGCCACCGAGATCCGTTCGTTGCAACGCACAGAGATCCGGGAGGTGGAAGAGCCGTTTCGCGCGCACCAGACGGGGTCGTCGGCGATGCCGCATAAGCGCAACCCGATTCTCTGCGAACGGCTGGTCGGCCTGGCGCGCACCGTCCGAGGCGCCGCCCTCGTGGCGCTTGAGAATCAGGCGCTGTGGGGTGAGCGCGACATCAGCCACTCCTCGGCCGAGCGGGTCATCTTCCCGCAGGTGACGGGCCTGGTGCACTACATGCTGCGGACGCTTCACCGCATTCTGGCCGGCCTGCGCGTCTATCCCGACACCATGCGGCGCAACCTCGAGGCTACCGGCGGCCTGGTGTTCAGCCACCGGGTGCTGCTGGCCCTGATCGAGAAGGGGCACAGCCGCGACGACGCCTACCGGATCGTGCAGGAGGCGGCGTCTGCGGCGATGGAGGGTCAGGGCCGGTTCCGCGACGTGTTGATTGCCGGCGGCGCGCTTGCGTCCGACGAGGTCGATGCCTGCTTCGACCTGACGCCCTACCTCAAGCACGTCGATGCCATCCTGGAGCGGGCCGGCATTCCCCGCGGCGCCGCGGTGGAGACCTGGCGATGAGCCCCTCGGCCGCCCCACCTGTCATGACCACAGACCTGCCGCTGCCGGTGTTTGCGCGCGGCAAGGTCCGCGACGTGTACGATCTCAGCGAGAGCCTGCTGATCGTCGCGACCGATCGCATCTCCGCCTTCGATCACGTGCTGCCCACGCCGGTGCCGGACAAGGGGCGCATCCTCACGCAGTTGTCGGCTTTCTGGTTCGCGCACACCCGGGCGGTCGTCGCCAACCACGTGATCACCACGGATGTGGCCGAGATGCCGCCCGTGCTTCGCGCGCAGGCCGCGCTCCTGGACGGCCGGGCGATGCTCGTGCGGCGCGCGCGCAGGCTCGACGTCGAGTGCGTCGCGCGGGGGTATCTCGCGGGCTCCGGCTGGAAGGACTACTCCCGTGACGGCGCCATTTGTGGCGTGCGGCTGCCGGCCGGACTCACGGAAGGATCGTCCCTGCCGGAGGCGATCTTCACGCCGGCCAGCAAAGTGGCGAGCGGGCACGATCAAAACATCACCTTCGACGCCGTGGTCGCGCTGGTCGGCGCGCCACTGGCCGAGCGCCTGCGCGCAACCACCCTGGCGCTGTACGAGCACGCCAGGGCGTACGCCGCAGGGCGCGGGCTGATCCTCGCCGACACGAAGTTTGAGTTCGGACTCATCTCGGGGGCGCCTGGCGACGACCTCATGCTCATCGATGAGGCGCTGACGCCCGACTCATCGCGGTACTGGGATGCCGGCGAGTACGCGCGCGGAAATCTGGTGTCCTTTGACAAGCAGTTCGTCCGTGACTACCTCACGCGGATTGGATGGAACCGCGAGCCGCCCCCCCCGGCCCTTCCGCCGGACGTGGTGGCCGCGACGCGCCTGCGCTACCTGGACACCTATCGCCGGTTGACGGGGAAGGAGATCGCGTAGATGCCCACGTTTCGCATCACGATCATGCTGAAGTCGGGCGTGCTCGATGCCCCGGGGCAGGCGATTGAACGGGGACTGCGTGCGCTCGCATACGGCGTCGACCGTGTGCGCGTCGGCAAGATCATTGAACTCACAGTCCCCGAGTCGATGCGGCCGAAGATCGGCGAGATGTGCGAGCGATTCCTCGCCAATCCTCTGATCGAGACCTGGGGGATCGACGAGATATCTCCGCTTGAAGCTGCAACGGCAGCCGCGCCTGACGGCTGGGAGGGCGTCTCATGACCTGGGGCGTGGTGATCTTCCCCGGTTCCAACTGCGACCGCGACTGCGTCCATGTCGTGGAGGCGGTACTCGGTCAACGTGTGGTTGAAATCTGGCATGAGGATCGCACCCTCGACGGCGTGGACGCGCTAATCCTGCCGGGCGGATTCACCTACGGCGACTACCTGCGGTCCGGAGCCATCGCGGCGACGGCCCCGGTGATGGGTGCCATTCGCGAATTCGCTGACCGTGGCGGCCCCGTGCTCGGGATCTGCAACGGCTTCCAGATCTTGACCGAGGCGCACCTGCTGCCCGGGACGCTGGTCCGCAACGCAGGCCTGCGGTTCCGCTGCGTGCGCACCTGGGTTCGCGTCGAGTCGACGGCCACGCCCTTCACGGCGATGCTGCCGGCCGGCGCCGTGCTGCAGATGCCCATTGCGCATGGCGACGGGGGTTATCTGGCCCGTCCCGATGAGATCGCGGCGCTGGAGGCGGCCGGCCGCGTCGTATTCCGGTACTCTGACCCAGACGGGCGCGTCACGCCCACGGCCAATCCCAATGGCTCAATGGCCGCGATTGCGGGCGTGGCGAACGCCGCCGGTAACGTCGTAGGACTGATGCCGCACCCGGAGCGGGCGTCTGAGGCGTTGATGGGATCGGTCGACGGCCTGCGGCTGTTTGAATCCGCAGTGGCGTTCCTGGCGAATCGCGTCCCGACGGCGCCGATCGCCGCGGCCGCGTCCGCATCCGTCGCGTCCGTATCCGTCGCGTCCGTGGCGGGAGGCGCTCGGTGACCTCAACCGGAGCCCTCGACGTCGCGGCCCGAGCCGGACTGACGGCGCTCGACTATCGAGAGATCTGCCAGCGCCTGGGTCGTGATCCCAACCCCGTCGAGGCGCGGATGTTCGGCGTGATGTGGTCCGAGCACTGCGGGTACAAGCACTCGAAGAAGGTGCTCCGCCGGCTGCCGGCGGCGTCCCCGCGCGTGCTCACCGGACCCGGCGAGAACGCGGGCGTCGTAGCGATTGGCGGCGGGTGGGCGCTCGCGTTCAAGATGGAAAGCCACAACCACCCCAGCGCCGTGGATCCGTACAACGGTGCCGCCACCGGGATCGGCGGTATCATCCGGGACGTGCTGGCCATGGGCGCGCGGCCGGTGGCGCTGCTGAACTCACTGCGCTTCGGCCCGCTTGACGACGCGAAGGCGCGCCGGATCTTCGGCGGCGTGGTCGCCGGCATCGCGGGCTACGGCAATGCGATCGGTGTGCCGACGGTGGGCGGCGAAGTGCGCACGGATCCCTGCTATCGTGACAACCCGCTGGTCAACGTGGCGTGTCTTGGGCTGGTGCGGGCCGATCGCGTGGCGAAGTCGGCGGCGGCTGGGCCGGGGAATGTGGTGCTCGACGTCGGCGCGCGCACGGGCCGTGACGGCATCGGCGGCGCCTCATTCGCCTCCACCGAGCTGGACGAGGGCCGCGAGCCGGCCGACCGCGCGTCGATACAGATGGGAGATCCCTTCACCGGAAAACTGCTCATTGAGGCCACGCTCGAAGCCCTGGCGACCGGAGCCGTCGTCGCGCTGCAGGATATGGGCGCCGCAGGTCTCACCTGCGCGGCGAGCGAGATGGCGGCGCGGGGCGCCGTCGGCATGGCGATCGATCTCGACCGGGTGCCGTTGCGCGAAGCCGGGATGCGTCCAGACGAGATCCTGCTCAGCGAATCTCAAGAACGGATGCTCCTCGTGGTGCCGCCGGACCAGGCGGCCACTGTGGCGTCAATCTATCATCGGTGGGGTCTGGCCGCCGAGGTGATCGGGACCGTGACTTCAACCCCGGTGCTGCGGGTCGCGTTTGGCGGCCGGACCGTCGTCGAACTGCCCCCCGACCTCCTTGCGGGCGCGCCCGGCTACGATCCGGAGGCCGAGAAGCCGGAGGGCCTCGCCGACCGATGGCGGCTCGACGTGACAGACATACCGGGCACGGAGCCGGTGGCGGCGTTGCTGCGACTGCTACGGCATCCCGACGTGGCCAGCAAGCGCGCGGTGTTCGAACAGTACGATCACATGGTTGGGTTGAGCACCGTCACGCCGCCCGGCGCCGATGCGGCGGTGTTGCGGGTCATCGACGCGCCGCCGTTGGGACTGGCGCTGACGTCGGACGGCAACGGCCGGTGGTGCGAAGCCGATCCCCGGCGGGGTGCCGCGCTGGCGGTGCTCGAGGCTGCGGCCAACCTGGCCTGCGTAGGAGCTGAGCCTGTCGCCGTCACGGACTGCCTCAACTTCGGCAACCCTGAACGCCCCGAGATCTTCTGGACATTTCGGGAGGTGGTCACTGGCATCGCCGACACCTGCGCTGCGCTCGGCGTTCCGGTGATCGGCGGCAACGTCTCGTTCTACAACGAGGCCGAGGGCGGCGGCGGGGACCGCGCAATCTTCCCGACGCCAGTCATCGGCATGGTCGGGCTGCTGGACGATTTGACCCGAACCGCCCAGCCGGGATTCACTCCCGGGGGCGACCGCGTCGTGCTAATCGGCGCATCAGAGGTGACGCTTGGCGCGAGCCTGTGGCTGCAGGTTGTGCACGGTACGGTACGCGGCCGGCCCGCCGATCCGGCGCTCGAACGCTCGGCGCGCGCGATGCAGTGCGCGCGTGAGGCGGTGCGAGCGGGCCTGATCACCTCGGCGCATGATTGCAGCGACGGCGGGCTCGCGGTGGCGCTGGCCGAGGCCTGCATTCACGGCGGCTGCGGCGCCACGGTAACGTTGCCTGCCGAGACGGAGGCCTGGTTCGGTGAGGGACCGGGACGTTTTGTCGCCAGCGTTGCCCCAGAGCGGCTGGCCGAACTCAAGACGCTTGGTCGTTCGCACGATGTGCCCGTTGTCCTGCTCGGGAACGTCGGCGGGGAGGCGCTTCGCGTCGGTTCTCCAGACGGAAGGGCCGACCAAGTGTATGACGTGGCGGTGAGTGTGCTGACCGAGGCCTGGCGGAGCCTGGAGGTTTAGCGCGATGACGCAGACGGTGGGTCAGGTGGGCGAAATGGAAGGCATTTGGAAGGAAGAATGCGGGGTCAGCGGCGTGCTGTGCACCAACGGCCAGCCCGCCGCGCCGCTCGTCCACATCGCGCTCTACGCCCTGCAGCACCGCGGACAAGAGAGCGCCGGCATTGCGGCGCTTGATGGTGGGGAAGTGCGACTGCACCGGGGGATGGGCCTGGTCGCCCAGGTTTTCGACAACGGTCGCATCGAGTCGCTTCTCGGATCGCTGGCCATCGGACATGTCCGCTACGCCACCATGGGCTCAGCCCGTCTGGAGAACGCGCAGCCCTTCGTCGTGTCGTCGCCGTGGGGGCCGGTGGCGATCTCCCACAATGGCAATCTGATCAACGCGCCCGCGCTGCGCCGCGATCTTGAGGCCCACGGCGTGATGCTTCACGCCACGACCGACAGCGAGATGATCGCGCATCTGATCGCCCGGGCGCCGGCTGCTGCCACCATCGAGGATGCGGTGGCGTCCTGCATGCGTCGCCTCGAGGGCGCCTACACCGTGGCGGCCCTCGCCGATGGGAAGCTGTTCGGGTTTCGCGATGCCCACGCGATCAGGCCGATCATGGTGGGCCGCGGCCCGGGGTTCTGGGCCATCGCCTCGGAGACGTGCGCGTTCGACCACATCGGCGCGGAGTCGGTCTGCGAGGTCGAACCCGGCGAACTGGTCGTCATCGACGCGAGCGGCATGCGCACGCAGCAGGTGCTCCCGGTGGATCGGCGCGCCCACTGTGTCTTTGAGTACATTTACTTCGCGCGTCCCGATACCGTCTTGCGCGGCCGTAACGTGCACCAGGCGCGCCGCCGCATGGGCCGCATCCTGGCCCGCGAGCATCCGGCGGACGCTGATATCGTGATCGCCGTGCCCGACTCCGGCACCTCGGCGGCGATGGGCTTTGCCGAGACGGCCGGCCTGCCGTTCGAAGTGGGTCTGATCAAGAACCGCTACATCGGCCGCACCTTCATCCAGCCCGACCAGGCGTCGCGAGACTTCGGCGTGCGCCTCAAGCTCAACCCGAACGTCGAGGTGATCGCGGACCGGCGCGTCGTTCTGGTGGACGATTCGATCGTGCGGGGCACGACGTCGGGACGCATCGTCGGCCTGCTGCGCAACGCGGGCGCGCGGGAGGTGCATGTGCGGATCTCGTCGCCGCCGATCCGGCACGCCTGCTACTATGGGATCGACACCAGCAGCCGCGGTGAGTTGATCGCCTCGCGGATCGACGTCGAGCAAATTCGCCGCTACATCGACGCCGACTCTCTCGGCTATCTAAGCCAGGACGGGCTGGTCGACGCCGTGGCCCTCCCGTCCGACACGCTCTGCATGGCGTGTCTGGACGGCCAGTATCCGACGCGGCGGCCAACCGAAGAGGAGGCCGGCCGCGCCGCCCTCGACGGCTTCGAGCGGGCGCCGGTCGGGAGCCTGCGGTTGTGACCGTTGAGTCCGGCGGCAGCCGGCAGCCGGCAGGTCTGACGTACGAACGCGTCGGTGTCGACATCGAGGCGAAGACACGCCTGCTCACCGACCTTGCGCCTGCCATCGCGGCAACGCACACCCAGGCCGTTGCCGCCGGGATCAGCGCGTTTGCCGGCGCGCTGCGCCTCGATCCTCCGGGCGCCGGGTTCCTCACCGCGACAATGGATGGCGTAGGCACCAAGACCTTGCTCGCCCGGCGGGCCGGCAAGGACGAGGTCATCGGGTCCGATATCGTCGCTCACTGCGCCAATGATCTTGTCGCCGGGGGCGCGCGTCCTGTGGCGTTCCTGGACTACATTGCGATGGCCCGCCTGCAGTCCGATCTCGTACGCGCCCTCATTGAAGGCATCACGCGGACCTGCCGGGCGCTCGGGGTCGTGCTGCTGGGGGGCGAGACCGCGGAGATGCCAGACGTCTACACCGGCGACGCGTACGACGTGGTGGGCACGATGATTGGTCTGGCGTCGCCCGGCAGCCTCATCACCGGATCGTCCGTCGCGACCGGCGACCGGCTGATCGGTCTCGCGTCCACCGGCCTGCACACCAACGGCTACTCGCTTGCACGCCGCGTGGTGGAGGACGCCGGGGTGTCATTGAGCGAACACGTACCTGAACTCGGGACCACGCTCGGCGAGGCGCTGCTAGCCCCTCATCGGTGCTACGCGACCGAGATTCTTTCGCTCCTCGAGCGGATCAGGCTGCACGCCGTGGCGCACATCACCGGAGGCGGGTTGATCGACAATCTCGCACGCGTGCTGCCGGAGGAGCGCCGGGCGCGGGCGACGCGCCGGTGGCCGCAGCCGCCAATCTTTGCCTGGCTGCAGCGCGCCGGCGGCATCCCGGATGCCGACATGATTAGGACCTTCAACCTTGGCGTCGGGATGGTGCTCGTCACCGCGCCGGACGACGCGGACACCGCCATGCGACACTGCGCCGGGTCGGGAATCCCGGCGTGTGACATTGGTGAGATTGTCCCCGGACCGACGGGCGTCGATCTCGTATGACGCGGGTCGTCGTCCTGGCG
>JBGPLF010000186.1:0-8237 GCA_041486265.1 bacterium
ATCAATTGTATGCTCTGTTATGCCGCCTGCCCAGTGTATGGTCTGGAGCCTCTCTTCCTGGGCCCGGCGGCGATCGCGCTGGCCCAGCGGTACAATCTGGACTCGCGCGACAAGGGCCGCCAGCAGCGGCAGGAAGTCGTCGCCGGCGAGAAGGGCATCTGGGACTGTACGCTCGTTGGCGAATGCACCGTCGACTGTCCGGCAGACGTCGATCCGGCCGGGGCGATCCAGCAGGCGAAACTGTCCAGCGCTATCGACTGGGTGAAGAGCGTGTTGATGCCGTGGGGGAAGCGATGAGCCCGTATAGCGGACCATGGCCCCCGCTTGGTGGCTGCGCAATCGCGTCGTCGCTCTTCCACTACTCGCACCGCCTCCGGTTCACACTGATCGACTTAGAACCGGTTCAGTGGTGGGATATCCCGCATCCTACTCTTTGTCGAGCTTTCAGAGGATTCCATGTCGGGTAGTTACAATTTTCTCAAGACAGGAACTACGTGCGATGGGGACTTGGGGAGATTCACCGCCTCTCGGCGGTAGCGTGATCAATTGGTAATGCCCAAAAAAACGGCACCGACCCGTCGACGCTGGCAACTCTGTGGGTGAAAGAAATACAGAGAGCCCTCGCAGCACCCCACTGATTCGGGCCGCGTGAATGATGGGGTCTCCCTGCCACCATCCTGCCACCGTCCGCGACGAGAAATCGGCGTATAGGGCGGGACAGCACGGAAGAGGCACCCGCTGAGACCCGCACCCCACGGGCCTTTGCGACGCAGGACGGAAAAGGGCGGGACAGTGGGGGGCGGGTTCGATTGCCGCCGCCTCCACCAGCAATTTTCCAGTCAGGACGCGGGCTCAAACCCGCGTCCTCCGTTCTTGGTGGCAGTCTGGTGGCAGAATGCCCGCGAGAATGGGGGTCGCGAGCGGTGCTAACAGCCCAGAGGCGGTCGCGACGGTAGATGTTGATTAGCTCAAGGGCCTCGAGTAGCCTTTGCTTGGTGTGTTCCAGCCCGTCTGGAACAGGAGGCGGTGAGGTTTGCCAAGGGCGTGCCGCGGGGTTGCGCCGGCGCGATGCACGAATCCCTCCGTATCGCGCTGACGATGAGCCCGGAGTACATCTGGCTGTTTGACGACGACGTTGAGGCCCTGCCGGACTGTCTCGAAATAGCCGGGACGACCGCCGTCTCGTTCCTCCCGTAACCGCACGCTGCGTAGGGGCTGAGGAAGGAAATGCCCAAATGGTATCCAATCTGGTATCCCAATGGAGCCCAATACCAGGTCCGACCGTGGCATTGGGGATGGGGCGGAGCCGGAGTCCACAACCTCCCTTGCCGCCGTCATGTTCGACCGTCTCCGTCAGGATATCCTGAGCGGCGACCTGAAACCGGGGCAACTCCTGTCCGAGCGGGAACTCGTGGAGCGCCTGGGGAGCAGCCGGACCCCGATCCGATACGCGCTCGCCCGGCTCCAGGAACAGGGCCTCCTCTGCTCCCAGGCGCGTCGTGGTTATCTGGTGAGTCTGGTGACCTTGCACGATGTCGCCGAGGTCCTCCAGCTGCGCACACTCCTTGAGGGAGAAGCCGCTGCACTAGCGGCCGGACGCATCAGCCGGGTGGAGTGCAAGAAACTCGAGCAACTCGCATCGGTTACATACGTTCCCGGCGAACAGGAAAGTTACAGGGAGTTCGTACGGGCCAATCGTGAGTTTCACGAGACAATCGCACGGGCCAGCGGGAACTCGCGCCTGGCCCGGCTGATCTCGAATCTGCTCGATGACATGCAGCGCGTGATTTCGGCCACCGTCGCCCTCTCGTACCGGATTGGAGAGATGCAGGACAGTCATAAGTCCATTGCCCGCGCCATCAGCCGCCGCAACTCCATGGCTGCGAGGCGTGCCGTCGCGCGAGCGATGCAATCCTCCCAGCGACACATCGTGGAGGCATTAGGGCTGGGGTCCGCGTCGTGAGGACGATTCTCCGTCGTGCCCGTGTTTTCGACGGGACCGGATCTCCCTCGACCCTTACCGACGTCGTCATCGAGGGAAGCCGAATCGCCTCGGTCGGGGAAGTGGAAGACGCCAAGGGCACGGTCCTGGACCTGTCTGGATATACCGTCATGCCCGGACTGATCAACCTCCATGAGCACCTGACGTATGCGGGCTTGATTGGGCCCTGGGAGGCCATCATTGGGGTTCCCCAGAGCTCCTTGCTGCTCCGTGCGGCCAGCCGAGCCCACGACGCTCTGCGGCATGGCATCACGACCGTCCGCGACCTCGGCGCGCCGTTTGGCGTCAATCTTGTCATCCGAGACGCGCGGGATGCCGGTCTGGTCGCTGCTCCTCGCATCGCCGCCGCTGGGTCCCCGATCGCTGTCACCGGTGGCCATGCTTATGAAATGTGCGTGGAGGCAGACGGCGCCGAGGGCTGGGCGGCGGCTGTCCGCGGCCAGATCAGAGCCAGAGCTGACTGGATCAAGTTGATGGTCAGTGGAGGTCTCACGAGAGGAGTGAACTCTCTCGAAAGGTTCTTTGCCATGCAGCCCTCGGCCGGCGAGATGCGTTCTGCTGTCCAAGCTGCCCATGCACTTGGAAGACCCGTGACAGGGCACATCAACGGGCCTGCTGCGCTCAAGGCCTCCATCGAGGCAGGGGTTGATGCGATCGAGCATGGTGTCGGCATCACGCGCGAGCTAGCCGCCGAGATGGCGCGGCGCAACGTCCTCCTGGTGCCAACCGTGTCCGTGTACTACCGATCAGCCGAACGCGCGGAGGCGTGGGGAAGGCCTTTGGAACAGGTGAGCCTGTCCCGTGAAATAGTGGCTCGGCACCGGGAGGGACTGCGTCACGTGCTTGAACACGGTGTGCGAATCGGGTTAGGGACCGACAGCATCGGAGACCTCGTCGAGGAAGCGGAACTCCTTGAGGAGATCGGCTTTCCCCGGCTACAGGTTCTTCGAGCCGCGACGCTGGGCGCTGCGGAGGCTTTGGGATGGGAGTCCTGTCTGGGGTCCGTTCATGCTGGAAAGGCAGCCGATCTCCTGGTCGTTGAGGGAGACCCGTCCAACGATGTGCGCGATCTGCGGCGCGTACGGCATGTGTTCATTGGGGGACAGCATGTGGGTCAGGGTAGCTTTCCCATCTCACTCGAGCCAGCTACGGTCCCGAAGGGGTGAGGCATGTACTCGAATCCTTTGCGTCCACATGTCATCCGTTCAATCAGGCGGCCATCGCCAGAGGTTGTGAAGGGCCTGAGTCGTTTCGATGCCGCGCATGCTCATGAGGGACTCGGCCAGCGAGGGGCGATGCATTCCCGCATCAAGCCTATCGCGTCCGGGATGCGTCTGTGCGGGCCGGCCGTGACTGTTTGGAGTCAGCCGTCGGACGATCTCATGCTGCAGAAGGCCATCGAGGTGGCGCGACCGGGGGATGTGATCGTGGCCGAGGTAGGCGGTGACACCGAGGCAGGCATTTGGGGTGAGATCATGTCCTACGGGGCGCACGCCCGCGGCGTTGCTGGTTTGGTGATCAACGGCTCTGTTCGGGACGTTCGCGCCACCCGGGAACTGGGTTTCGTGATCTTTGCCGCCGGGATCTGTATGAAGGGGACCGGGAAGGATCATCTCGGCTACATCAATCATCCCATCACCTGCGCGGGCGTCTTGGTGAACCCCGGAGACGTGATCTTGGGTGATGAGGACGGGGTGGTCGTGATTCCTCAAGACGAGGCCGGAGAATTGATCGCGATCTGCGAACGTCGTGAGAAGCGGGAGGAGGAGTGGAAAGCGCTGATCCGGGAGGGCAAGACCTCGATGGATTTTCAGAACCTCCGACCCCTCTTCGCGTCGAAGGGGCTCATTGAAGAATAGTGTCTGGATCGTCGTGAGGACAGGATGCAGATGAGGGAGGGAAGACCGATGAGAACCAGGGGTGTAAGTCTGTTCGTGCTCATCGTGCTGTTAGGAGGCGGGTTGGTCTCGCCGCCCGCAAGCGCGCAGGCGCCTTCATCCATCACGATCGTCGTGCCCGCCGACATCCGGTCGCTGGACAAAGCGGTGGAGAACCTCTTCAATTCGGCGATCGTCGGACATAACATTTTCGACCGGCTCTTTCAATTTGACGAGAACATGCACCTCCAACCCATGCTGGCGCTTTCGTCTCGGACCATCAATGAGACCACCTGGGAGTTCAAACTCCGCCAGGGCGTTCGATTCCAGAATGGGGAACCTTTCAACGCCGAGACAGTTCGGTACACGGTGAACCGGGCCCTGAACTTTCCGCGGTCGGCGCTGCCCTACCTCGTACGGGACATCACAAACATCGAAACGCCTGATCCCTACACGGTGCGCATGACCAGCCGGACCCCCGATCCCATCCTTCCGAACAAATTTGCGTGGATCGACATGGTCCCCCCCAAGTACGCTGAGCAGCAGGGCGCGAACTTTGGCGAAGGCCCGGTTGGCACCGGTCCGTATCGCCTGGTGTCCTGGAACAAAGGCAGCGAACTTGTGACCGAGGCCAACCCAGACTACTGGGGAGGAAAGCCCGCGATCAGCCGGGTCGTCTATCGGATTGTCACGGAGCCCTCGACTCGAACGGCAATGCTGCTCAACGGTGAAGCTGACCTGATCACTAACGTGGACCCAGATCTGGTCGAGCGCATCAACGCGAGCCCTAGGGCGAAGATCCTGCGCGGCCCAGGCCTTCGACGGATGCTGCTTGTCATCGGCCAGCAGGCCGAGCCGCTCGGCGATGTTCGTGTCCGCCAGGCCTTGAACTATGCGGTTGACCGGGACAGCATCATCCGCAACATTCTGCGAGGCTATGCGCGAAAGACCATGGGGCTGGTGCAATACGTGGTGCCCGGTCACCTGACTCAACTCGATGGATACTACGACTACAATCCCGGGAAAGCAAAGGAATTGCTCGAGGCGGCCGGCGTTCCGAATGGCTTCACCGTTGACATGTACACCCCGGTCGGGACCTTCCCAAAGGACAAGGAGACGGCGGAGGCCATCGCCTCCCAGTACCAGCGGATCGGGATTAGAGTGAATCTGATCACGATGGAGTGGGGCAAGTTCTTCGCTCAGCTCAACAGCAAGCAGATGCGGGGCCTATCGTACATGCGCTACGGGAATTCGGTGGGGGATCCGAGCGAAGGCTATTTCTACTCATTCTGGTCCAAGGGCGTCCGGCCTTACGTGACCGATGCCCGCATCGACGAGATGTTTGAGAAAGCACAGGGCACGGTGGACAAGCAGCGCCGCCTCGCCCTCTATCGCGAGTTGGAGCGCCATGCGATCACGCAGGTGGCCCCTCAAGTCTTCCTGTTCGAGCTCGACAATCTCTGGGGGCTCAGCCGGCGCTTGAACTGGTCGCAGACGCCGGAGGAGACCGTGAATCTGCGGGGCGCGCGTCTGAGTCAATAGCCGTCGCTTTCCTCATATCCCGAGCGCTGTGAGCAGGTACCTCAGCCTCAGATTGCTCCAGTCGGTCGTTGTCCTGTTCCTGGCGACCTTCTTGGCTTTTGCTCTGCTTCACCTTGCGGGGGATCCTGTGCAGCTGATGCTCGGCGAGACGGCGACGCAGCAGGACATCGCGCGTCTCCGGGCAGAATTGCGGCTCGATCGTCCTCTGGCCCTCCAGTATCTCCAGTGGGTCAGGGGGGTGGTGCACGGCGATGTCGGCGAGTCGCTGCGCTACCAGCAATCTGCCACGCGTCTCGTCGCGGAACGCCTCCCGGCATCCTTGCTCCTTGCCGGGAGTGCCATGGTTCTTGCCGTTATCGCCGGGTCGGTTCTGGGCCTGTTGGCGGCCGCGTATCGCAATTCGTGGATCGATCACACGGTCAGGATCGTGGCCGTCCTGGGGCAGTCCATCCCCTTCTTCTGGCTTGCACTAATGTTCATTGTGGTGTTCTCGCTGATCCTGGGATGGCTGCCGACCTCGGGCTATGGCACGTGGCGGCACCTCGTCCTGCCCGCCGTAACACTCAGCCTGTTGTCGATGGCGAGGATTGCCCGGCTGCTCCGCTCTGCTCTGCTGGACGTGATGAACGAGGACTACATTCGGACAGCGCGAGGGAAGGGGCTCGACCTGAAGCGGGTGGTGGTGCGTCATGCGCTGAAGAACGCGGCCCTCCCAGTCATTACCGTCATCGCTCTTCAGTTTGGGGCCGTGTTTGGGGGCGCTATCATCACCGAGACCATCTTTGGGTGGCCTGGGATCGGTCGGCTCTCCATCGATGCGGCCGTGGGCCGGGATTACCCGCTATTTCAAGGGATCGTTGTCTTGAGCGCGTTGACGTTCGTGACCCTGAATTTGCTAGCCGACCTTGTGTACGCGGCCCTTGATCCTCGAATCCGGTACGCATGAGACTGTGGAGATCGCTGCAGAGGAGCCCGTCGGGACTTGCAGGAGGAGTGTTGCTCATCACCGTCTG
This sequence comes from bacterium, assembly GCA_041486265.1. GTDB lineage: Bacteria > Sysuimicrobiota > Sysuimicrobiia > Sysuimicrobiales > Humicultoraceae > JBGPLF01. Next base: position 6,435 of record JBGPLF010000186.1, read on the forward strand.
CCTCAGCGTGGCATTCGCGCCGTTCCTCGTCCGGTCGGATCCCCAACTTCAGGACCTCGACCGTAGACTCCAGCCGCCTGTCTGGACCACGGGAGGGGCGTGGTCTCACCCTCTTGGGACCGATGCGCTGGGACGGGATCTCCTCAGCCGCCTGCTCTATGGAGGGCGGACATCTCTTCTCATTGGCTTCCTGGCCGTGGCCATTGCCGGGTCGCTCGGGCTGGCTCTCGGATTGATTGCGGGCTACCTTGGAGGGGTCGCCGATGCGGTTATCATGCGGCTGGCCGACGTTCAACTGGCCATTCCTTTCATCCTCCTCGCGATCGGCCTGATCGCGGCCATCGGGCCGAACGTCAGAAATTTGGTTCTCGTGCTCGGTATCACGGGATGGGTTGTCTATGCTCGTGTGATCCGCGCGTCGGTCCTTAGCCTACGGCATCGGGAGTTCGTCGAAGCCGCGAGAGCTTCAGGAGCCGGGTTGGCACGTATCTTAGCGCGGCATGTCTTACCGAACGTGCTTTCATTGGCCATTGTGGTTATGTCCCTCGAGCTTGCCACGATGGTCTTCAGCGAGGCGGCTCTCAGTTTTCTCGGCGTCGGTGTACCTCCTGCCATTCCTAGTTGGGGCACGATGCTCGGCGATGGTCGGAACTACATGCTCGTGGCCTGGTGGGTCGTCACGTGGCCGGGCTTGGCGCTCGCGATCACCATGTTGAGCGCAAACCTGTTTGGGGATTGGCTGCGTGACGCGCTCGATCCCCGGTTGCAGCGAAGTTGATGAATATGTTCAAGAGGGAAGGAACCCGGGCAAGAGAACGGGATCACGCTGGCTGACAAGGAGGCTCCTGTGATTCATCAACGTGTCGTAGAGGGCCCAGGTATCGCGCGTTCGGCAAGCCCTTTGTCACAAGCAGTTGTGGCTGAGGGCAAGTTCGTCTTTACGGCCGGGCAGGTTGGCCGTGATCCGAGTAGCGGCGAGGTCCCCTCCGACTTTCTCGCCCAGACACGGTTGGCGCTGCAGAACCTCAAATCGGTTCTCGCTGCAGCCGGAGCCCAGCCCCAGGACGTGGTGCGTATGCTGGTGTTCGTGACAGATCTGGGGCGGGGCCAGGAGTTCAACCAGGTCTATGGGGAGTTCTTTGGTCACGACTTCCCCACGCGGACGCGGGTGCAGGTCGCCGCGCTGGCCTCAGGCTACCAGATTGAAATTGAAGCGATTGCCACTTTGCCGGAGGGATGTAGATGAGCAGCAGTCAGCCACAGCGCTTCCTTGAGACGATCGAGGGCATGCGGGACGAGCTTGTGCAGATGACATCGGATTTGATTCGTTTTCGTACCGATCGGCTCACTGGGACCGATTTCAAAGCGTCCGTGGACTACATGACTGACCGATTGCAGCAGGCTGGGCTTTCTGTCGACGTCTATGAGGTGCCTCGAGAGGAAATGCGAGAGGCTGAGGAGCCCGGGTCGAACTATCGTGGCCTTGGGCTCGCCGGTCCCATCGCTCCGCGCTACAACGCCATTGCCGTCAAGAAAGGAAGCGGTGGCGGGAAGAGCCTACACCTCAACGGGCACTACTGCATTGTGACTCCCACAGGACAATGGTCGGCCGACCCCTTTGAGCCGCGAGTTGCGGACGGTCGTCTCATTGGCCGGGGCGCATGCGACATGAAGAGCGGCCTCGCCATGATCGTCGGGGCCCTTAACGCGGTGCAGCGAGAATCTGTCCGCCTACGTGGAGATGTGATTGTGTCGGTCACCGTCGACACGCATTTCGGCGGGGACCTCGGCGCGGGCTACGTC
>JBGPLF010000187.1:0-8235 GCA_041486265.1 bacterium
CACGGCAATCTCCCACGGCATGTTCAGACCGATGGCCAGGACCATCAACAGGGTACACGCGAGAAACAGCCCGATCGCGCCCAGGCGCGGCCGGTAGGAGAAGCGCAGCAGCCCATAGCCGGCCGCGGTGCCCAGGATGAGCGCGAGCACCGAGCTCGTTACGGCCACGACGACGGTGTTGACGTATGGGCGCAGCGTGTCGTTTCTGAGATCAACGAAAATGTAGCGCCACGCATCCAGCGAGGGCTGGAAGTCGACAAACGGCAGGTAGACCGGCCCACTGTACACCTGTACCGGCTGCTTGAACGAGGTGACGAAGATCCAGAACAGCGGGAACAGCACAACCAGCGCCCACACGGCCAGGAGCATGTACGACACGATCGCCGCCCCGAACGAGAGTGCGTGCGCTGAGTGCCGTCCTCCCAGCACCTTCATGATCTGGACACCTTAGATCTCCGCCAGCCGTCGGTGAACGAAGGTGATATACGCGACGGCGACAAACGTCACGAGCAGCAGCAGCATGTACGCCACCGCCGCCGAGCCACCGATGTCCAGCGTGCGCCAGGCGATGAACGCGTGCAGGGTCAAAGACTCCGTCGCGGTGCCGGGGCCCCCGTTGGTCAGCACGTTGGGCAGGTCGACGATCTTGAACGCTTCAATGACACGAATCAGGATCAGCGTGGACGTGACCGGGATGATCTGCGGCCAGCTGATCTTCCAGAACGTCTGCCAGCGGTTCGCCCCGTCCACCATGGCGGCTTCGAGAAGTTCCGCCGGCTGGCTCTCCAGTGCCGCCAGCAAAACGATGAACATAAACGGGGTCCACTGCCAGACGTCGCCGATCATCACCGCGAGCCGGGCGCCCCAGGGATAATTCACCCAGGACACCTCGGCGAGGCCCATGGCGCGCCATATCGGCGCGAATGGGCCTTTGCCCAGGTCCATCAAGATCCGGAACGTATACGCGATGCCGACCGGCGTGATCATCATGGGCAGCAGGAAGACGACCCGGAAGAACCGCCGGCCGGCGATGTCCTGCGAGCAGAGAAAGGCGAGCGCCAGCCCCAGGCCGTACTGGACGGCGACGCCGGCGACGACATAGATGAGCGTCACAAAGAGCGTCCCGGGCCTGCCGCCCGGCACAAGCACCCGGATCATCAGCCAGACCAGCCCGCCGCCGACGAACGCGAACAACGTTCGGCCCACCAGGCCGGCCGCCGATGCGTCCGGCCTGCGAAGATACCGAATCAGGAGCACGACCAGCATGGCCACGACCACGCCGAGCGCCACCAGGACGGCCGGTCCCAGCGGCGGCAGCAGTCCGAGGAAGTGCTCGCGCTCAATCCCAACGATGAGCTTCGCGTAGTTGGCCAGGCCGACAAACGTGAGCTGGAATCCTCCGGGCACAAACTGGAAGCGTATCATGGACAGGTACAGGGACAAGAAAAGCGGGAAGACGGACAGGAAGACAAGCATCAAGACCGCCGGCAGCAGGAAGAGCGCGTTTGCCTGCCGCTCGACCCAGGCGCCGAGCGCGTGCAGGCGCCCCACCGGGACAGAGCTGGCCGCCTCAGCCCCGGTGGGCACGGCCTGCCCCCGCGGGGGCGTCTGGTTCTTCACGAACTACTTCTGAATGCTCAGGCTCGCCCGGTAGGCCTTCAACTGCTTGTCGCGGCCTAGCTCGTTGGTGAGGGCCTCCCATCCATCGAAGATCTGCTTCATCGCCTGCTCGATGGTGTTCTCCTTCGCCAGCAGTTTGGCGACGGCTGTGTCTAGTGCCACCTGCTGGTAGCGCTGGTTCTGCGGGATGCGCAGGTCGAGGACCATGTTGGGGCTGTTCAGGCTGGCCTGGATCGCACCGAGATAGTTCTTCGCCGCGGCCTCGCTCATGCCGGACTTGAGCCACGGACCGAGGTTCGTGAAGTGCGTTCGGCGATACGGGTTGAACCCGGTGGCGCCAATGGTGACGTCGACGCTGGACTGGGCGGGTTGGCTCATGTAGGACAGGAAGGCGTACGTTGCGTCCTTGACCTTCGCGGGCGCGGCCTTGTTGATGGCACCCGACCAGCCGCCGTACGCGGCAAAGGGCGCATGGCTAACCCCATTAATGGCGTAGGGACATGTCTGGCTGGTGCACGCGACCAGCTTCCCAGACTTCCGGTCCAGCACGCGCTTGGTCCCCGGCAGGATGACCGCACCGACCTTATCCTGGACCTTCGAGGTCTTCGGGTCGACGGCCAGCGGGCCGATGTCGCCCCAGTCCACGCTCAGCGCACAGCGGCCGGTGACGAAGCCCGACCGGGAGTCACCCACATCCCAGTTCAACTCGTCGGGCGGGCCGTACTTGCCGGTCTCAACGTAGATCCGCAGGGCCTCAGCGAATGCCTCGTTGTTGACGAGCGGCTTCATCGTATCGAGATCAAAGAATGACCCCTGCTTCGTGCCCTGGCTCTGCAGGAAGCCCGCCGCGACGGACCAGACCATCCAGTACGACTGCGCGTTCCGCTTCTTGGCGATGCAGGAGCCAAAATCGGGCGTCCCATCACCGTTGAGGTCCTTCTTGTTGAACGCGGCGGCAATCTTCAGGTAGTCGTCCCATGTCTCCGGCGGCTTGAGCCCGGCCTGCTTCAGCAGGTCGGTCCGGTAGTAGACCATCTGGAAGTCGCCATCCACAGGAATCGTGTAGATCCGCCCGCCGTAGGAGGCGCTGAAATTGCGGAAGAACGGCATGATGTCGTTCCATTGCAGCGCCTTGTCTGTGGTCACCCGGTCCGTGAGGTCTTCAAGATATCCCGCGGTGATAAAATCCGCCATCCACTGCGGGTCGAAGACGAACGCCTGGAAGCTGTTGGTCTTGGTGGCCATGTCGGTGAGGATCTTCTGGTAGAGATCGCTGAACGGGACCGTCACGACGTTAATCTTCGCGCCGGTCAGTTTCGCGAACTCCGGACCGCGGCGCTGGAGCGGTTCCGCGATCTGCGGACCGGTAAACGTCAGGACGTTCACGGTGACGCCATCGAAGGGCATGGCCGCCGAGGTCGCGGGGGCAGGGCCGACAACCAGCGTAACCGCGGCCAGCGTCACCGCCACGATCAGGCTGAGATAGCGTGTCATCTTCTTCCTCCCTCCTGCTATTCCCTGATGATTACCGATTGAACTCCCATAGGAGCCGGCTGTGCACTGTCAGCAGGTGATCTCCTCGCCTCACCTCCTTGCGTCAGCCGATCTGTCTTCGCGCGAGCGACATGAGTGCGCGTCGCACGCCTTCGCTCCTCCGAGCAGAGGCTCCTCTTTACAAGCGTCCGAGCTATGCTCGCTGGATGTGTGTGCCTCGTCCAATGAGCCGTTCAGAGAGACGTGGGAATGCTCTGGGGGAAACTAAAGACATTGTCGGGATCGTACCGCTTCTTCACGCTCACCAGACGCTCCAGATTGGACCCGTAGTAGGCCCGCGGCCAGTCCGCGATCGTGCTGTCGTGGTAATTCACGTAGGCGCCGCGCGTGTAGGGCAGCATCGCCCGGCGAAAGCCCACCACCCAATCGATGGTCTTCTGAGCGTCCTGCGGGGCCGTCCAGAACGAGTTGTACTGCACGATGAACCTGGCCTGCCGGTGGACGGCGGCGGTCGCGTCAGGCGGGATGCGGCTCGGAGCGCCGCCGCCCCCGAGGAGCTGAACCATGGAGGGTTCGGGTGGCGCGGCCGACAGCGGGGGCACGGCCTCGAGGTGCTCCCTGAGCGTCCTGATCGCGTCGGCGGGAAACGGCTCATAGGCCAACGCGGAAGTGGACTTGTAGATCTCTTGATCGCCATGGGCGTGCTCGGCCCACAGCGGGTGGAGTGGATCCACCCCGAAGAACATGCGCGCGGCCGCGATGAATGGCGCGATCTGGATCGACACCGAGGTCGGAGCCGTAGCGCTCATCATGGGCGCCAGCAGCCCCGAGAGGCGCGGCAGGTCGCTTTGGTCGGCGGTGTACTGGCCAATGAGCGTGACCTGTCGATCTGCCGTGAGCCGCAACAGCGATGTCACCCCATCGTCTACTTCGGGCGCCCACGACTGCCAGAGTGACACGATCTGATCGAACTGGTCCCAGGTCCAGGAAATGTTGAAGGCTGCCACCAGGCCCACCCGGTGTGCCTGGAATGCGAATGTGGTCGCGATGCCAAAGTTGCCCCCGCCTCCTCCTCGGCAGGCCCAGAAGAGATCGGGGTGTTCATTCTCGCTTGCGTTGAGGACTTCACCCCGCGCATCGACCAGTTCGATGTTGACCAGGCTGTCGCACGTCAGCCCAAGCTTCCGCGACGTGATGCCGAATCCGCCGCCGAGGGTGAGCCCGGCCAAGCCGACGCTGGGACCCGTGGCGGCGGGCACGGTGACGCCTTTCTCCCAGAGCGTTTCGACGAACGCGAGCATGTCGATACCCGCCCCCACGACGGCCAGACCCTCAGGCCCGTCCATGCGCACGCCGTCCATCTCGCTCACATCAATGATGATGCCGCCCCGAACCAGGGATGAGTAGCCTTCATAATTGTGCCGCCCGCACCTGACGCTCAGCGGGACGTCGCGTTCACGCGCCCACCGAACGGCATTCCCCACGTCGTATGTCCCTTGACAGAAGACGATCGCCTGGGGCGCGGCCGCGTCATAGTTGATTCGGGCGTTGAATCCCCTGCGGGCGTCATCCCAACCCGGATCCCCGGGAGTGATCACGCGACCCGTGAGTTCGGCCATAGTATCCATCTCCTTTGTCATGACACGGTGCATAGCCGGCAATGGCAGTCGTGGGGCAAACAAGGGGCTGAAAGCGTAGCCTGTCGTTTCGCCGGGTCGGGCACGGCTCCTGCTGCCGGACGGGACCGTTTGAAGTGTGCAGAGGGTTTTTCCGGATTCTTCGTGGGATCGACGACAGGACGCGCAAACCCTGGTGGATAAGTTCCTTGGCCAGTTCGCTCGGGAAAACCTCGATGCCTTCGCAGATTCATGGCGCCCGTCCACACCTCGTTTCCCGAAGGCCCGCACGCTTGGCCGCCGTCGCCGGCCCGTCCACTCGACCGTCGCCAGTCAGCACCACGCCGTACGCCTCGTGTGCGCGGCCGGTTGAGACAAAACCTTCCTGCACGTCTGTGGCCACGCGCTCCGGATCTCGTTCCAGCGGATCGCCGAACCCACCCCCGCTGCCGGTGTGCATCTGGATCAGGTCTCCTCCGGACAGCCGGAGCGCAGTGATCTTGCTCAGACGGCGCGGCGGCTCGCCCAGTTTCTCCACCACGAAGTAGTTGGGAGATCCGCCTTCGCCCCCGGCGGCGCCCCATGCGGGGAACTTCGAGCGGCCAAACGATGCTGTGAAGGTCGCATGGCTGTTGGTAATTCGGTACTCCTTGACGATGCCCAGGCCGCTGCGAAACCGGCCCGCCCCCCGCGCCGCCTCACGGTCGAACACGTAGCGCTCGAACCGAATCGGCGTGCGCGCCTCCAGTACTTCGACGGGCATGGCGTACGTCTCGCCGTTGCCGAGATAGAACATACCGCTCTCGCCGTCCTTGCCCTCCCCGCCGCCCCAGCCGCCGGGCTGCGGCTCCACGACCGCAAAGGGCTCGCCCGTGCGGTCATCGATCCCTCCCACGATGGTGGCGCACACGCTGTTGTAGTTGCCCGCGACCAGGCGGTCGGGCAGTGCCGTGCACAGGGCCTTCCAGACCAGATCGCCGACGTACGAGCGGCCCTCCCAGTTCGTCGCCACCGGCGCCGGTGGCCTGGGGTTGAAGATGGACCCTTCCGGGGCCACGACGGTGAGCACACTGAAGTCTCCGCCGGTAGAGGGGTCGTGCGGGTTGAGCAATGCCTTCAAGATTACCCGGGACGTCGAGATCGTCCCGCCGAACGGGGAGTTGATCGGCCCGCGCGCCTGCGGGGCCGAGCCCGTGAAGTCGAAAGTCGCACCGTCGGGCCGGAGGTCTACCCGGACGCATACTTGCAGCGGATCGTCCGTGATGCCGTCGTCGTCGATCCAGTCCTCCGCGACGTAGGTGCCGTGCGGCATGCTGGCGAGCGCCGCCAGCGCCTGTTGCCGGCCGCGCTGCCAGATGAGTCCCATGGCCTCGCGGACCGCGTCGGCACCGTATCTCGAGACCAGCCGCGCGATCGCCGCCGCGCCCACCCGGACGGAGGCGATCTGCCCCTCCATGTCACCCAACGTGAGGTCGGGCGTGCGTACGTTCTGGCGGATGACGTCGATGAGATCGACGTTGGGTCTCCCGGCGCGGAACAGCTTGACCGCCGGAAACTGCAGCCCTTCCTGATAGATCTCGGTAGATGACGGTGACCAGCTTCCGAAGTGCATCCCGCCGATCTCGCTCCAGTGGCCCTTGCTCGCCGCGAACGCCAGCAGTCGTCCGCCGGCGAAGACCGGCATGATGAGCGTCACATCGTTGAGGTGCGTGCCGCTCCGGTACGGGATGTTGCTGATAATGATGTCCCCTTCCTCGAAGCCGTTGGGGCTGTGGCGCTCGATGGCCTCGCGGGTCGCCAGGTCGAGCGTCCCGAGGAAGGTCGGGATGCCGGCGGCGATGGCGATCAACTCGCCCTGCCAGTCGGTGATGCCGCAGCCGTAGTCCAGCACCTCGTAGATGACGGGACTCTTGGCCGTGCGGCCCCACACCAGGAACATCTCCTCAGCTGCGGCGATGAAGCCGTTCTGAATGATCTCCAGGGTGAAAAGATCCATCATTGATCTCCTCCGACGTGGATCAGCAGGCTGCCGGAAGCGTCCACCGCCAGGCGGTCGCCGGGCAGGACGACCGTTGTCGTGGCAGCCTCCTCGACAATGGCCGGCCCGTCGATCGCCGCGCCCGCGCCCAGCACGTCGCGGCGGAAGATCGGCGTGCGCACAGCAGCCGAGGCGAACCGCACGGACCGATACCCGACAGGCTCGAAGGCCGCAGACGGCTGCGCCCTCGCAGGCGCAGGCCGGGACTGCGCCACCACGGCCGCCAGGCGGAAGTTCACCACTTCAACGGGATCGGCGAGTCGGAACGTGTACCGGCGCTCGTGGGCCTTATGGAACTGCGCTGTCAGCACCGCGGGATCGCCGTCGGGCGGGACACCGACCTCGACCGTATGTTCCTGCCCTTTGTATCGCATGTCCAGCGACAGCGAGAACACCGCGCCCCTCTCGTCCACACCGGAAGCGGCCAGCGCGTCGCGGGCGTCGGCAGCCATCTCGTCAAAGACCGTGGTGATGGTCGTCCGGGCGCCGGAATCGCCGAGCCGGAGCAGCCTGGTGCGGATGAGGTCAAGCCCGATGTCGGCGTGGAGCATTCCGAACGCCGAAAACACCCCGGCACGCGGCGGCACGATCACAAGGCGCATACCCATTTCCCGGGCCAGGACGGACGCATGCATCGGTCCGCCGCCGCCCATGACCAGCAGCGCGAGATCGCGCGGGTCGTGGCCGCGGTGCACGGAGACCAGACGCAGCGTGTTCGCCATGTTCGTGGTGGCCAGGCGGATGACGCCGAGCGCGGTCTCTTCGACGCTCGCGCGAAGCGAGTGCGCCAGCCGCTCGTAGACCTCCAGGGCGGCCTCGGCGCGCAGTGGGAGGGTTCCCCCGAGGAAGTATTGAGGGTCGAGCACGCCGGTCACCAAGAAGGCATCCGTCACGGTGGGATCAGCCCCGCCGCGCCCGTAGCAGGCCGGACCGGGATCCGCTCCCGCGCTCTGCGGGCCGACCAGCAGGCGTCCGCCGGCGTCCAGCCGGGCGATCGAACCGCCGCCGGCGCCGGCCTCGACAATATCCACCGTCGGGATCTTGAGGGGATAGCCCGACCGCACGCGGTCGCGCTCGATGTAATAGTCCGTGTGCAGTGCCGGCCGCCCGGCCCTGATCAGCGACGCCTTGGCGGTCGTGCCTCCGATATCGAGGCTGATGAGGTCGGAGATCCCCAGCGCCGCTGCCGCAGTGGCCGCGCCGATCACGCCGGCAACGGGCCCCGACTCCACCAGCGTGATCGGATGCCTGGCGGCGCCGACGAACGTCGTCACGCGGCCGTTGGACTGCATCACGTGCCGCGGTCCCTGAATCCTGCGCGCGCTCAGCGCGTCGTCGAGGCCGGCCAGGTAGGTGCTCATGAGCGGCTGGACATAGGCGTTCAGCACCGCCGTCGAGCACCTTTCGTATTCACGCCACTCGCGCGTCAGTTCGTGGGAAAGCGTGACGGGCACATCCGGTAGGACC
>JBGPLF010000188.1:0-8223 GCA_041486265.1 bacterium
ATCGGCCGGCTCGCCCCGCTCGAAGAGTTCGGTGACAACCTCGAAGATCCGACGGTGGGCGTCGCGGTAGAAATCTTCCCGCCTAACCAGCTCAACGACGCGGGCGATGGCGTCGCGCTCCAGGAGCATCGAGCCCAGGATGCTCTGCTCGGCCTCCAGATTCTGCGGCGGCACGCGTTCGACCGACGGGCCGATACTCATAGCGAACTCCTGTACGGTATTTTGGCCACCTTATACTATCGAACAAATGTACGGTATGTCAAGGACGCAGCGACGGATTCACTCTACCTACGGTGGTTGGGCACGCGCCTGTGAAGTTCCTTTGGGATGACCTGTGGACAAGCGCCGAACTTTCGGGAATTCTCGGGGGAAAACCAGTGGTCAGGCTGTGGACAACCCCCCGGCGAGTTCCGATGCGGATACCGGGTCTGGGGGCGAGCCCGGGATCTCCTGGCGAGTGCCGGCGCCGCTAGCGGATGCCGATCACGTTGAGGTCGACGTGGACAACTACGCCCGGCGCGACGCGGATGGGCACCCGATAGAAACCTTCCACGCGAATGGGCTCGTCAAGTTCGATCTGTTTCCGCGTGATGGCAAAACCCCGTTTGGAGAGCGCATCGGCGATCTGCTGCGAGGTGACCGATCCGAAGAGTTTCCCACCCTCGCCCGCCTTGCCCCGGATCTCCAGGACCAGGCCCTGCAGACGCTCCACCTGCCCGACCGTCTCGGCGCGCGCGCGCTCGGCGCGCCGGTGGGATGTCTGCTGCTGTTGCGCGAGCGCGCGTACGGCACCCTCGCTGGCCGGCATCGCCAGTCCCCGCGGGATGAGGTAATTGCGCGCGTGGCCCTCTTTGACTTCGCAGATAGCCCCGGTTTTGCCGGTCCCGGGCACGTCCTTGAGCAGGATGACCTTCATGCCCCGGCCCCCGGGGGCGCGGGACGCGGAAAGCCCCAACGCTCGCGAACCTTCATCATCGAGTCGAGGATCCCCAGCGTGAAGACGATCAGGCCGAGGAGCGGGACCGCCATCACCATGACGACGGCGATGATCTGGGCGAACCGGCCAAATCCATAGTTGCCGAGGATCACCCAACCGGCCACGACCCCCTGCAGGCTGAACAGCATTTGTACTCCGATGGTGAGGCTCCAACCGATGCTCTGCAGCAGGGGCGGCAACGCGTCCACAGGCTCACGCAAGACCTGCGACACTGGGAGATGATGCGTGCTGGCCAGAGCGCCGGCGGCCATCACCAAATAACTCAGCGGCACCAGCCACACAGCCGGCGCCGGCAGGCGCCAGGTGCGCATCGGTGGCAGGGTGGGCAGCCGATATCCGAAGCGGTCGAGCACGCGGCGGCCCACCTCGTAGTTCAACCATGCCGCGACCGCGGCCCCGAGTACGAGCATCGCCGGGAGCAAGTAGGGAAGCAGACGAGCGAAGTCCCGCATCTGCTGGGAGATGGCGTCGATCTGCGCCTGCGGTAACCCCATGCGGGCGTACAGACCGGCCGACATGTCCACGCTGCGCTCCATGGTCTTGGACATCTCGGCCATGCTGAGCGCCTCGCCCCCCGTGAGACCGAGAAAGCTCAACGATAGCGAAACGACACTGACCAGAGTTGCGGTGCCCACGACCCGTTCGGCAGTCCAGTGCTGACGCGCCCCGATACCCAGTACAATCCCGATCGGCGCGTACAGGATGAGGATCGAGAGACCGGCCAGTGGTCCCGCGATGGTGATCGCAGCGAGGATGCTTACGACGGCGGCCAGCGCCGCCACCCGGAACCCATGCCGAATCACGAGGACCGCCAGGGGCAGCGGGCACAGGTAGGCCGTTGCAATACCGATCAATGGGATGTAGTGGGTCGCGACGGCAAGCACCGCCACAAGGGCGGCGAGGATCGCGCCCTCGGTCAGACCCTGCGTCCGAATGCGGCCGGCGGGCATGTGCGCGGAAGGCGAACGTGTCTCCCTGGTTCGGGCAGACCGTCCCCCTTACTCCCCGGTATAGGGGAGCAGCGCGAGTTCGCGCGCGCGTTTGATCGCAACCGCAAGCAGCCGCTGGTGCTTCGCGCAGTTCCCAGACACGCGCCGTGGGAGAATCTTCCCGCGTTCGGTTACGAACCGGCGGATGCGGAGCGCATCTTTGAAGTCTATTTGCTTTACTTTCTCGACGCAAAAGGCGCAGTTCTTGCGCTTGGGCCTGCGCCCGCGCCACTGCTTCCTGCCTCTCTCGATCTCTGCCATACTGGACCTCCGTCAACAAAGCGGGAACAATCTGGCCTTCCCCGGGTTCACTTAGAACGGCACGTCCTGCTCGGCCTCTTCGGCAAACTCTTCGCCCTGCGCCGTCGTTCCGGCCGGCACACCGGTGGCCTTCCGGTCGAGGAAACGGACACCATCGGCAACGACCTCAGCGACCCGGCGCTTCTGACCATCCTGCGTCTCGTAGGAACGAATCTGCAGGCGGCCCTCCACGGCGACCAACCGACCCTTGCTCAGATGCTGGCTGACCTGCTCAGCAAGCTTACGCCAGGCCACGATATCGATGAAGTCCGTGTCGTGCTCGCCCTGCTGATTGGCAAAGGGGCGATCCACCGCGAGCGTGAAGGACGCAACGGCATGCCCGCTAGGGACGTAGCGCAGCTCGGGATCACGGGTGAGCCGGCCGATGAGAATAATCCGATTGAGCACAGCACTCCCTCCCTTTGACTCGATCCACTCTTGCGGCTACTCGAGCTGCGCTGACTCGGGCTGGGGAGCGTCAGGCGCAGGCGCACCGGATGGCGGCGATGCAGGCGCAGGGGCCGAGACCGGCGCGGGCGGCGTGGCCGGTTGAGCGGTCTTGGGTGGCGCGACGGAGCCGACGGCGACCGTGATCGAGGCGCGCAGCACGTTCTCGACGATCTTCAGACCACGCCTGATCTCAGGAATACGATCGCCAGACGCTGCAAACCGGGTGAACACGTAGTAGCCCTCCCGGTACCGCTGGATCGGGTAAGCCAACCGGCGCTTCCCCCAGAGATCGTTGTGCTCGATGGTTGCGCCCTGGTCAAGGAGACGCTGATGGGCCCGTTCGACAATCGAGTTGATCGCCTCGGTCTCGAGGTCGGGCCTCACAATATAGACGAGGTCGTAACTGGGCACTGCTTCCCCTCCTCCTGTGGACTTCCAGACCCGGCTTGCCAGGTCTGGAGGGCGTTGCGCCCGCGGCCCTCCATCGCGATGGGCATCGGTGGAGGGCAGGAGGAACGCGCGGCCAATCTTTCGCGCGTTCTGCAAGCGTCGCCAATTGTATCATCGGCAGGGGGGCGGCACAAGTACGGGGGGGAGGCAAATGAAGTGCCTGCAGCGACATGCTCACACCGCAAAGCGGAAGGTGATCACGTCCCCGTCGGCAACGAGATAGTCGCGTCCCTCGGTGCGGGTCGCGCCATGCTCGCGCGCCGCGTGCAGGCTCCCGTGTGAGACGAGGACGTTCCAGGGGATCACCTCGGCCCGGATGAACCCGCGGTGCATGTCGGTGTGGATGCGGCCGGCGGCGTCAACGGCCGCCGTCCCGCGCGGCACGGGCCAGGCCCGCACTTCATCCGAGAGGACTGTAAAAAGGCTCACGAGGGCGAGCAACGCGAAGCACGCCCGGATCAGTCGGGGCAGGCCCGGCTCGCTGAGCCCCACCGCGCCCAGGTATGCCGCAGCATCTTCGGGGGGCAGGTCGCCCAATTCCGCCTCCAGCCTCGCCGCCAGCGCGACGAATCCCGCACCCTGGCGGTCGGCCAGTGCGCGTAGCGACGCGGCCAGCGGACCGCCGTCAGGCAGGTCGCGCTCGTCAACGTTCGCGGCGTAGATCACCGGCCTGGCTGTGAGCAGCCGCAGCTCGCGCACGATCTCGCGCGCTGGCTCTTCTACCGTCTGCCGCCGCACCGGGATGCCCTGGGCCAGACCCGCCTCGAGGTGCTGGAGTGCCGCAACTTGCTCGCGCGCGTGCGCATCGCCGGTCTTGGCCCGGGCTGATGCGGCCGCGCGGGCGCGTTCGACGGTCTCCAGATCGGCGAGCGCCATTTCCGTTTCGACGATCTCGGCGTCGCGCACCGGATTGAGCTCGCCCTCGGCCCGCGCCACCTCACCGGACGCGAAGCAGCGGACCACGTGGACGACCGCGTCCACCTCGCGGATGTGCGCCAGAAAGCGGTTGCCCAGGCCCTCGCCCTTGGAGGCACCGCGCACGAGCCCGGCGATGTCGATGAATCGAATCGCCGCGGGCACGACGCGGGCCGGCTTGATGACCTCGGCCAGCGCCTGCAGCCGCTCGTCGGGGACGGCCACCTGTCCCAGGTTGGGATCGATCGTCGTAAAGGGATACGGCGCCACCGCCACGCCGGCACGCGTCAGCGCGTTGAACAACGTGGACTTGCCGGCGTTGGGAAGACCGACCAGTCCGAGGGCGAGACTCACTCGCGGCGCCTGAAGGAACGCGTCCTAGGGTCCGTGCGCAACGTGCACCTTGTTGCCGCCAGAGCGCTTGGCGATGTACTGAGCGCGGTCCACCGCCTCGACGAGGGCGTCCACGGTCCGCCCATCCTGGGGGAACGACGCCACGCCCACGCTCAGCGTGACCGTGGTGATGACGTCATCCCCCAGAATCAACGGATAGGCTTCGACGGCGCGCCGCAGCCGCTCCGCCGTCTCATGGGCGGCCGCTTTGTTCGCAACCGGCAGGATGACCATGAACTCGTCCCCGCCGTAGCGCGCGACAATGTCCGACGGCCGGCTGCCGCGGCGCAGCAGCCCCGCGACGGTGCGCAGCGCCTCGTCCCCGCACTGATGGCCGTAGGTGTCGTTATAGCGCTTGAAGTGATCGATCTCGAGCATGATCAACCCAAGCGGCTGCGTGTCGCGGCGGGCGCGCTCCAGGATGCGATCGAGCGCCTCGTGCAGGTAGCGGTGATTGTACAGCTCGGTCAGGCCGTCGGTGATCGCCAGACGTCGCGCCTGTTCGTACAGGCGGGCGTTCTGAATCGCCACCACCGCGTACGAGGCCAGTGTCGTCAGCAGGCGCATGTCCCGCGGGCCAAACGCCGCAAGGCGCGAACTCTCGACGTTGAAGACGCTGAGCACCTTGCCCTCAGCAATAAGCGGGACCGCCAGTTCGGATCGAGTGCGGTCGTCCACCTGCCGGTAGCGCGAGTCGCTGCGGACGTCGTCGACGATCAGCGGCGTGCCCGTGCGGGCCACCCATCCCACGATCCCGGCGCCGGCGGGAAGGCGCATCCCCATCACCGACTCCTGGTGGCCGTAGGCGGCCTCAACGGTCAGATCGCCAGTGTCCGGATCCACCGTGAAGAGCGCGCCGTTCTCGTAGCCGAAGGCGCGGCACGTGACCGAGACCAGGCTGTCGAGCAGGGTACGCAGATCGAGGGTCCCGCTGACGGCCTTGGCCGCTTCGTAGAGCACTTGAAGCTCATCGTGCGCGCGCCGCTGTTCTTCATAGTACGAGGCATTGCGCGCGGTGACGCTCAACTGCTGCGCGAAGGCGATGAGAAATTCGAACATCGGCTGCGTCACGGGGCGCGTACCGACACCCTCAACCTTGAGCACGGCACTGGTGACCCCATCCTGCGCGATCGGCACGACGGCCATGCTGGTGACGTCGAAGCTGCTGAGGATATAGTCGGGATCGTCACGTACATTTGGCACGAATTCAGGCCGACCGTTTCGGACCACGCGCCCCATCACGTCCGCCGTCACCGGAAGTTCGCCGATCGAGTCGGACGCCCCGACCTGCGCGGCGAGCCGAAGCAGCGGCCCTTCCACGCGGTAGATACTGACACGAGGGACGCCCAGCGCGCCGGCCAGCTCCGCGGCCGCGGTGTGGAAGACCTCAAGCAGATCCAGCGACGCGCTCACTGATCCAACGATGCGGTTCAGCAGAACCAGTTCGTCCCGGCGGTGCTCGCTCTGCGCCAGCAGTACGTCGTTCCGCACCGCCACCGAGACCTGGTCGGCGAAGACCTCGGCCAGCCGCGCCTCATCGGCCGCCATCTCCCGCGCGCCGGCGTCCAGGAACGCCAGGAGGCCCACGAACTCACCCTGTGAGCGTAGCGGGAAGAATGCTCCGGCCTTCAGGCGTTCCCGCGCGACGGCGTCGCGCAGCGATCCGAGACGAGGATCGCTCAAGAGACTCGCCACGATCACGGGATGGGGCGCCTGCGCGACGTGTCGCCCGATGGTCGCCGGTGCGTGCTGCCTGATGGCGGCAATGAACTCGTCGGACAGCCCGGCGGCAAGCACCTCCGTGATCGGCCCGCGGCCGTCCCAGACGAGCAACAGGCAGCGGTCGGCGCCCAGGATGTCGCGCGCGCCCTCCACGGCAAGGCTGAAGACCCCGTGCAGGTCCAGCGTCTCGCCCAGCCGGCGGAAAATGCCGACCATGGCTTCCATCTGGTGCAGCCGCACTTCAGTCACCGTGTGGAGGCGTGCGTTCTCGATGATCACCGCGCCCTGGGCGGCGATGGCCTCGAGGGCCGCGACCTCGTTCTCTGTGAACTGGCGGGGCTGGGTGTGGACCACCGTGAGTGCGCCAACTGGACGGCCCTGCCGCAGGAGCGGCGCCGTGATGGCGCCGCGCGCATCGGACAGCGCCCGCAGCGATGGGCACGGACTCGCCGCTACCTGCGCCTCGTCGCAGGTGACCGTTCGCCGATCGCGGATTGCACGTACCGCTTCGGAGAGTGCGCCGGGCTCGCCCTCCATTCGAGCGCGCAGGACGGTGAAGCCGGCGGCATCGGTCCCATGGACGGCCTGCCCGCGGAGTTCGCGGGTGCGTGCATCGAACAGGCTAAGGTAAGCGTATTTTGTCCCCAGGGTCTCGGCCGCGCGCGCGACCAGTTGCTCGTAGGCTTCATCAGGATCCAGGCTGGTCCCGGCCAGCAGCCCGACGTGCTGCAGCGCTGCGAGACGGTCGGCCTGCCGGCGGGCATCCATCAGCAGATGGGCATTCCGGATCGCCAGCGCGGCCTGCCCGGCTAGCGCGGTCGTGAGGCGCTCGTGGCGGGCCGTGAAATGGTGACGCGCACCCTTGATGAGCGCGATCACGCCCCAGACCTCTCCCCCGGCGGCCATCGGGACGACCAGGGCCGACCGGATAACGCCTGGTCCGAAGAGGACTTCGACCCGCGGGTTGCGGCGCGCATCGCGCTCATAATCGCCCACCCGCACCGGGCGGCCCGTGCGTATCGCCTGCTCGGCCAGTCCGGTGGGTTCGAACTGCCGGGCAAACTCTGTGCCGCCCGGGCCGCGGTAATGGGCGATAGTTGTTTCCGCCTCGCCGGGCCGCCGCAGCGAGATCGTCGAGATGTCGGGCGCGACCAGCCGATCCAGGCCGGCGGCGACCGTCTGCACGATCTCGCCGACGGACACGGTGCGGCTCAACTCGGCGATCGTCGCGTAGAGAACCTCGAGTTCGGCGGCGACCTGGCGATGATTAGCATACACCAGCAGCGCCACGCCGACCAGAACGACCGGCAGTGTGGTGAAGAGCGCCGACCGCGGCAAGGCGCCGGTTCCCACCAGCCCGGCGATTGTGCCGAGTGCGAACAGGACGACAGTGTTGACGGCCTCGAACGCGATGGTCGCTCCCAGCACGCCCACGAACGACGTGCGGCGGTCGTGGGTGATGCGCCAGCTCCCCAGCGTGGCCGAGACGGAGACGAACGCAGCGGCCGCGCCCGCCATCGCCACGGTGAAGCCCGCGTCGATCTCCCCCATGAAGATGGCCTGCGTCCAGATGGCATGCCGGGGATTCATCAAGTGTGCGACGGCCCCAGCGGCGAGCGTGGCCAGGACCCACTGGCTGGCGTAGTAGCATGTTCCAATCAGCCGGCGCCGGCGCAGCAACCCCTGGCCGATCAGGGCCCCGATGGCCATTGCCAGCGCGGTCACCGGCGCTCCGACGAAGGTGAGGCCGGCGGCGGCTACCGCCGGACCGAAGGTTTGAAACCCACCCGCCGTCGTCGGAATGCTGAGCGCGTTGGCCGCCACGGCCGCCAGGGTGAGAAAGACGATGGGCGCCGACGAGGAACGATCCGGGACGGTGAGGGTGGCCGCCAACATGCCGGCGCCGAGCAAGATGATCGCCAGGGCAAAGCCGACGTCGCCGGCCGACAGTACCTCCCAGAGCCTGCGCCTCACAGCGCCCCTCCGTCGCCCTTCCTGGAATTGGTC
>JBGPLF010000189.1:0-8193 GCA_041486265.1 bacterium
CTCGACGACCTGCCCCCGCTCTTTCAGGATCCTGGCCAGTCGGTCGACGCCCCGCCGCGTCCGCCGGAAGACGAGCGCGGACGGCACATCGCCGCTGGTCAGCAGCAGCCGCAGCGCCCGGACCTTGTCCTGCTCCGCGACCTCGAGATAGTACTGGGTGACGGTGTCGACTGTCGGGGTCGGCGTGAGGACCTTGATCCACACCGGGTTCCGCATGTGCTTCATCGCGATGCCGCTGACCGCATCGGGCAGCGTCGCCGAGAACAATGAGGTCTGGCGCGTCGCGGGCGTCTGCCGGATGATCCGCTCAACGTCGGGCAGGAAGCCCATGTCGAGCATCCGGTCGGCCTCGTCCAGGACGAGGAACTGCACCCCGTCGAGTCTCACCGTACGCCGTTCGAGGTGATCAAGCAGCCGTCCGGGCGTCGCCACGACCACCTGCACGCCGCCGCGTAACGCCGTCAACTGCCGTTCGATCGGCTGGCCGCCGTAGAGCGTTGCCACTTTGACCCTGGGGCCGCCGAACTCGCGCACAACTTCCGAGATCTGCAGGGCCAGCTCACGGGTTGGGGCCAGGATCAGCGCCTGGACGCTGCGCTTCTCGCGGTCGAGGCGCTCAATCATAGGAATCACGAACGCGCCGGTCTTGCCGGATCCGGTCTGCGCCTGGCCGGCCACATCGTGCCCGGCGGCCAATTTGGGAATGACCTTCAACTGAATCGGAGTGGGTTCGGTCCACCCCAAGCGGGATAGCACCCGGATGGTTTCCGGGCGGGTAACGAGGCCGCCGAACGCGGTCTCGAGAATAGATGTCGAGATTGTACGTACCTCCAAGTTGGATCCGGGGGAAACCCGGACCGGGTTTGAGCCGGCATCCTGCGCGTGCCCACCGGTTCCACCCAGCCCTGGTTGGGACAAACACCGCGGACACATGAAACGGGCAAGGCCCTAGTTGGCATCGCCCGCTTCGGTAGACGCAACTATGTCGACTTGCGCGTTAGTCTATCACATCATGCGGACGAGTTCAACCCCTGCGGCTTGGAGCATCTCCCGAGCCACCTGGTCCGGATAGTCGCCGGTGAACACGACGCGCCGGATCCCCGCGTTGAGGATCATCTTGGCGCACGTCAGACACGGCTGGTGCGTGACGTAGATGCTCGCGCCGTTGATGCTGACCCCGTGATAAGCTGCCTGGACAATCGAATTCTGCTCCGCGTGGATGCACAGGCAGGTGTCGAGCCCCACCCCGGTGGGCGCGTCGCTGGCGCACCGCGCGCAGCCGCCGTCGCCGCAGTTGGGAATCCCGCGTGGCGTGTCGTTGTAGCCGGTCGAGAGAACCATGCGGTCCTTGACGATGACGGCGCCGACGTGCCGGCGCAGGCAGGTCGACCGGCTCGCTGCCAGTTCGGCCATGCGCGAGAAGTACTCGTCCCAGGACGGGCGGCTCATCGGTCAGGACCGCGGACGCACCGGCTCTCCGGCCAGCAGGCCGTAGAGACCGGGCCGGCGGTGCGCCAGCGCCGGATTCTTCTCGCGCACCCGCCGCAGCCGGTCAGGATCGAGATCGGCGACAATAAGGCCCGGCCCCTCGCCACCTTCGGCGACGACCACGCCCATCGGATCGACGACCAGCGACCGGCCGATGCGGTCCGGCAGCACCTGGTCGGCGGCGAGCATCCAGACGGTGTTCTCGATGGCGCGGGCGCGCACGAGGATGATCCAGTGTTCTTCCTTCATCGGACCGGAGACCCAACTCGTGGGCATCGCGATGTACTCGGCGCCCCGGAGCGCCAGCAGCCGCGACCATTCGGGAAACCGGACATCGTAGCAGATCTGCAGCCCGATGCGGCCGAGCGCGGTGTCGACCACGGGAGGCGGATCGTTGGCCGGGACGATGCGCAGCGACTCCTCACCCTCGAAGGCGTCGTAGAGATGCACCTTGCGATAGACGGCCAGGCGACGGCCCTCCGGCGAGATCAGGACCGCCGTGTTGTAGGCCCGGTAGGACTCGCCCGGCGCGCGCTCCGACATCCCCATCACCAGGTGGAGCCGGTGCTCCACCGCCGCCCGCGAGACCGCGCTCATGAAGGGCCCGTCCAGATCCTCGGCGATCTCGGCCGGCGCGATCGCCGAATCGTTCGGCCGCCGGTACATGTAGACTTCAGGGAACACGAGCAGGTCCACGCCCCGCCGCCCCGCGTCCGCGGCGACCTCCAGCGCCTTCGCCAGATTTGCCGCCTTGTCGGACGTCGCCCCATACTGTGCCAGTCCTACGCGCATCGTGCGTCCCTCCTCGATCACGTATCACGCCTTCGACAGAGCACCGACCCGATCCGACCGCGTGCGGGCGCCAACCTGCCGGCGGCGCGTCCCCTTCAAGTGCGGGTCAAGGGCGTCGCGCAGTCCGTCGCCCAAGAGATTGAACGAACCGATCGCCATTGCAATTGCCACCGACGGCCAGATGAGCAGCAGCGGCTCGCGCTCCACATAGTTGCGGCTCTCGCTGACCATCCGTCCCCAGGTGGCTGTGGGGGGCAGCACGCCCAGGCCCAGGAAGCTCAGGCCTGACTCCACCAGAATAGCAAACCCAAGCGACAGCGAGCACTGCACGATGATCGGGCCGGCGACATTCGGCAGGATGTGTCGGAACATCTGATGCCATCCCGAACCACCCAGCGCCCTGGCCGCCTCCACATATTCGGTCTTCGTCACGCCGAGGGCGCTGCCGTAGGCCAGCCGGGCGAACGTCGGCGTGTAGAGGATGGAGATCACGAGTGCCAGTTTCACCAAGCCCGATCCGAAGAAGGTGACCGCCGCGATCGCCAGAAGGATGGGCGGAAAGGCCAGGATGACGTCCATGGAGCGCATGACGATCCAGTCCACCGTGCCCCGAAACGACGCGCTCATCAACCCGAGGAGGGTACCACCGGTCGAAGCGATAAGCACGGACAGCCCGGCGATCAGCAGCGAGATGCGCGCGCCGTACAGCAGCCGGGAGAGCACGTCGCGGCCGAAGGAGTCTGTCCCCAGCGGATGGGCCCGCGATTGACCGGCGAGCAGATCGGGCGTCATCTCCAGCGGGTTTGCCGGGGCCAGCAGCGGCCCGAGCAGCGCCGCCGCGATGAGCGTGGCGATCGTGACGCCCCCGATGATGAGCCGGACGTTCAGCGGCCGCATCAGGCCACGCGTATGCGCGGGTCCACGAGGCCGTAGGCCACGTCAACCAGCAGGTTGATCAGGACGAAGGCCACGGCGATCACCAGGACCACGGCCTGCACCAGCGGGTAATCCCGCTGGTTGACCCCGGTGAGCAACAGGCTGGACAGGCCGGGCCAGTTGAAAATGTACTCAATCAGGACGATGCGGCCGAGCAGCGTACCGGCCTGCAGCCCGATCACGGTGATGACGGGGATCAGGGAGTTGCGCAGCACGTGCTTGCCGATGACCGTCCGCTCGGCCAGGCCCTTGCTCCTAGCGGTGCGGACGTAATCCTGGTGCAGCGTGTCGAGCATGCTGGCGCGGGTCATCCGCATCACGACGGGAATGATGGTGAGCGCCAGCGTGACGGCCGGCAGGACCACGTGGCGAAGGTGGCCGACCGGGTCGGTGCTGAAGTCCACGAACCCCGTCGCGGGAAACCAGTGCAGTACCAGTCCGAAGAGCAAAACGAACAGCATCCCTATGACAAATGAGGGGAGGGTCAGGCCGAGCACCGCAACGCCCCCCACGAGCAGGTCGAGCGCGCCGCCGGGACGGCGGGCCGACAGCGCGCCCAGGGGAATTCCAAGGAGCACCGCGAGCACCAGCGCGATGCCGCCGAGTTCCAGCGAGCGCGGGATGCGGGCGGCCAGGTCGGTGCTGATCCGCCGGCCGGACAGGAACGCGTCGCCGAAGTCGCCCCGAACCGCGCGGCCCAGCCAGGTCGCGTACTGCACGAGCAGCGGCCGGTCCAGGCCAAGCTGGTGCCGCAGCGCCGTCACCTTCTCGGGCGAGGGGTCGCTCTCCCCGAGCATCACCGTGACGACGTCCCCCGGCACCAGCCGCAGGAGCAAGAAGACAACCGTCGCCACGGCAAGCGCCAATGCCAGCGCCGCGAGCAGCCGGCGGATCAGATATCCGCCCAACGTGATCTCCGGCTAGCGGTCGAGCCAGGTCTCCAAGAGCGAGTAGCCCGAGTAACGGCCCAGCGGTCCCGGCCAGTGCGTGTAGCCTTTCACGTAGGAGCGCGCCGCCTCACCCTGATCACCCCAGGCGATATAGATCCACGGCGCCAGGTCGAGGGCGCGGTCGCCGATCTTCGCGTAGAGCGACTTGCGGAGCGTCTGGTTGTTGATCACCCGGGCCTGGCCGAGCCACTGGTCGAGCTGGTCGTCTTTGAATCCGACCTGCTTCGCATAGGAGATCCGATCCGACTGGTAAAAATCGGACAGGAAGTCGGGGTCGTTGATCGACGCGGTCAGACCTCGCACTTCCACAGCGTAGTCGCCGTTGTTGTGGCGGTTGAGCACCACGGGCCACTCCGGCAGCTCGAGCTGGACCTGGATCCCGACCTTGGCGAGCTGCGCCTGCAGCACCTGGGATGTCCGGGTGTGCAAACTGTAGGTGATCGGCGCCAGCACAGTGATTTGCAGTCCGTTGGGATACCCGGCCTCGCGCAGCAGCGTCTTCGCCTTCTCAGGGTTGTAGGGGTACTTGTTCTCCAGGCCTTCGTTGAATGACCACCAGCCTTTGGGGATGACGTCGCCCGTGATCGCGCGGCCGCGGCCGTCGAAGATCGTCTTCACCACGGCATCACGGTCGATGGCGTAGGCGATCGCCTGCCGCAGTTTCTGATTGTCGTACGGCTTGCGCGACGTGTTGAAGATGATGCACATGAAGATCCCGACATCGGCGTACAGCTTCAGGCGAGGATCGTGATCGATGGCGTTCATCTGCTCCTGCGGTGTGAAGTCCATGATCATGATGTCGCCAGCCCGCAGGGCCGTCAGCCGCGTCTGGTCGTCGGCGAAGGGCACGAAGTCAATCCCATCGAGGTAGGGCAGGCCTTTCTGCCAGTAGTCGGGATTGCGCACGACCTTCACCAGCCGGCCCGGCTCCCATGAGACGAACTTGAACGGGCCGGTGCCCATCATCGTCGAACGCAGATTGGCGCCGCCCTGAACGAACTTGCGGCTGACGATCGCCGAATACGGCTGGGCCAGGTAGGCGAGCAGCGGCGAGAAGGGTTGCCGCAGCGTGACCTTGACCGTCAGGGGATCCATGACGTCCACGGACTGGATGATGCTGAGGCTGCCCCGCAGCGATGCGCCGGTTCGCGCATCGAGGAGACGGTCCAGCGAGAACTTCACATCGTCCGCGGTCAGCGGGTCGCCGTTGTGGAACTTGACGTCCTTGCGCAGGTGAAAGACGATCTGGGTCTGGCCCACGAAGCCCCACCGCTCAGCCAGGGCCGGGACGATCTGCCCGCCGGTCCAGTACTTCACCAGTCCTTCGTAGACGGCCATCTTGATGGTGCCGTTGCTGGCGCCGGAGTTGATGTGCGGCTCGAGATCCGGAGGATCGGTGGAGAGCCCGTAGACCAATGTCCCCCCGCGCTTTGGCGGAATCGGCGCGGCGGGCCCTGCCGACGAGGCCGCCGCCATGCCGCCGACCAGAGCCACCAGCACGAGCACCGTCAGGAACCGTCTCATCGCACTCCCTCCTGGCGAATCGTGTCAATCTCGTCCAACGTTTTTCCCGAGAGGAGATAGTCCCGCATCTCAGCCTCACGTTGTGTGGCCCTCAGACCTCGCTCCAGGACCGCCTCGACCTGCGCGGCGGGGATGATCAGGACGCCATCGTCGTCGGCCAGGACGTAGTCGCCCGGCGCCACGTGGACGCCGCCGCAGCGGATCGGCTCGCCGACGGCACCACCGAGGTTCAGGCGGCGCGTCGTCAGCGCGGAGACACCCCGGGCAAAGACCGGAAGACGCAGTTCAGTGATCTCAACGAGATCGGCCACCGGCCCATCAAGCACCACGCCGGCCACCCCCCGGTTTTTCGCCGCCAGGCCCAACAGTCCCCCAAAGGAGGCGTGCCGTTGGTCGCCGTTCCGGTGGATGACAATCACATCGCCCGGCGGAACCTCGCGGATCGCGCGGCGGTAGATGCCGTTGTCCCTGGGTGGGGCGCTGACGGTGAAGGCGCGACCAGCCAGCTTGACGGGGCGAAAGACAGGCCGGATCTCAGGATCAAGGAAGCCCTCATCGAGAAAGTGGCCGAGCGTGGAGGGCGCGACGCGCGCAAGACGCGTCAGAATGTCATCCATTGCTGCTCATCTGATGATCATCGAGGGCTCACCGGCTCCTGACGATTTCTCCGGGCAGCGCTGGGAGGTAGCGGTCCAGATCGAACGCCTCAGTGGTACGCGCGCGATCCTCGGCCGGCACGAACTCCCCGGAAACAGGGTCTTCTTCATAGGAGCCGGCCACATCCCCTGCCGCGACGGCCTGCAGCGCGTGCACCAGGGCGTCGACATCCTCATGAGTGTTGTAGATGCCGGAGCTGGCGCGCACGGCGCCAGGAACGCCTGCATGGATGTTCGAGCGCATCTTGCGGCGATACGCCGACACCTCGGCGTCGGAGAGGTGCAGCAGATGGTATAAGAGCGGGTGCGCGCAGAAGCAGCCGCTCCGGACACCGATGCCGTGCTCATACCCCAGGATGGCCGCGACACGGGCGTGCGGCTGCTTCTCCAGATTGAACGTGAGGACTCCCAGCCGGTCCAGACGGTCCGGGTCCCGCGGGCCGTAGAGCGTGAGGCCGGGAATTCCGGTAAGGCCGCGTAGGGCGTACCTCGTGAGGTCCGCCTCGTGCGCCTCGATCGCCTCCATCGTGAAGACACTGAGGGCGCGCAGCGCCGCGGCCAGCGCCACGGCCCCGACCACGTTGGGCGATCCCGCCTCATCACTCTCGGGCGGATCGCTCCAATCCGCCTCTTCAAGGGTGACGCTGCGGATCATCCCGCCGCCGACGAGCATCGGCGCGCCGTGCTCGAACAGCGTCCGAAGCGCAACCACGGCGCCACAGCCGTAGGGCGCGTAGACCTTGTGACCGGAGAACACCAGGGCGTCGAGGCGGCCGGGGTCGTCGGCCGCGCCCATCCGCACGCGCCGGTGCGCGACGAGTTGCGCGCCGTCCACCACGAAAAGGGCGCCGTGGTTGTGCGCGACGGCGGCGAGACGGTGAATCGGCGGGACCACCCCGGTGACATTCGACGCGCCGGAGAGCGCCACGAGCCGCACCCGGCCACCGGCGGCGCGCAACTGCCGGTCGAGGTCGTCCTCGCGCGCGGCCCCCTCCTCGTCCACGTCGAGATGCATCACCCGCCCGGCCCGGCGCCAGGGCAGCAGGTTAGAATGGTGCTCCATGGTGGACGTCAGCACGACAGCCTGCGGATCGGCGGTCAGGATGCGGTGCGCCAGCAGGTTGATGCCCTCGGTGGTGTTGCGCACAAACGCCACGACGTGCCGAGCGGGATCGCCGCCCACGAAGCGCAGGACCGTCCTGCGGGCTTCCTCATACCAGTGCGTGGCCAACCGCGACTTGAACCCGGTGCCGCGGTGGACGCTGCTGTACCACTCGAGGAACGTGTCGACCGCGTCGCGCACGCTCCGCAGCGCGGGCGTGGTCGCCGCGTTATCCAAATTGATGTAGGGGCGAACCTCGCCGCCGAGCAGCGGCACCGTCGCATCAATACCGACAATCTCGCGCCGGACTCGCTCAATCCACGCCGCGTCCATCGTTACCAACCTCCTGCGTAACCTGCCTGCCTACCCAACCTGGGCCGAGAGGGCACCGCCCAGGATTCCTTCCAGCACCATCTGCCGCGAGGTCTCGATCTGCACCTCGATGGCGCGGGTGACGGCGTCAGGATCCCGGGCCCGGATCGCGGCCACCAGGTCCTCATCCTCACGTACCATGCCGGCCGCCCGGTCCCTGACGTCCAGACCAAGGTGAAAGAGCCGCTCGAGGTCATCGATCAGGCGATCGAGGACGGCAGCCTGGCGCTGATTGCCGGTCAGCCGCGCCACCGCGAGGTGAAAGAGTTTGTTTTGTGCGAGAAACCGGCTCTGGCTCTCCAGGTCGCCGGGAACATAGGGATCGCCGATAACCCGCTCCAGTTCGTCGATCTGCTCGTCCGTCGCAATGCAG
>JBGPLF010000190.1:0-8055 GCA_041486265.1 bacterium
GACCGTGGCTGCGGCCACGGCGGTGGTGCTGGTCGGCATCTTCGCGGTGAACCTCATCCGGGAGATCGCCCCCACGCCGCGGAGCCGGGCCGTCGGCGTTGCCGGTCGTGCGACCCGCATCGATGTTGCGAAGAGCGCTCCCCGCAACGCTGCCGAACCAGTACCCGAGCCGGCGGCGCCCGCCGACGCCGGACGTACTGCGCAGCAAGTCACGCCTGCAGGCGAGGTCAACCCGCTGCGCCGGGTGATCCGGACCGGGCAGGTGGCCGTCGAGGTCGACAAGTTCGACGACGCGGCCCGGCGGTTGCTGGCGATCGCCGAGGGCGCCGGGGGATTCGTGGCCGACTCGTCCTACGCCGAAGAGGGCGGCGCCCCGCGCGGGACCTTCGTCCTCCGCGTGCCGGCCGCGCGCTTCGGCGATGTCGTGAGCCAGGTCGAGCGGCTTGGGACCGTCCAGAGCCGGCAGATTACGGGCCAGGACGTCACCGAGGAGTACATCGACCTGGAGGCGCGCGTTCGCAACCTCGAGCGGCAGGAGGCCCGCCTGCTCACCTTCATGGATAAGGCCACGAAGATTCCGGACCTGATGGCCATTGAGCAGGAAGTGACCCGCGTGCGCGGCGAGATCGAGCGTCTGACCGGCCGGATGCGGTTCCTGTCGAGCAAAGTCGAGATGGCGACGGTTCAGGCCGACGTTCACGAGAAGCCCAAGAAGGCCCCAGGCGGTTTCTGGGACATCGACCGAAGCATCGCGCGAATCCAGCACGCGTTTCTTGCCACCGTGGTCCAGATGCTGACGGCGGTGGAGGGACTCGTCGCGTTCGCCGCGTCCCTGCTGCCGCTGGCCCTGCTTGGTCTGGTTGGCTGGATGGTAGTGCGACGCTCGATTCGGCGGCCGGATCGGCCGATCTAAAGAAGACGGGACGCCGCCCTTTTGCCATCGCACGGGGTTCTTCTTATGCAGGCCGGGAGGTGGGAGGACGCGCATCACCGCCTGCTATACTACGGTTCGGACGGTGATGCGCGTGCCCGCCAAGCTGGTGCTCCTCGACAGTAACGGCCTCATCTATCGTGCCTTCTTCGCCCTGCCGTACCTCACGACGTTGGATGGCCGCCCCACCAATGCGGTGTACGGTTTCACCTCGATGCTGCTCAAAGTCCTCGAGGAAGAACGGCCCGACTACATTGCCGCCGCCTTCGATCGCCCGGCGCCCACCTTCCGTCACGTGGAGTACACTGAGTACAAGGCCCACCGCGCAGCTATGCCGGACGACCTGCGGCCGCAGATCGGCCTGACCAAACAGGTGCTGGAGGCGCTGCGAATTCCCGTGTTCGAGGCCGACGGCTTCGAGGCGGAAGATGTGATCGCCACGATCGCCCGCAGGGCTGAGGCCGAAGGGCTTGAGGTGTTGATCGTCAGCGGCGACCTGGATACGCTCCAGCTCGTTGACGACCGCGTGCGCGTCATGGTCACCAGCCGCGGGATCTCCGAGACGGTGGTGTACGACGAAGCGAAGGTCCGCGAGCGCTTCGGGTTCGATCCAGCGCAGCTTCCCGACTACAAGAGCCTGCGCGGCGACACGAGCGACAACATCCCCGGTGTGCCCGGCATTGGTGAGAAAACGGCCAGTGCGCTCGTCCAGAAGTTCGGAACTGTGGAAGCGTTGCTCGACCACCTCAATCTCGTCCCGGCGAAGAACCGGGCGGCGCTCACCGCCGCGAAGGATCAGGTCCAGCAGAGCAAGCGTCTGGCGACGATTGTCTCCGATGCGCCGGTGACGGTCGACTGGGAGGCGCTGCGGCGGCACGAGCCCGACCGGCCCCACCTGGAGGCCCTCTTCCGCGAACTAGAGTTTCGCGCGTTCCTCGACCGGGTCCGCGACGTTCAGGTCCGCGCGGGCCCGGCTGCAGGGGCGGTCGGCCGTGGCGCGCCTGCCGCGCAGGCGCAGGCCGTCAGCGGCGAGGAGCTGGCGCGCGCGGTGCAGGGCGCGATCGAGATTGGCATCGCGTTCCTGAGGGGCGAGGGTCATCCACTGGTGGCGCCGCTCCTGGCGATGGGGGTGGCCGCGGCGCCTGATCACGCAGCCTGGATGCGGCTGCCTGACGGCGGCATCCCCGGATCGGCCCGGGCCATCCTCGAGGATTCGGCGATACACAAGGTGAGCGCTGACCTGAAGGCCGACCTGCTGACCCTCCGCCGTGAGGGACTCTCGCCGGCCGGGTTCGACTTCGACGTCGCGATCGCATCTTACTTACTCAACCCCGGCAAACGGACCCACACCCTCGCGACGGCGGCGCGCGAGTTCCTTGGCCAGGAGCTGGACCTGGACGGGGACGTAACTGCGGCCGATGAAGCCGATGAGGGGAACCGCGTGTCCGGCGAGGCGTCCGCGGACCGGCCGGTCGCATCGGCCGCCGACGCTCTCGTCCGGCTGAGGCCGAAGCTCGAGACGCGCATGCGTGATCGCCAGGTCGACGGACTCTTTCGCGAGGTCGAGATCCCGCTGGCCGGGGTCCTGGCTGAGATGGAGGAAGTCGGTGTCGCCGTTGATCTCCCGTATCTCGCCGCGCTCGGCGACGAACTGGCCGCCAGGATTCAGGCGCTTGAGATCGGGATCTATCGGCTGGCCGGCACCGAGTTCAACATCGGATCGCCGAAGCAGTTGGCATTTGTCCTCTTCGAAAAACTCCAACTGCCGCCGCTGAAGCGTACGAAGACCGGCTTCTCCACCGACGCGGAAGTGCTCCAGAGCCTGGCCCCACGCCACGACATCGTGGCCAAGATCGTCGAGCACCGTGAGTTGAGCAAGCTGAAATCCACCTATGTGGATGTCCTGCCGCGCCTGGCCGACCCCAACACCGGCCGTGTCCACACGACGTTCAACCAGACCCTCGCCGCCACGGGCCGGGTGATCACGGTCTCGCCCAACCTGCAGAACATCCCGATACGGACCGATGAGGGCCGCAAGATCCGCCGCGCCATCATCGCGCCGGCCGGCTCATTGCTCCTCAGTGTGGACTACTCGCAGATCGATCTTAGGGTGCTGGCCCACATCACCCGGGATCCCGGCCTGGTGTCTGCCTTCGAGCGCGGCGAGGACATCCATACCGTCACGGCTGCAGAGGTTTTCGGCGTCGCGCAGGGTGCAGTGACCGCTGAACTGAGGCGCCGGGCCAAGGCGATTGTGTTCGGCGTGGCGTACGGGATGAGCGAGCACGGCCTGGCGGCGGAGCTCGGCATCGGCCGTGAAGAGGCCCGGACCTACATTGGCCTCTATTACACCCGCTTCCCGAAGGTGCGCGAGTACATGCTCAGCATCGTCGAGCAGGCGCGGCGGGATGGGTATGTGACGACAGTGTTGAGTCGCCGGCGGTACCTGCCGGATCTGATGAGCCGCAACCGGGCGGTGCGCGAGGCCGCCGAGCGCACCGCGATCAATACGCCGATCCAGGGATCGAGCGCCGACATCATCAAGCTGGCAATGCTGTCGGTCGCCAGGGACGTGCTATCGGCCGCGCCCGGCGTCCGGATGACGCTGCAGATCCACGACGAATTGCTCTTCGAAGCGCCGGAGCTCGACGCCAACCGGATCGCGGGGCGGATTCGCACACTGATGGAGAAGGCATTCCAGCTCACCGTCCCCCTGGTCGCGGAAGCGAAGGCCGGTCGCAACTGGGCCGAGATGCGCCCGCTGGCCTCGTGACGATCCGCGTGAAGATCATCGGCCTTACCGGTGGGATCGCCAGCGGCAAGAGTCTGGTCGCCGGGATCCTGCGAGAACTCGGCGCGTGCGTCATCGACGCCGACGCGGTCGCGCGCGAGATCGTGGCGCCCGGGACCGACGCCTACCGAGAGATCGCCCAGGCGTTCGGTCCGTCGGTGCTCCGGGCCGACGGCACGCTGGATCGTAAGGCGCTGGCCACGCGCATTTTCCGCGATCCTCAGGCGCGCGCCCGCCTGAACACGATCACGCATCCCCGCATCCGTCGCCGGATTGCCGAGGAGATTGCAGCCATGCGCGCGGCCCGGCCGGAGGCGATCATCATCGTCGACATCCCGCTGCTCCTCGACGCGGCGCCCCGTGACGCGTATCCGCTCGACGGGATCGTCGTGGTCGCCGTCGACGAAGCGACCCAGCTCGCGCGACTCACGGCTCGCGACGGGATCACCGACAATGCCGCCCGGCAGCGGATGCACTCGCAGCGCGCGCTCCGCGAGAAGATCCCGCTGGCCGACTGGGTCATCGACAACTCTGGCCTGCGGGAGGCCACGCGCCGGCAGGTCGAGGCCCTCTGGCGAACCTGGACGGGTTCCGTCACCTAGGGGTCGGAATCCGGGGTCCGCGTACCGCCCCCGCCGCAGCCGACCGGGTCGCGACATGCGGCACCCGTGGAACGACTCCGTTCGCCCCTGGTATACTACTCTTATGCCCGCATTTCAGATGGTCACCGAACACCAGCCGCGCGGTGATCAACCGCAGGCCATCGCCGGGTTGACCGAGAGCATCCGAGCCGGCCACCGCTATCAGACCTTGCTCGGCGTGACCGGGAGCGGCAAGACCTACACCGTGGCGAGGGTCGTGGAGCAGGTCCAACGGCCGACCCTGGTGCTCGCGCACAACAAGACCCTCGCGGCGCAGCTCTACAGTGAATTCCGCGAGTTCTTTCCCCACAACGCCGTCCGCTACTTCGTCTCGTACTACGACTACTACCAGCCCGAAGCCTACGTCCCGCAGACCGACCTCTATATCGCCAAGGACGCGTCGATCAATGACGAAATCGATCGCATGCGCCATGCGTCGACAAAGGCCTTGATGGAACGGCGGGACGTGATCGTCGTGGCCTCGGTCTCCTGCATCTACGGCCTGGGCCGCCCCGAGGATTACAAGGAAGTCATGCTCCTGATCCGGAAGGGCGAGCGCCGGTCCCGCGACGAGATCGTCCGCCGGCTGGTCGACATCCAGTACGAGCGCAATGACATCGATTTTGCACGGGGCCGGTTCCGTGTGCGGGGCGATGTGATCGAAGTCTACCCGGCCTATGAGGATCGGGCGGTGCGCATCGACCTCTTCGGGGACGAAGTCGAGCGCATTATCGAACTGGACCCCCTGACCGGCGAAATCTTTGATGTCAAAGATGCCCTAGCGCTGTGGCCAGCGAAGCACTGGGTCACGACCGAGGAACGGCTGGAGCGCGCGCTCGGCACGATTGAGGCCGAACTGCAGGAGCGCCTGGCCTGGTTCCGGGATCAGGGCAAACTGCTCGAGGCGCAGCGGCTCGAGTTCCGCACGCGCTACGACATGGAACTGCTGCGCGAGGCCGGGACCTGCCCCGGCATCGAGAACTACTCGCGCCACCTCGACGGCCGGCATCCCGGCGAGCGCCCGGGATGCCTGATCGACTACTTCCCCCGCGACTTCCTCCTGCTCATCGACGAGAGTCACGTGACCATTCCTCAAGTGAGGGGGATGCTCGAGGGCGATCGGTCTCGTAAGAAGAACCTTGTGGACTTTGGGTTCCGGCTGCCCTCGGCTTGCGATAACCGCCCGCTCTCGTGGGATGAGTTCGAGGCACTCATTCCCCAAGCGATCTTCCTGTCGGCGACGCCGACCGACTTCGAGCTGGGGCTGAGCGCAAGCGTCATCGAGCAGGTCGTCCGCCCGACCGGGCTCGTGGACCCCAGGGTGGAGGTGCGGTCCGCGAAAGGGCAGGTGGACGATCTCATCGCCGAGATCAAGGATCAGGTCTCGAAGGGTGAGCGCGCGCTTGTCACCACGCTCACGAAGCGGATGGCGGAGGACCTCAGTGCGTATCTCCAGGAGCTCGACTTCAAGGTGCACTATCTGCACGCCGAGGTCGATACGTTGCAGCGCGTGCAGATTCTGAAAGACCTGCGCCTCGGAACGTACGACGTGATCGTCGGCATTAACCTGCTCCGCGAGGGGCTCGACCTGCCCGAGGTCTCGCTGGTGGTGATCCTGGACGCTGATCGTGAGGGGTATTTGCGCTCCGAGACGGCGCTGATCCAAACGATGGGACGGGCCGCGCGCCACATCTCCGGCCGCGTGATCCTGTACGCAGATGAAGTCACAGACTCGATGCGCCGGGCCATCGCCGAGACCAATCGCCGCCGCGAGATCCAGGTTCGCTACAACGAGGAACACGGCATCTCACCGGAGTCGATCATTAAGCCGATCCGCGACCTGATCGACCTGCAGCAGGTGGCGGAGGAAATCCAGACCTACCAGCCTTCGACCGAGATCCTGACGGCCGAAGAGTTGATCAAACTCGCCGAGACCCAGCGGGCCAAGGTGCCGTGGGACGTGGCCCGGCTGCTCATGCTCTCGCCGGCCGAACTGGAACAGACGGTCGATGCGCTGGAGCGCGCGATGCGCAGGGCCGCAGCGGAACTGCAGTTTGAGAAGGCTGCCGTGCTGCGGGATCAGATCACCGAATTGCGCAAGGGTCTTGGCGAACCCTTCTTCGCCCCGGCCGGACGGGGCCACGGTCGTGGATCCGCGAGAGGTGGCCGCGGCCCTCGAGCCGGGGCCCCGAGAGGGGGGTACCCTCGCCGCC
This sequence comes from bacterium, assembly GCA_041486265.1. GTDB lineage: Bacteria > Sysuimicrobiota > Sysuimicrobiia > Sysuimicrobiales > Humicultoraceae > JBGPLF01. The sequence continues at coordinate 6,577 of JBGPLF010000190.1, forward strand.
GATAGAAGGGGAGGGGCACGGCAGGGATCCGATGCCGAACGCCTCCAATAAGAGAAGCGAGTTCGAAGAGCCGGAGCGGCGCGTCGGGGACGTCGTACCTCGACTTGGGTTGAGACTGTAAGCTCACTGGAGGATTGCCGGTCGGTATGCCGCTGGATCGTATCGTCGTTCGCGGGGCGCGCGAGCATAACCTCAAGAGCATCACGGTGGAGATCCCGCGGGACCGCCTGGTCGTCCTGACGGGCATTTCCGGGTCCGGGAAGTCGTCGCTGGCCTTCGACACCATCTACGCCGAAGGCCAGCGGAAGTATGTCGAGTCGCTCTCGGCCTATGCCCGCCAGTTCCTCGGCCTCATGGAGAAGCCCGACGTCGACAGCATCGAAGGGCTCTCCCCGGCAGTGTCGATCGACCAGAAGGGCGCCCCGCGCAATCCGCGGTCGACCGTCGGGACGGTCACCGAGGTCTACGATTATCTTCGCCTGCTGTATGCGCGCGTCGGCCAGCCGCACTGCCCGATATGCGGCCGACCGATCACGCGGCAGACGCGTGAGCAGATCGTCGATCGGGTCCTGGGGTTGGGCGACGGGACCCGTGTGCAGGTGCTGGGGCCGATCGTCCGCGGCCGCAAGGGCGAGTACCGGCAGCTCTTCGACGATCTCCGCCGGCAGGGCTTCGCGCGGGTCCGGTCCGACGGGCTGGTCTACGATCTCTCAGAGGAGATCCCGCTCGACAAGAACCGCAAGCATAACATCGAGGTCGTGGTTGACCGGCTCGTCGTGAACCCGGACGTCCGCTCGCGCCTGGCGGACTCGGTCGAGACCGCGCTCAAGCTCGGGCAGGGAATCGTCTACGTCGACGTCGTCCCCAACGGTGAGACGGCTGCGTCCTCGACCTCGCCACAGCACACCACCGCACGCCGGGCGCGCGCGAAGGCCGATGGTAACGCCGCCGGCGCTGACGGCAATCTGCTGGTCTTCAGCCAGCAGTTCGCCTGCCCCGAGCACGGCACGGTGTTGCCTGAGATCGAGCCGCGCATCTTCTCTTTCAACAGCCCCTACGGCGCCTGCCCGACATGCACCGGCCTGGGCTTCAAGCAGGAAATTGACGACGATCTGGTGCTCGATCGGGACAAGAGCCTGCTCGACGGCGCGGTCGTGCCCTGGGCGGCCTCGACGAGCGACTACTACCAGGAACTCCTGGCGTCTCTGACCACGCACTTCAAGGTCGACATGAAGACGCCGGTGCGCAAGCTCCCCAAGACGTTCGTCGACGCCCTGCTCCATGGATCGACCGAACCCGTCCGCATCCGCTACCACAATAAGTGGGGGGCGCTGCGGGATTACGACACGACCTTCGACGGCGTGATCAGCCAATTGGAGCGCAGATACAAAGAGACCGACTCCGAGTACGTGCGCGAAGAGATCGAACAATACATGACCAGCGCGCCGTGCCCCGACTGCAGGGGGACGCGGCTGAAGC
>JBGPLF010000191.1:0-8029 GCA_041486265.1 bacterium
CTGGTGCAGCTTGGAGATGTTGGCGCGGGTCTCGACGCGCAGCTTGGCGTCCAGGTTGGAGAGCGGCTCGTCAAAGAGAAAGACCTTAGGCTCGCGGACAATCGCGCGCCCCACCGCCACGCGCTGGCGCTGGCCGCCGGAGAGCTGCTTCGGCTTGCGGTCGAGCAACTGCTCAATGCCGAGCAATGCCCCGGTCTCCTTGACCCGCCTGTCGATCTCCGGCCTCGGGTACTTGCGCAATCGCAGGCCGAAAGCCATGTTGTCGTAGACCGACATGTGCGGGTAGAGCGCGTAGTTCTGAAACACCATGGCGATATCACGGTCCTTGGGCGCCACGTCGTTGACCCGGCGGTCCCCAATGTAGATGTTGCCGTCGGTGGCCTCCTCCAGGCCAGCGATCAACCGGAGGGCAGTCGTCTTGCCGCATCCCGACGGCCCGACCAGTACGGTGAACTGCCGGTCGGGGATCTCCAGGGTCACGTTGTTGACCGCGGTGACGTTCTGAAACTTCTTGGTCACTCCTTCGAGGTACACGCGCGCCATGGCACGCCTCCGATGTACGCAATTCCAAAATCAGTATAGTATTCTCCGCCTCAAGCCGAGGCTTCCTGCCTTTTCCCTGCGTCCTCCACACGCCGCCTGATCCGGGCGATAGCCTCGGTCGGCGTGGGGTCCACTCCGTGGATCACCGCCAGGTACGTGCTGACGAAATCCCCAAACATGATCAACGAGAACAGCCTTGCCAGGCGGCCGGTTCCCTGTGACCACACTTCAGCCACGCCCCGGGCGCGGCACAGCGCGACGTGCCGCGCCGCCTCGATCCGCAGCGCCCCGGGCGCGCCGTCGTCCTGATCACGGAGCACGACGACGTAGCGAGGCGGCGCCTCCTCGGCTGGCCCGTGCCACCCGACGGCCTCATTGTGGATAAGTTCGGGGAAGGCGTTCCACACGGCGAAGACCTTGCTGTTCTCATTGAGTTGGGTCTTCCATCGTTGCGCCACCGGCTCCGTGGCCGGCGAGGCGGCGTAGACCACCGGGATCGCGCCGTGCAGCGCCGCGGCAAGCCGTTTCGGAGGATTGTCGGCGGCGGCGGCGGCGGGCCCCCACCGCTCCGAGAGATCTGCCAGGAGGGCGGCGGCGGCACGGACATCGCCCTCGCCGAGATCGGTGAGACCGAGGCGCCCGGCCACACGCAGCATCGGGATCACTGAGTACGGCAGCGCCGCGCGCGGCGGAAGACCCTGCGGGATTCGCACGACGGGATACCCGTCCGCTCGTGCCTGCTCCGCCAACCGGCCGCCCGAGGTCACGGCGATGATCAAGGCCCCGGCGGCGCGGGCCGCGGCGAAGGCGGCAATGGTCTCTTCGGTGTTGCCCGAATAGGAACAGGCAAACACAAGCGTCGTGCGGCCGACAAATGCCGGGAGGTGTTCGTGCTTCACCACCACGACCGGGATGAGAGCGGTGGGGGCGAGCAGCGCGCGCAGCAGGTCGCCGCCGATACCCGATCCGCCCATCCCGAGCGTGACGACGGCGGAGGGCGCCCGCGCGGGGATCACCAGGTCCTCAGCGGCCCGCCACCCCTCCTCGATCATGGCGCCGAGCCGTTGAGTCAGCCCCAGCATCCCGGTGGCGTCGACGCGGGCGATCTCGCGAGAATCATCCAGGACCATCGACTTTGGGGTTCGGCCGGCCGGAGGGGAATCCTTCGCGTCCCGCGCGGAGGGGCCATCGTGCCCGCCGCGAACCTAAACGACGTTATGACCGCACCAGTGCACTCTCGCCTTCTATCGGGGGCTGAACTTCGCCGCTTGCTGGTGCTCCGCGGCCGTCTCCGTGAAGAGATTGTAGGACTGCCGCGCCAGGCACAGCGCGACGTGCTCCAGGCACTCGAACGGGCCCGACAACAGCGCCTCCACGGCAAGGCGGCCCCCTGGACCCCGCCGGCGATGACGGCGGCGGAGTTGATCCGCGAGATCAAGTGGCGGATCGACGCCGCGGCGTTGCCCGAAGTGGTCGCGGGCGCCGCGGTATTGGATCGCGCTCGCAGGGCTCCATCCCGCATTCGGCGCGGAAGTCTGGAGAAAGACCGTGCCGGCTGAGACCAGTTACTTTGAGCAGGTCCTGCGCGACCTGTTCCAACCCGCCCGGATCGAGGCGCTGGTCGAAGACACGATCGCCATCGTTCTCATCCTTGTGGGCGTGCGTGTGACCCTGGCCCTCCTGGTGCCGCTGCTGCGCCGCTGGCTGCGGCCAGATGACCAGACCCGCTTCCCCGACCGGCAGGCACAGGTACGCACCCTGGTGCCCCTGTTCGAGAGCATCCTGCGCTACGCCATCTACTTCACGGCGGCGGTAATGATCCTCGACCGCCTGCACTTCAATGCCGCCGCCCTGTTGGCCAGCGCGGGGATCGCCGGGATCGCCGTCGGACTAGGCGCGCAGAATTTCATCCGCGACGTCGTGTCGGGGTTCTTCATGCTGTTTGAAGGGCTGATCCAGGTGGGCGACGTCGTCCACATCGGCGACGTCACCGGAGATGTCGAGCGCGTCAATCTTCGCACCACACAAGTGCGCCGGTTCTCAGGAGAACTCGTGACGATCCCCAACGGGACAATCCAACAGCTCGGCAACCTGAATCGCAGGTTCATGCGCGCGATCGTTCAGGTGGGGATCGCGTACGAGGCCGATCTGGAGCGCGCGATGGCCGTGATGCATCAGGTCGGTAAGGCATGGGCCGCGGAGCGTCCCGATGAGGTCCTGGGACCACCTCAGGTCCAGGGCATCATGGAGTTCGGCGATTCCGACATCCGGGTGCGTCTGATCGTCACGGTGAAGCCCACAGCGTATGGGACTGCCGAACCCGACCTCCGGCGCCGGCTCAAAGCGGCGTTCGACGTCGAGGGAATCGAGATTCCCTATCCTAAGACGGTGGTGTATAATCGCGACGTCCCCGCTGCCTCATCCAACGCAAAGGATCACTGAGGTGCCATGAAGGTCTTGATCACGGGAGGGGCCGGATTCATCGGCTCACAGATTGCCGACGCCCATATTGCGCGCGGCGATGAGGTCGTCGTCGTCGACTCGCTCGCGAGCGGCCGTCGGGAGTTCGTCTCACCGAAGGCGCGCTTCTACCAGACCGACATCCGCGATCCGTCGGTGGCGGAGGTCTTTGCGCGCGAGCGCCCGCACCTGGTGAATCACCACGCGGCCCAGGTCTCAGTGAGTGCCTCGGTCAGGAATCCTCTCTTCGATGCCGACGTGAATGTGCTGGGCACGCTGCGGGTGGCGGCGCTGGCGGCCGAGTGCGGCGCCGAGTTTCTGATCTTCGCCTCAACTGGGGGGGCGCTGTACGGCGAGCCTGAACGCCTGCCGGCCGACGAGGCCACGCCGGTCCGCCCGCTGAGCCCGTACGGTTGCGCCAAAGCCGCGGCGGAAGGCTACATTGCGCTCCATCAACGACTCCACGGCCTGCGCGCGTGTATCCTCCGGTATGCGAATGTCTGCGGCCCCCGGCAGGATCCCCACGGCGAGGCCGGCGTGGTCGCGATCTTTGCGCGCGCGCTGCTTGACCGAAAGCCGGCGACCATCCACGGCGACGGCGAACAGACCCGGGACTTCGTCTACGTGGATGACGTCGTCCGCGCGAACCTGCTGGCCGCCGACCGCCGCGCCGAGGGCACCGTCAACATCGGGACCGGCCTGGCCACAAGCGTGAACACCATCTACGATACGCTGGCGCGCCTTGTGGGGACATCCGCACCGCCCGTATACGGCCCGCCCCGGCCCGGCGACGTCCGTCACATTACGCTGGCGGCCGGCGCCGCCCGCGACCTGCTGGGCTGGATGCCGGCGACCCCAATAGACGCCGGGCTCGCGGCCACCGTCGAATGGTTTGCCCGGCAGGATTTCATTGGCCGGGAGGCCAAGTGAGCCGGAGGCGTCATGGCCCCTGCCCGCGGACAGTTCCTCCTGACCCTTCATTCGCACCTGCCGCTCGTCTTGGGGCACGGCCGGTGGCCGCACGGGAGCGACTGGCTCTCTGAAGTCACGATCGGCTGCTACCTACCGCTCATCGAGATGCTCGATGGGCTGGCCGGCGAAGGCCGGGGCGCGCAGGTCACCATCAATGTGTCGCCGGTGCTCTGCGAGCAGCTAGCCCACCCCTCGTTCCGCCCCGAGATCGAGGCGTTCCTCCAGCAGCGCCTGGAGTCGGTCGAAGAGAACCGCACGCAGTTTGAGCGCACAGGCAAGACAGATCTGGCAGACCTGACGCGGTTTTGGGAACGGACCTACCGGCGCGTGCTCACCCAGTTCGAGACGCTCGACGGCAACGTGCTCGGCGCGTTTCGCCGCCTGGCGGACGCCGGCACCGTCGAGTTGATCACCTCCGCCGCGACGCACGGGTACCTGCCCCTGCTGGGGCGCGAAGAGTCGATCGATCTCCAGTTGCGGGTGGGGGTGGCGACCCATCTCCGGCACTTCGGAGGACCGCCCCGGGGCGTCTGGCTCCCGGAGTGCGGATACCGCCCACGCTACGAGTGGACGCCGCCGGCCGGCCAGCTCAAGGGCAAAGTGCGGCGCCGGCGGCGCGGGATCGAGGAGTTCCTGGCCGCCCATGGGCTCCAGTACTTCATCACCGACGCGCACCTGCTACGCGGCGGCGATCCGCTCTCGTCGTATCGCGACTACTTCCCGGCGCTGCGGGCTGTCAGCGGGGTCGCCGAGCATCCCGCCTACCGCCGGGATCGGACGCCTTACCAGTCCTACGTGGTCGCCTCGCGCGGCGGGGTCGGCGAAGCCGTCGTCTTCACCCGGGACCCGCGCACGACGCTGCAGGTCTGGAGCCGCGAGGTGGGCTATCCCGGGGACGGATCCTATCTGGAGTTCCACAAGAAACACTTCCCCGGCGGCATCCGCTACTGGCGGGTCACCGATCCGAAGAGCGACCTGGCCGACAAGGTCATCTACAATCCACGGCGGGCAGCCGAAGCCGTCGCAGGCCACGCGGTGCATTTCGCGCAACTGGTCGGCGACGTCCTCGAGGCCGAAGGCTTGCGGGCGTCACGCCCGGTCGTGACGTGCAATCCCTACGATACCGAACTCTTCGGTCACTGGTGGTTTGAGGGACCGCTCTTCCTGGGTGAGGTCCTGCGGCGCCTGCCCGCAGAAGGAATCGAGGTCGGAACCCTCGGCGCATATCTCGATCAGCATGCGCCGACAGAGGCGATCACCCTCCTCGAAGGCTCGTGGGGCGAAGGCGGCGACCACCGCGTCTGGCTCAATCGCGACACCGAGTGGACCTGGGAGATGGCGTACGCCGCCGAAGAGGAGTTCTGGACGCTGGCCGGCGGCATCGCGTGGGAGGGCGGCCCGCTGCTCCGGCGCGTGATGGCGCAACTGGCACGGGAATTGCTGCTCCTGCAGGCGTCGGACTGGCCGTTCCTCATCACCACGTGGGCGGCGCGCGACTACGCGGAGACGCGATTTGCCGAGCACTACGCGCACTTCACGCGCCTCGCCCAGATGCTCAGGCTGGCGGCCGAGGGCCAGCCGCTGCGTGACGAAGATGAGCAGTTCCTCGCGGCCCGCGAGGTGCAGGACTTCGTGTTTCCCGACATCCTCGAGCAGGTTCGCGCTGCCCGCGAGGTGCGCTCTCTCTGATGGCGCGGGTGCGCCCAACGCGACACCGCATTCTGGGATTCATCCTGGCCGGAGGCCGCGGCGAGCGCTTGCAGCCGCTCACGCGCGAGCGCGGGAAGCCGGCGGTGCCGTTCGGCGGCAAGTACCGGATCGTCGACTTCGCGCTCTCGAACTTCGTGAACTCGGGCATCCATGCGGTCTATGCGCTCGTGCAGTACAAGGCCCAGTCGCTGATCGAGCATCTCCGCATGGGCTGGCGGTTCGGCGGCCTGCCCGATCATTTCGTCATCGCCGTCCCGCCGCAGATGCGTTGGGGGGAGTCGTGGTACCGCGGCACAGCCGACGCCGTCTACCAGAATCTCAACCTGCTCCGCGACTTCAACCCCGACATCGTGATGATCTTCGGCGCTGACCATATCTACCGGATGGACCTCAACCAGATGCTGGCGTTTCACCTGGAGCGCGACGCGCAGGTGACGGTGGCGGCGCTACCGGTCCCCATCGAGGACGCTTCGGGCTTCGGGATCATCGAGGCGGACGCCGACGGCCGCATCGGTGGATTTGAGGAGAAGCCGGCAAAGCCTCGCCCGATGCCATCCGACCCGACGAAGGCCCTCTCCTCAATGGGCAACTACATCTTCAACCGCGACATCTTGGTGGAAACGCTGATCGAGGACGCGCGCCGCAGCACGGATCACGACTTTGGCCGCACGATCATCCCCGAACTCTACCCCTACTCAGGGGTCTTCGCGTACAACTTCCTGGCCAATGAGGTGCCGGGGACGAAGGACTACGAAGAGCAAGGCTACTGGCGCGACGTCGGCACCATCGGCGCCTACTGGCAGGCGCACATGGACCTGCTTGGCGCCACCCCGTGCTTCGACCTGGACAATGAGCAGTGGCCGATCCTGACCGCGGCGTACAGCGGGCCCGCGCTGCACATCATCGGCGGGGAGATCAGCGACTCGCTGCTCGGCGAGGGGTGCCGGGTGGATCACGCGACGGTCCGCCGGTCGATTCTCAGCCGGGGCGTGCGGATCGAACCCGGCGCGGTCGTGGAGGAGTCCATCGTCATGGATCACACGCTCATTGGCCGCGGGGCCTCCTTGCGGCGGGTGATCGTCGATCGGTACAACATCATCCCCGACCGCGACGCGATCGGGGTGGACCCGGCCCGCGACGCGCAGGTCTATCAGGTCGATCCCTCGGGCATCGTCGTGCTGCCTCGAGGCCTCACCCGCTACACGTTGTGAGCGCGCTCTATTGCATCCACGGCCACTTCTACCAGCCCGCCCGTGAGCACCCCTGGCTGGAGGCCGTCGAGGTCGAGGATTCGGCGGCACCGGCCCACGACTGGAACGCGCGCGTCACGGCCGAATGCTACGCGCCTAATGCCGCGGCCCGCATCCTGGACGACCGTGGATTGATCGAGCGCATCGTCAACAACTACGCGGCGATGTCGTTCAACTTTGGACCCACGCTGTTGCGCTGGCTCGAGCGCCAAGCGCCCGAGGTGTACGCGCAGATCCTGCAGGCCGACCGGGAGAGCGTGGCCGCCCGCGGCTATGGCAACGCGATCGGGCAGGCGTACAACCACGTGATCCTCCCGCTGGCCAGCCGGCGCGACAAGATCACGCAGGTCCGCTGGGGAATCGCCGACTTCGAGCGGCGGTTCGGCCGGCCCCCGGAAGGAATGTGGCTGCCGGAAACGGCGGTGGATCTGGACACGCTCGCCGTCCTCTCCGAGTGCGGCATTGCGTTCACCATCCTGGCGGCCCACCAGGCTGCGCGCGTCCGGATGGCCCCCGAGGGCGAATGGGTGGACGTGCATCCCGACCTGCTGGATGTGACGCGCCCATACCGGTGCCATCCGGCGCCGGGACGGCGGGTCGCGCTCTTCTTCTATGCGGGCGCGGTCGCCCACGAGATCGCCTTCGGCCCGCTGCTGACAAACGGCGAAGCTCTCGCCAACCGGCTGCGGGGCGTGGCGGCCGACAGCGAATGGGCTGGGGAGCAACTGGTGCATGTCGCCACCGACGGCGAGACCTATGGCCACCACCATCGGTTCGGCGAGATGGCGCTGGCCTACGCCATGCACGTGCTGGAGCAGCGAGGGGGTCAGTTCACCAACTACGCCACCTTTCTCGCGGATCACCCCCCGACCCATGAGGTGGCCATCCACGAGCGCACCTCGTGGTCGTGCGCGCACGGGATCGAGCGGTGGCGGGCCGACTGCGGCTGCCGGACGCGGCCCGACTGGCATCAGCGCTGGCGCGCGCCGTTGCGGGCTGCGCTGGACTGGCTCAAACGTGAGGCTGACGAGCTCTTCGAGGAGGCCGGGACGCGCGTCCTGCACGACCCGTGGGATGCGCGCGATGCCTATATC
>JBGPLF010000192.1:0-8009 GCA_041486265.1 bacterium
AGGCTGTCGGGGTCCGGCCACTGCCGGATCGAGTCGTGCAGGTACTGGTAGGCGTCGGGCCGGCCGGACAGCCATCCCCCGAGGCGGGGGATGATCGTTTGCGAATACAGGTCGTAGAGCGCACGAAGCCACCGGGCCGGCGGCCGGCCGAATTCAAGGATGACCAGATGTCCGCCGGGGCGCACGAGACGGTGGACTTCCACGAGCGCGCGCGAGGGATCGGCCACGTTGCGCAGGCCGAACGCAAAGGTCGCGGCGTCGATGCAGTGATCTCGCAGAGGCAGCGCCTCGGCGTCGGCGCAGACCAGGGCGACCGGGGCCCGGAGGCGCGCTGCCTGGAGCCGGCGTGCCGCCACGCCGAGCATGCCGGGTGCGAAGTCGAGGCCGAGCGCGCGGCCGTGCGGCCCGAGCGCGCGCGACATGAGCAGAGGTACATCCCCGGTGCCACAGCACACGTCGAGGCCGACGGCATCGGGTGCGAGATGCGCGGCGCGGACGGCCGCCCGCTTCCACGCCAGGTGGATCCCGCCGCTCAGCAGGTGATTCAGCAGGTCGTAGCGTCCGGCGATGGAGTGGAACGCCTCCTGGACCCACCGCCGGCGGACGGCAGGTGGCGCGGCCAGGATGTCACTCGAGGCGGTTGGGCGATAACCGGGCGCCGTGGTTCGCTCAGGCACGCCCGCTCGTTCAGGCCCGGTCATCGGCGCTCCTGACCAATGGACTCGCTCACCTGCTCGGCAATCGCCCGCCGGATCAGTTTGCCTGACGGAGATCGCGGCAGTGTCTCCACAAACCAGACACGCCTGGGGACTTTGTAACCAGCCAGGCGCCCCGCGCAGAAGGTCCTGATCTCTTCCTCGGTCGCGTGCGCGCCCGATCGCACCTTCACCGCCGCGGCCACCGCCTGCCCCCAGGCGGGATCAGGAAGCGCGATGACCCCAGCATCCTCGATCGCCGGATGCGCGAGCAGCACCGATTCGACTTCAGCCGGATAGACGTTCTCGCCGCCCGAGATGATCAGATCGTCACGGCGATCCACAATGTACAGGTAGCCCTCACCGTCGAGATAGCCGAGGTCGCGCGTGTGCAGCCAGCCGTTGCGCATCGTCCGAGCCGTCTCGTCGGGGCGATCAGTGTAACCCAGCATGACACTCGGCCCGCGGACCAGAATCTCGCCGACCTCGCCGGTCCGCGCCTGACGTCCATCCGCGTCGATCTGCAGCTCGGCGGGAAACAATGCCTTACCCGCCGAGCCGGGTTTCCGTACAACATCTCCTGGCGCCAGCGTCGCCACCTGCGAGGCGGTCTCGGTCAGGCCGTACGTGGGCGCAACGGGTACCCCGCGCCGCAGGCAGGCGTCGATCAGGGCCGCAGACGCCGGCGCGCCACCCAGCAGGATGCAGCGAAGGCTCGGAGGATACGGGCGAGGGCCCCGCTCACCGAGCATGCGCTGCAGCATCGTGCTCACTACAGAGACCAGCGTCACCGCTCCGCCGTCGATCTCATGATTGACGGCGTCGGGATCGAAGCTCTCGTGAACCACCGCCGGAATCCCATAGATCACGCTTCGCCAGAGAATCGCCAGGCCGCCGACGTGAAACAGCGGCAGCGGCGCCAGCCAGCAGTCATCGCTCCGGAGCCCGAGGTGCAGCGCCGATCCGATCGCATTCCACCAATGATTGCCAAACGTCAGCAGCACGCCCTTGGGACGCCCCGATGTGGCTGAGGTATAGATGATTCCCTGGACATCCGACAGCGTGATGCGGTCGCGAAGGATCACGTCGGTTTCGGGGACCGCGGAGAGCGCATCCAGGCTGATGCTGCTCACGCCGGGCAACCCGTTTGACGCCGTCGAAGCCTGCGCTGCGTGCGCCTCGTCGTGGATCAGCACGCTCGCGTGCGAGTCGGCACACTGCCACGACAACTCGGGCGGCGTCAGCCGGGTGTTGAGGGGCACCATGATGGCGCCCGCGCGGGCCAGCGCATGCGTGAGCACCGCGAACGCGGCGCCGGCGCGCAGCAAGAGGGCGACCCGTGTCCCCTCACCAATCCGGAGGGTGGCCAGTTGCCTGGCCGCGCGATTGACCCGGCGATCCAGCGCGCCGAACGAGAGGCGCTCTGCTCCCGCGACCAGCGCCGCCTGCTCTGGCGAGGTCGAGGCGCGGTGCCGCAGCCAATCCGGCAGCGTCCCCGCAGAGACGGAGGCGTCACTCATCGCTGGCCCCGCGCGAGACCGATAGCGAATAACGCGCTGAAGATGAGCACCAGCCGTGCCGTCCGTTTGAGCACCGAGATGAGCGTCGGGCCGTCGGTGCGCGTAAACGTCATGTAGACCAGGATACCCATCAAGGGCGCCGTCAGCCATGGCAGCCAGTACCACGGGCCGGCCAGACCCGCGCCGCGCATGATCCTCGGGACCACGAGCGCCCCAACAAGGCAGAGGGCGTACTGGATGCGCGTGGCGGGCGCGCCCAGCCGCACGGCCAGCGTTCGCTTGCCCGCCGCGCGATCGGTGTCGATGTCACGCAGGTTGTTCGCCACCAGGATGGCCGTGATCAGCAGTCCCACCGGAATCGAGGCGAGCACCGCGGCCGGCCTGACGTTGCCGGTCTGAACGAAATCGCTGCCGACGACCCCAATCACACCGAAGAAGATGAAGACAAACAGGTCCCCCAATCCACGGTAGCCCAGCCGGAACGGGCTGGCGGTGTAGGCGATGCCTGCGGCGATCGAGAGCAGGCCCGCGAGCAGCAGCGGCCATCCCCGAAGAAGTACGAGATAGACTCCGGCCAGCGCCGCGATGCCGAAGCATGCATACGAACCGACCAACACCTGGCGGGCCGGCAGCAGGCCGCTTGCGGTCGCTCGCGCGGGACCGCGCCGGTGTGCGGTGTCGGCGCCGTGCAGAAAGTCGGCGACGTCGTTGTGGTAGTTCGTTCCAATCTGAATGCTCACAGCGCCGATCAGCGCCGCCAGCGCGGGCAGCACCTGAAACATCCCCGCGCCCGCTGCGGCCGCGGTGCCGACGACAACGGGCGACACGGACGCCGGCAGCGTGGGGACGCGCGCCGCAAGCATCCAGGCCCGCCAGGGCTTCACGGATACCGGGGAAACTTGCCGAAATTCGGCTTGCGCTTCTGGAGAAAGGCGTCGCGGCCTTCCTTGGCCTCTTCAGTGAGGTAATACAGCAGCGTGGCATCGCCGCCGAGTTGCTGGATGCCGGCCAGCCCGTCGGTATCGGCGTTGAAGGCCGCCTTGAGCACCCGCAGCGCCAGCGGACTCTTCTCAAGAATCTCGTTGGCCCACCGGATCGACTCTTCCTCAAGCCGGGCGAGCGGGACGACCGTATTGACCAATCCCATGGCGAGGGCTTCCTGGGCCGTGTACCGGCGGCAGAGGTACCAGATCTCGCGCGCCTTCTTGTGTCCCACGATCCTGGCCAGGTACGTCGAACCGTACCCGGCGTCGAAGCTGCCAACCTTCGGTCCGGTCTGTCCGAAGACGGCGTTGTCTGCCGCGATGGTCAGATCGCAGACGATGTGCAGCACGTGGCCGCCGCCAATCGCGTACCCGGCGACGACCGCGATGACGGGCTTGGGCAACGTGCGGATCTGCCGCTGCAGGTCGAGGACGTTCAGACGCGGGATCTTATCTTTTCCGAGATAACCGGCATCGGCGCGCACCCGCTGGTCGCCGCCCGAGCAGAACGCTTCCGTGCCCGCCCCGGTAAACAGCACAACCCCGATGCTCGGATCGTCGCGCGTGTGGGCGAAGGCATCGATTAGTTCCATGATGGTCTCGGGACGGAATGCGTTGCGCACCTCCGGCCGGTTGATTGTGATCCGGGCAATCCCAGCAGCGTCGGCGGTGCCGTGCTCATGGATGATATCGGTATACTCCTCGATCCTTCTCCATCCGGCGGGCATCAGGTCTTCACCTCAGCGCGAGATCTGCGGTCGAGAAACTCCAGCACGAGACGGCGGAACGCCTCGGGTTGCTCCAGGTGGATGGCGTGGCCGGCGTCCGGCACGATCTCCAGCCTCGCCCCGGGGATGAGACGGTTCATCTCGCGGCCCCGCTCGCAGTAATCCGGATCAAGCGCACCGGCCAGCACCAGGGTCGGGATGCGCACCTCAGGCAGATACTCGTGCATCGGCGCCTGCACGCCCTGCCCCAGGCCGCGCAGGCTGTTGGCCAGGCCGGCCGGTGTGTTCCGCAGGCGCTGCGCGCGCAGGCGTGACCGCACGTCATCAGGCAGCTGGGTCTGGCTGGCGAACAGCGGGAGCCGCTCCCACCGGTCGGCGAACGCTTCGACCCCATCGCGCTCGATAGATGCCGCCAACGCGGCATCTCGCGCGCCGCGCTCACGGCGCGCCTCGGCAGCGGGTAGCCCGGGGGACGCGCTCTCGAGGATCAGGGCGGACAGCCGCTCGGGCGCGATAATCGCAAGCGCCAGCGCCACGCGGCCGCCCATCGAATACCCCAACACGTGCGCGCGGTCAATGTGCAACTGGTCGAGCACGCTCAGGATGTCCTCGGCCGCGAACCCGATCGCATAGCGCTCCGGATCGGCGGGCGCATCGGACTGGCCGTGCCCGAGATGGTCAATCGCCACGGTGAAAAATCCACGTGCGAGCTCGGACATGTGCGGTTCCCACGTCGCGGCGCTGCCGGTGAAACCGTGTAAGAGCACCAGGGGATCGCCGGCACCGGCCGTCTCGACGTTGATCTGGACTCCCCCGACCGGCAGCCGGGCCATCAGGTCGATCGCCCGGGAACGGCCAGCGGCAGCTCGGCCCGCACGGCGCCCTCGACCGCGGCCCATATCTCCCGATGGAGGACCACGTTGCGGTCCCGGCCGGTGCGCACCTCGACGATAGAAAGTCCCTCTCGCCCGGTGCCCGCCCTCGCCAGACTTTCGCGCACCTGCCCGCGAAACGCGTCCCAGGTCCCGGCGCGCGCATATGATGCGCCGTACATCTGGGCTGCATGCCGGAAGTCCAGGCCGTGCGGCGTCCCGAAGAGCGCCTCGAAGTGCTCGGGGTAGGCGGCCTGCGGCAGGAAGGAGAAGATGCCGCCACCGTCGTTGTTGACCAGCACGATGGTCGCCGTCAGTTGATACAGCTTCGCCGCGAGCAGGCCGTTCATGTCGTGGTAAAACGCTAGGTCGCCAATGACCAGAACCACCGGGCCCGCTCCCGCCGCGGCGGCGCCGAGCCCGCTGGACACCAACCCATCAATGCCGCTGGCCCCGCGGTTGCCGAGAAACCGGATCGCGCGGTTGTTCCCGGGGAAGAACGAATCGAGATCGCGCACGGGCATGCTGTTGCCCACGTACACGATCGAACCATCGGGGAGCATCTCTGAGAGTTCGGCGAACACCTTTCCCTCGAAGGGCTCGTCAACCTCTTGAAGTCGCTGCTGGATCGCACCCCGGGCGCGCGAGCTCAGCCGCCGCCAGAGTGCGACCCAGGCGATAGCCGGTGGCGCCTTTGCATCCAGCGCCTTCGCCAGCGCCTCGCACAGCAGCGCCGGATCGGCGTGGATGAAGGTCGAGGCCAGCCGGGCGGGGTCGTTCCAGCCGCCCCCGCCGTCCACGACGATGTGCCGGGCGCCGGCATGCACGGCCAGATACTGATTCAGCGGCTTTGACGCCGGCACGCCGCCGAAGCGCAGGATCACGTCGGGCGCGAGCTGCGAGACCAGTTCGTCGATCCGCAGCAAAGGATCGTAGCTGTCGATAACATAGCGGCGGTCGTGGGGCCCGCAGCGCACCTGCGAGAGTGGATCGGCCAGCACGGGATATCCCAGCACGGCAGCGAGCCTGCCGACCGTGGCGGGCAGGGCAGGATCATCATGAGGCCCGCACACGATCAGACCCCGCTGCTGGCCGGAGAATTCCCGCGCCAGTCCAGAGACCAGATCAGCCGGCGGTACGGACAACGAACCGTGCGCGGCGGCGTACGGCCTGCTCGCGCCGCGTCCCTCCCACGCGGACATCGCGCGGTTCTCGAGAGGCGGCAGTTCGTCAGGAGCGGCAACGGGCACAAGCGGCTCGCGCAGCGGGAAGTTGAGGTGTACAGGGCCGGCAGGGGCCTCCCGCGCGGCAGCCGCGGCCTGAGCGGCCATGGTTCGCACGTACCGCAGTTGGCGCGTGGTCGCTTCGGGCAGTGCCACATCCACAAACCATTTCGCATGGTTCCCGTAGAGGCGGATCTGATCGATCGTCTGCGGCGCCCCGCTGTCACGCAACTCGTGAGGGCGGTCAGCCGTCAGCACGATCAGCGGGACGCGGCCATAGCGCGCCTCGACAACGGCCGGCAGGAAGTTCGCCGCGGCGGTGCCGGAGGTCGAGAGGATCGCCACCGGCGCGCGCATCGTCTTGGCCAGACCCAGCGCGAAG
Organism: bacterium; assembly: GCA_041486265.1. GTDB lineage: Bacteria > Sysuimicrobiota > Sysuimicrobiia > Sysuimicrobiales > Humicultoraceae > JBGPLF01. The sequence goes on from JBGPLF010000192.1 coordinate 6,404, forward strand.
AACGCCGCCGACCGCTCATCGATCAACGTCCAGACCTTCATCCCCGGGTGGCGCGCCGCGCTGATCGCCAGCGGGGTCGATCGCGATCCCGGGCACAGGCAGAGATGCCGCGCGCCCGAGCGCACCAACTCATCAATGAAAGCACCGATGTAAGTGTACGTCGCGTTCTCAGGCATTCACGTCTCCGGATGCGCGGCGAGCGCCGAGAGCATCGGCCGCAGTTTCAGGTTGGACTCGGCATACTCTTGGTCGGGATCAGAATCGCCGACGATGCCGCAGCCCGCGTAGAGCACCGCCTCATCGCGCCGAACAAGCGCGGACCGGAGGGCCACCGCGAACTCGCCCTCGCCCGCCCGGTCCATCCAGCCCATCGGCCCCGCATACCAGCCGCGATCCAACCCTTCGTGACGGCGGATCCATTCCAGCGCCTCGTCCCGCGGGACCCCGCCCACCGCCGGCGTCGGGTGCAGCCGGCCGACGAGATCCAGCACCGTCGAGCGGTCGCGCAGCCTGGCGACGATTGGCGTGTGCAGGTGCTGCACGTTGTGGAATTTGAGCAGCGTGGGAGTTGCTGCCACGGAGACCGACGCGCATGCCGCCGAGAGCGCCTCGCGCAGCACCTCGACGACGACAGCGTGCTCGATCCGGTCCTTGGGGTTGGCCAGCAGCAGCGCGCCGAGGCGCCGGTCTTCGTCTTCTGTTTCACCGCGCGGGGCGGAGCCGGCCAGCGCCATGGCGCCAACCTCGCCACCCTGAACGCGAACGAGACGCTCGGGGGTGGCGCCGAGGAAGCAGCCGTCGCCCCGGGCGACGGCAAACAGCGTGCACGTGGGATAACCGGCGCGCAGCCGGCGGAGCGTGTCCGCCGGATCGAAGCCGGCCGCGCGCACCCTCACCCCGCGGGCCAGGACGACCTTCCTGAGCCGTCCCTCCCGCACGACGCGGGCCGCAGCCGCCACCGTCTCTTTCCACTGGTTGGCCGGCGGAAACTGTACCATCCGTCGTGAGGGTTCTAACCGTTCCTGCACTTCACGCCCCCGATGTTCCGACGGTTCCCGGCGATCCGCGGGGTCCGCCCGTAGCAGCCCCGCCAGCACCTCCAGCGACTTCTCGACCTCATCGTCGGCGCCCGCGGCGTCGCGCCCATCAGGCCGCATCACGGCCGCGAGGGTAATCCATGTCGAGCGACCGGCGCTCGCGATGGAGAGCCGCGGCAGTACGAGCAACGCAACCGGATAACCCTCCCACTCCGGACTTCCTGAGCCATCAGGGGCAAAGGAGAACCCACCCATCACGACTGGCCCCGCCCCCCGGTCTCGGCCTTCGATCTCGCCGCCCTCAACCGATTCCGAGCCGACAGCATCGTGCAGTATCATCTGCGAGGACTCTCCGACGTGGCGGAACCGGTCGGCACCTTCGCCGGAGGACGCCCAGGCGCGGCCGGCCCCGACCAGGCTGAATCCTTCGTCGGGACGGGACCAAAGCATCGGCTCGGCGAAAAGGCGAGCGCTCCGTTCGAAGAGGTCGATTGGCTCGGCAGGCGGGATGCGCGCGATGGTGAACGCCATCACCGGCCGGCCCAGGGTGTGGGCCTTCCGGGCGGCAA
>JBGPLF010000193.1:0-7962 GCA_041486265.1 bacterium
CCGCGCGGCCACGAACGTCAGGCCGTGTTCGGTGAGTGCGCGGGCCGTCGCGTTTACCGCGGCATGCTTGTCCATGTAGTTGCGCTCCAGCAGCGGCATGTGCCCGCTGGCCACCACCTCGGCCTTTTCCCGGAAGTAGTCCAGGACATCGGACGGGTGCTCGCGCCCGCGCTCGACCTCGGGATCCCCGCCCTCGTGCTTGGCCGAGATGTTGGGCACACGTGTGGCAATCTCCACCAGCTCGGCCCGCCGGTTGTACGGCTGGCGCACAATGCTCTTCCAGGTCTCGGTGATGTGGTGCTCGAACCGCACCACGCTCTCGAAGTCGAGCGAGCGGCGGACGTCCGCGCAGAGTTCAATGGTTTCGTTGTTCACCGAGTTGCTGAAGTTGAAGCCGATCAAGGGACAGGTCCCGTCGGACCTGGAGAACAGCTTCGCGCCGATCAGCGTCCACAGCACCGAGTAGGGATTGTCGTTCCCCATGAACACCGAGATCTTGAACTCGATGTCCACGCCGAGCTTGTACAGCAGATAGCCGAGCAAGACCGTGCCGGGGTTGATGTTGAGGACCTGGTTGACACCGTACGTCGTGTAGTAGTAGAGGAACTCGTCCAGCCACCTCAGCGCATACTCGTTGGGCTCGCCGATGCCGCCGAAGTAGCCCGTGATCGTCTCCGGGCCGCCCAGGTGCACGTTGGAGCCATCCGTGCCCTTGGTGTCAAGGGTCTCGACGTAGCTGGCGCCCACGATCTGCATCGCCGCGGCCACGGCGAGCAGGTCGCCGCCGTCAGCCTCGGACTCCTTCATCTTGCGCACGCGGATGAACCGGCCGGGCATCAATTCGCCATTGGCAATCGCCTGCTTCGCTTCGGTGATCAGCCAGGGGAAGTACTGGCAGGCGCTGATCTCCAACGTGACAGGGATGTCGTCCGCGAAGGTCATCGCGTCCGCTCGCGGGCCCAGCACCCTGCGGCGGTAGTCGGCGACCGTGATGAACGCCGCGCGATCCCGCTGCTCAGCGAGCCAGCGGAGATCAGCCAGGTAAGGCGACCCCATGGCCTCCAGCCGGCTCAGCAGGGTCGGCAGGTGACGCGCAGCGGCAGCCCTGCGATTGATCTCTTCAGGGGTCCCGTACCTGCGCGTCACGTCGAGCACGGCGCGCACACTCCGGTTGTCGGGATCGACGAGCAGCGCGTTGATCGCGTTCAGGCTCTCCTGGGGGATGCGCAGCCTGTCCTGCAGCGTGCCCGTCATGTCGTGCCTCCTGTGCAGCTGCTCGCCCGTTCAGGCCGTGAGACGGCGCTCGCGATCGGACGCTAGCAACCGCTTGAGTTCGGCCAGTTGCTCGTCGTCGATGCTGAACCGGTTCTCGGGCTGCGGGAACTGGTGGCCCGTGACCTCGGCAGCGTACTGCTTGAGGCCGTTCAAGATGACCTCGCCCGCGTTGCCGAACACCTTGGCCATCTTCGGCTTGAAGCGCGGGTAGAGGCCGAACATGTCGTGGAAGATCAGAAGCTGGCCGTGAGCATGCGGCCCGGAGCCCAGGCTGATGATAGGGATGCCCGCGCGCGCCGTGATCAGCTCGCACACGCGATCGGGGACCATCTCCAGCAGGATGCTGAACGCGCCGGCATCTTCGAGAGCCTGCGCGTCATCCACAATCTTCCTGGCGCGCACGGCGTCCTTGCCCTGGACCCGGAACCCACCCAGCGCCGAGACGCTTTGCGGGGTCAGCCCCAGGTGGCCCATGACTGGGATGCCCGCACGGGCGATCCCGGCCATCCGGTCGGCCATTTCCGCGCCGCCTTCCAGCTTGACGGCGTCGCACCCGGTCTCGGCCATGAAGCGCCCGGCATTGCGGATCGCGGTCTCGACGGACGGCTGGTACGACATGTACGGCATGTCGCCGATCAGCCAGCAGGTCGGGGATCCACGCCGCACCGCCTGCGTGTGCCGGATCATGTCATCCATGGTGACGGGCAGTGTGCCCTCGTATCCGAGCAGGGTCATCCCCAGGCTGTCACCCACGAGGACGATATCGATGCCGGCTTTCTCCACCAGATCGGCCATCGCGTAGTCGTAGCAGGTGATCATCGTGATCGAGATGCCGTCGGCCATCTTCTTCATTAGCGCGGGAAGCGAGATCTTCTTGCGATCGCCCATTCTGCAACCCCCCTTTCTCAAGACCATTGTGTCACCGGCCGGCGCGGGCTGACCATCGAGTGGTCGCTGTATCGGGCCGGCGGGGTCGTCGGATTTGCACACCGCCCGCTCGGTAGGTATATTCATACGGGTTGTGCGAGTGCGGCTGGGTGCCGGCTCAGCACACGAGTCGCCTGGAGGATCACCGGTGCGCCGGATTGCAACCTGCCTCGGAGTCTGGTTCATCGTGACGGCCGTCGTCACGATTGCCGCAGCCGCGCCGTCCCAAACGCCGCCGCCGGCCATCCCCATGGCCGACGGTGAGCCGAAGCTCGCCGGCGTGCTGCCCGTGGTGGAATCCGCGATTCTTCGCGAACTGACCCGGGACGGCCTCACCGACCGGGTTGTGCTTATTGAAGCGGCGACGAATGGGCGTCTGATCCTGGCGCGCATCTCGTTCACCTACGGCCTGATGGGAATCCAGGAGCCGCTCGTGACATTGCTACGGCGAGCGACCGCCATCGGCCGCGCTGCGCTGACCAGTGCGCCGGGCCTCGACCAGGTGCACCTCTCCGGCTTCTACCAGGAACAGGGACCCTTCGACGGCAACCGCCGCGACGTGACCTTCTCTGCGGCCTACCAACGGCGCGACCTGCCCGGACCCCCGAATCCAGCCCGTATGTGGTTGCACCCCTCGCTCGCGCAGGTGAGTCCCGAGGCCCCGGCCTCACATGCCGCCCGGCGTGCCGAGATCGCGCGTTGGGGGGTGCGGCTGGAAACCGAGCCGGCCTTCTCAGGCACCGTCAGCGAGACGACCGCCGAACTCGAGCGGCGCCTGGAGGGACTGCGTCGGGGCGGCCTGCGGATTGGCGTGCTCTACCGCGGCGACCCCCAGCGGCGTGACCTGGCCCTGACCTTCGACGACGGGCCGGAGCCGCTCTACACGACATTGCTGCTGGATACCCTCAACCAGCTGGGCCTGAAGGCCACGTTCTTCCTGATCGGACAGCGGGTAGAACAGTTCCCGTATCTGGCCCGGGACATCGTCGCGGCCGGCCATGAACTCGGCAACCACTCATTCCATCATCGGAATCTCACCCGGCTGGAGCCGGTGCAGGTGGATGAGGAGTTGCTCGGCACGCAGCTCGCGATCCAGCAGGCCACGGGGGTGACGCCGCGCTATTTCCGGCCGCCGGGCGGCAGGTACAACACGAGCGTCCTGCGGGTGGCGGCGTCGCGCCGGCTGATCACGGTCTTCTGGACCGACAACCCGGGAGACTACCTGCTGTTTCGCGAACGCGTCCTCGAAGCGCGGCTGCTGGGCCGTGTCGGCAACGGCGGGATCCTGCTGCTGCACACCGGGGTCGACGAGACGATTCAGATACTTCCCGAGGCGGTCCGGATCCTCAGGGGCAAGGGGTTTTCGCTCGGTCCGGTCTCCGCGCTGCTGAGGAACGGACCGTAGCGCAGCGTTCGGCGTGGCGCCTTCACGGGGCCGCGCGCCAGGTCATCTTCCCCAACACGAATCCCAGGAGCAGGAGAGCGAGCACCGTCGCGGAGATGAGCGTGTAGCGCCGGTCTCGGTGGAACGCAAAGAAGACCGCAGAGAGCGCCACGCGCAGGACCGGCGTGAGGATCAGCAGCGTCAGGCCGAGGTCAATGACGGCCATCGGCCGCCCGTGGATCGCCCCGACCAGCACGGCCCCCAGTGAGGTCGGCAGCGCGGCAATGAACACCTCGTGCTCGGACAGGAGCTGCTCGAGCAAGAGCCTCTTGCCGGTGCCTGCGGGAACCAGCAGGATCAGGCCCAGCGCGATGATGGCGGCGGAAGTCAGCACGCCGACCAGCAGAACACCGCCGACCATGTCCTCGAGGGCCATGGGGCGTTCGGCCTTCACCGTCCCAGCCCCCGGACGATCATGGTGATACCGATATACGCAAGAATCGGGAAGAAGAGCAGCCGCAACGTCCGCGTACGCAGGCGCACCATGAGCCGGGTGCCGATCCACGAGCCGCAGAGCACGCCGAGAGCCACAGGTGCGGCGACCAGGGGATTGACCTCACCGCGCGAGAAGTACACGCCTGCGCTGGCGGCTGCGGTCACGCCGATCATGAAGTTGCTGGTGGCAGTCGAGACCTTCAGCGGGAGGCGCATCAGCACGTCCATCGCCAACACCTTAAAGATCCCGCTGCCGATCCCCAGCAACCCCGAGACGAGTCCCGCGACGTACATCATCGCCGCCCCTGCCGGGACCCGCTGCGCGGTGTAGGGGACTTCACGACCCGCCGCCGCATCGTAATACGTCCCGCCCAGGTCCAGCCGGACCGCCAGAGGATCAGGCTTCCCGGGCTGGAGCGGCTCCACGTCGCGGCGCAGAACCATCGGGGCGATCGAGGCGAGCAGGAGCAGCCCAAAGACCACAAACAGCCACCGCGGCGCCAGCAGCCCTGTCAGAAATGCTCCCGAGAGGGCGCCGGTCGTCGTCGCGATCTCGAGAGCCATCCCGATCCGGACGTTGGTCAGACGATCGTGGATGTAGGTGGCCGCCGCGCCGCTGCTGGTGGCGATCACTGAGACGATGCTCGTGCCAATCGCGTACTTGATGTTGATGTGAAACACCAGGGTCAGTGCCGGCACGAGAAACAAGCCGCCGCCCAGACCGAAGAGGGCGCCGGCCACGCCCGCGCCCACCCCGAGCGCGGCGACTGACGCCACGAAGATCAGCGGGTTCATCCGGCCCGGCGGATTTCAGCGGATCTCATTTGACCTCGAAGGTGTCATTCTTGTAGTTCGACTGGATCAGCCACTTGTTCGGATCGACCTCGACCTGACGGATCTGCGCGGGCGTCGTGACCGTCACGGTGATCTCACCGCGGCTGGGAACCTCCACGCGGCGCATCACGCGGGCATCGCCGGTCCCGAAGGCCACCTCCACCGGCATCACGCCGGTGCCGGTGTTGCGAATCGTCGCAGCGGTCTTGAACTGCCCATCCTCGGCGCGGGTGGAGGTCGCCGACGCCACAACATAGTCGGGCAGAACCGTCCGGTTGATCCACTGGTCGAAAAACCAGTCGAGCTTCTGTCCCGAGACCTCCTCCGCCACTTCACGGAACTCGTCAACGCGCACAGAACGGCCGCGGGTTTGCTGGAAGTGCGTCGCCAGTGTGCGCCGGAACGCCTCATCGCCGATGACGAACCGGAGCATGTGCAGCACCAGACTCCCCTTCCCGTAGATGACGCGACGCGCTGCCGTAATAGTTGGCGAATGTTAAGCGAGCGATGGGGCTGTCGCTGGGTGCCCCGGCCACGGCAGCATAGAAGTCACGCTCTTCCTGAAGTTCGCGAGCATACCCCTGAGCTCCCAGAGTCGCCTCGGTTGCCATCAGCGCCAGATACTCGGCAAACCCCTCGGAGAGCCAGAGGAACCCGGTGCCCCTGGGCACCGTCTGGCTCGGCACATAGGAGTGAGCGGCTTCGTGCGCCATCAATTGAAAGAGATAGGAATTTCTGTTGTACGGATCCGGCAACAAGCCGGTAAAGGCCCGGTCATCGATCAGCAGCAGCGCGGGATACCCGATCCCGCCGCCGACGGGGACGAGCGAGACCACTTTGAGCTCAGTGTATGGGAACGGGTAGAGCAACTTGCTGTAGAACTCGACGGCCTGACCGGTGTAGGTGGCCAGCTTGTCGAGGTTCCGGTCCTCGCCGGGTCCGACGTACATCTGGAGTCGCAGGTTTCCGACCGCGCGATCCACCCTGCGGTGCTTGCGACCGCCGGTGAGCGCGACCCAGGGCACCGCGACCTCGGAATCCCATCGCACCGTGCCTCCCTCGGCCGAGACCTGCCGGCCGGTCGAAACGACGATGAAGTCCGGCGGGGCTGTGACCTGCAGCGTGACGCGCGCTAGATTCGCCGAGTAGTCGCCGAACGGGCTGACCAGCACGGGGTACAATGTTCCTTCGCCCACGAGTACATACTCGTTAAAGATGGAAGACGGCTGCCCGTCGTACTCGATCGTAACCGTCAGGCGCGTGCCTGCCGCCTGCGGCCGTGCGAATGATAGTGTCAGTCCGGATCCGCTGCGGCTGAAGGTCACCTGGACCTCATCCGCCCGCACCGATTTGACCGTAAGCCGCGAATTCAACTCCAGGTGTACGCGGGCGATCGGTGAGAGCGCCGTGATTTCCAGACCGATACGCGCGTGGCCGGTCAGGGTCCCGTTGCCCCGAGCCCGGTCAACCGGCGCGATTGTCACGGCCACATCGAAGCTCCGAGCGAGAACATCCTCGAGCGTCACCTGTTGTCCTGAAGCCGATGGTGGAACCGGCCAGGCGAGCAGAACGGCAGCAAGGGCCAGGGCGACGGCCCTCAGGGACGTTGCTCCCGAGGCGCTGAGGCGGGGTCTCATCACAGCCTGAACGCTTCCGGGTCCGCGTCGAAGGCGGCGCGGCTGATGATCGACGCCCGGTCGAGCGCCCGATCGATGGCGAGCACGCCGTCCAGGTGGTCGATTTCATGCTGCAGGAGTTCGGACGTTGCCTGGTCCAGCCGGTTCCACTCCCGTGAGAGGCCTTGCTCGTCCACGTATCGGATCGAAACCGAGCGATGCCGCCGCACGCGGACCAGCAGATACGGAAAGCACATGCAGTCATCCCACATCGTGAAGGTCTCGGGGCTGGTCCAGGTGATCTGCGGATTGATGATGACAAACGGACCCTGCCCGAGGTCGAGCGCGACGAAGCGCTGGAGGATCCCGATCTGGGGCGCCGCGATCGCCCGGCCAAACCCGTGTTCGGCCCGGAATACCTGGAGGGTGGCCTGGAGCCGCCGCATCGCGTCGACGAGGGCGGGGTCGGACGCATCGGTCGCGGGGTCGGACATCTCGCGCAGCCTGGGGTCGCCGAGCGGCAGCACCGGCATCAATGTCCAGCTCGATTTCGTCATGCAGCGGGATCCCGTCTGCCAACGAGCCCGGCCCACCGCTGAAACAACAAGCCGCCGATGTGTTGAAGGCGGGGCAGGTGCGCTGCCGCCTGCGTCACGATCTCGCGTCCGTCGACATGTTCCTCCTCGAGTTCCTCCACAGACGCCGTGACCATATCCTGGAGGATCTGTCCGGTGACTTCCGGATGGAATAGAATCCCGTAGGCGCTGGGGCCGCAGCGAAACGCCTGGCACGCCGTCATGTCAGATGCGGCCAGCGACACTGCGCCGCGGGGAAGCTCGAAGATGTCGCCGTGCCAGTGATACGCGGTGAAGACGCCATCGACGCCCGCCCACACCGGGTCGGTCTTCGCCGCTTCGAGCAGCCTGACCGGATACCAGCCGATCTCCTTCCTCCCCGCCCTGGTCACGCGAGCGCCCATTGCGTCTGCGAGAAGTTGACTCCCCAAACAAATGCCCAGCACGGGCCTCTCATCGCGCAGAGCGCGCTCGATGAGCCGCATTTCATTACGCAAGAACGGGTACCTGGGATGATCATAGACTCCCATGGGACCGCCCATGACGATGAGACCAGTCGCATCAGCCATCTCCACGGGGACGGGCTGTCCTTCGAAGGTACGCACGTACTCCGCGGCAATGCCGGCGGACAGCAGGGCGCCGGCGATCGTGCCCAGCGTCTCGCAAGGCGAGTGTTGCAACGCCCAGACCTTCCCCACCAAGTGATCCCCTTGTCCCGGCTCCGGCGTCGCGCCGTTCAGACTCGGCGTCACCGACCTTGATCGCCTATGCCCTTCGGTAACGCGTCTCTCCGCCCTTCCTCTCCCGCCGCCTTGAGACCGCTATACCCCGGTGCTACACTGACACCGGCCATGAA
>JBGPLF010000194.1:0-7931 GCA_041486265.1 bacterium
GGCACGGTTGCTCCGGAAGTCGAGCGCGGGGGTGTCGAAGATCGCGACGAGGTTGGATAGGCGGTCCACCATCTCCTGACCCCTGCCGAGCTTGTCCGCGTCGTTGAAATCGGCGACGTCGATCACGCCCTTGAGGTCGTTGGCCTCGGCGAGTTTGGCGATGATCTTGTTGATCTTGTCGCCGATCTCCTTATCGCCCTTCAGTGCGACCATATCGGCGAAGCTGCCGCCTTTGGGCACGTCGAGCAGGTAGCCCTTCTGGCTGGCTGCCTTGTCGGAGACGTACTTCATGAATAGCAGGACGAGGACGTAGTCTTTGTACTGCGAGGCGTCCATTCCGCCGCGCAGTTCGTCGCAGCTTTTCCAGAGCGAAGAGTAGAGTTCGGATTTCTTGATCGGCATCGTCGGTTCAGGTGCTCTCTACTACCCCGGCCCCATGGCGAGCGACGCAGGGCATGTGGTCGGGGCGTACTTGGTCTTGCCGATTAGGGTGCCTGCCGCGCGCAACATGTCTTCGACGCCAGCCAAAGCACAGGTGTCCTTGCTGTCCCGGCGCTGACCCCGGGGAAGCCTCTGCGTGTTGAGACCCCGAACCCATGGTTCCAGCAGGCACCTAGCGCCTGGGAGCTGAGCCCACGGCCGTCTGCGGCGGCCGCCGGGTTCAGCGGCGGGTTGGGCGGCGCAGTTCGGATCCAAGACGTTCCACGATTCGTCGACAGTGCTCGTTGCCAGGTTCCTTGGTGCGCCCGAGCTCCGCGTAGTGCAGCGCCATCTCGCGGTTGGCCTCTAGGAGAAAGAGCCATGCTAGCCTGCTCAACGCCGTCGCATCGAGGTCGTCGGCTAACTTCTCCATGTGGCCGCGAACCCCGGCCAGATAGACGCCACGCCGAGTTCTTGGAATCTCGGTCTTGTGAGCGTCGATGAAGCGACACAGAGCGAAGGCCGCGTCACGTACCAGCAAGAGGTCTGACGGGTCAGCATCGACGGCGCTCACGAGCGAGGAGATGTAGGTCCCGTCATCCCCGACTTCCCGCGCGTGCTCCGCGCGACGGAGCCACGCATCCTTTTCATAGGGTTGCTCCTCCACCCACCGACGCAGGGCGTGCTCGATGTCCTGGGCGGGCAACCGGAAATGCCTGCGAAACTCAGCAACCTGTCGCCATGCAGGGGGATACAGTTCGGCAATTCTTTCGAGAGCCCGATTCAGGCGATCGATCTCTCGGGCGTCAGTGGAACTGCTTTGCTCAAGGGCTGACACGAGAAAGCGATTGACGACCTCCGAGCGGGAAGTGATGGCGACCTGCCCTGGCCTTATCACGCCGAACCGTCGCAGACCTGCAAGCGCGTCCTGGATGGTCAGTCGATCCGAGTCACTATCGAGTTTCCTCCGGCCGAACACGCGCGCGAGCTCAGGGGCCCAGTAGTAGTAACTCCCGTCTGGGGCTATTTCGGCGTTAAGAAGTGAAAGGCGTACGCATTCCTCGGCCCCAGCCTCAGCATCGATATCGCGCTCCGCACAAACCACAACAAGGGCGAGCTCGGCGATGGCTGTTCTCCAATTTGCAGTCAGGAGATATACCCACTTTCCGTCATGGGACAGCTTGTTGAACGATCTTTCGAAAACCGCATTCAATATGTCGATTCTCTTGGGCAGCAGGTCTTTCAGAGGGACATAGCGACGCTCCTTGGCGATCTCTCCAACAACTAGCCGCATGACGTAGGGGTGCCCATCAGTATACCGATAGATGGACTCCATTGCATCCTCGCGAAGTAGGCTCTCGATTCCCAACTCCCGGCCGACTAATGCAAGGAGCCTCTTCGCCTCTGCCAGTTCCATTCCGCGCACTTCGATGGGATAGTCCGCCTTGAAGGCTCGCTCACGGCTAGTAATCAGCACCTTGTTGGGTAGGTAAGTATGCGTGTCGAGGAACCTCTGAAGTTGGCGGGCATCAGAGAAGGTCTCGAAGTTGTCGAAGATGAGTAGCCGACCGGTACCGCCCGATTCAGGCGTCTGAAGCATTCGCGCGAAAGCTTCCTCCGAGGGATCCGTTGCAAACATCGCCGCGTAGGCTCTTGAGACAGACTTGAGGTCAACCACCGCCGGTCGCACCGGTGCTGGGCCGGTGGGACGCAGGTCCACGTCTCGTGCACTGAACCACACGATGGAACTGAAGGGCGGATCTGCGCGAGAAGCCAACTCATGAGCCGCCCATAGCGCCAGGCTTGTCTTTCCAATACCTCCGCGCCCGTGAAGCGTAATGATCGGATGATTCTTATCGAGCACGCGCGCAAGAAGGGCATCCTGCAACTGGGGACGCTCGACATACCCATGCGGTCGCGGTGGAAGGTTCCCGAAAACGTTGCTCTGGACATCCAGATCTGGAAGACCTTGCGTCTCACTTGGGGGTAATGACGCAGGTGGCAACGCGTAGCGGGAGAGGTCGACCGTTTCCGTAGCTCCGGTTGCATAGTCGATGAATTCAGCGTTGTTTGCCGTCGTGAAACTACCATTGGGGAACAGGAAAGACCTGCACTCTACGGATGTTCTTAGGAACTCGCCGACAGGAAACGGATGAATGCCACTGCCGAGGGCTACGTGCACGCCTGGCTCCGTGGGCGAGAATCCTTCGCACTCGGAGTCTCGAATGTGCGTCGGTTCCGGCCCAACCAAGTCAACTCCGCGGACTGTGTTCTTCCCCACCCGGATCGACAAGTGCATCCATCGACTCTTGAAGAGGGGGCAGCGCATCACAATCGCAGAAACCGCTCGAAGGTAAGGTGGATTCGCGGCCTGAAAGAACTCCGGTCCGACCGCCCCGTGTGCCTTCGTCTTGTTTCGAATGAGAACGAGGGACTTGAACAGGTGGCGCATCGTTCGAGGCCGGCTGGTGTCGCCATCCTGCTCCAATCCGAGAAGAGAGATAACTTTGTCGGAGGCATTGATGGCAACAATGAACCAGTCGTCCGTCGGTGGCTTGCGCTTCTGCGTCAACCAGTTGAGCGTTGGCTGGAAGACAGGCTGCAGGTACCCTGCAAGCGGCTGGGAGCTCATCTGTTGAATGGCATCTTCCCATTCGCCAAGACCATCTGCTCGCACGAGCCGGTAGGCTACAGTATACGCGTTGTCTGCGGAACTCGTTCGGAGCCCAGACCACAGAGCAATCGCGATTGTCTTGAGCGACGCTTCAAAGAGATATGAAGTGAGAAGGAAGGTGTCCCCAGAAGCATCTTGCCCGGCTAGCTTCATGCGCGCGGCTACCCGAGCGAGGTGCGTCGGCTGGTCCTGCGTCGTCAGTTCGAGTTCAGGCACGAACGCTGACCTCCTGTTCGTCCGCCTAACTCCGATTAGACGGAACTACCTAACGTACCCAACATAGCAGCCCTCGCAGCTTGACAACTCCGACAGCCAACGCATTGATGCCGGTACCGCCGGCGACCCTTAGGGCTTGGGCGAGCAGAGATGCGTCGCTCGCCGCGGCAATAGGCCGATCTGCATAACTCCGGCGGGCCGGCCAACTGTTGGCCACGGTGCCGGCAATGTCGCCCTTGTCGTCATTATCCGGCGTTCAGCAACGCTTTACAATCCGACCACATACAAGTGCGATCGAGCCCCTCCGCCATGTCCCTCAAGCCCGGCGTTCAGTCGGTATGTCGCCAGCAGGAATTTCAATCCTGTTGAAATAACCTTCCTTCCATACCTCCCATACCTCACACGGAGACACACATGGCCACCGCGCTGGCGAGGGCGGTCAACGGCACCATGCGGCAGGTGGGCGCGCGGATCCGGCTGGCCCGCAAGCGCCGCCGGCTGACGCTGGCGCACGTCGGCAAGGCCACCGGCCTGACCCCCTCTATGCTCAGCATGGTCGAGCGGGGCGTGGCGACGCCCTCGATCGGCGCGCTCGTGGCGATCAGCGACGTGCTCAAGATCCCGATGGCCAGCCTGTTCGGCCCGACGCTCGAGAGCACGTCTGGACCGGATCGCGTGGTGCGGCGCGGTACGCAGCCCGTGATGAACACCGGCCGGGGCGTGCAGCGCCGCCTCGTCACCCGTGACGCGGCCGACAACATCGAATTCGCGGAGAACACGTATCTGCCCGGGGCCGCCAGCGCCGAGCGCCCGCTGCACCACATGGGACGCGAGTTCGGCCTCGTGCTGTCCGGACGGCTCCGGGTCGAGATCGGCGCCGACGTCTACGTCCTGCGCGCAGGAGACTCCATCCTGCTCGACTCCACGACGCCACACAAGTTCACCAACATTGGGAAGGAGGTGGCGCGCACGCTGTGGGTGAACGTGCACGGGAATCGCTGGTCCGACGGATAAAGAGGGGGGAAAACGATGCGGCACGGGATGTATGTGCTGGTCGCAGTGCTTGTCCTGGCCCTGATGGCAGGCTCCGCGGGGCCGACCACGGCCCAGGCGAAACCCAAGATCGCCTTCATCTATGTGGGCCCGGTCGGGGATGCGGGCTGGACGTTCCAGCATGACAACGCGCGGAAGTATCTCGAGCAGACGCTGGGCGCGGAGACGAAGTTCGTCGAGAACGTCCCGCAGACGGCCGAGGTCGCCCGTGTGCTGGAGCAATTCTACCAGCAGGGGTACAAGATCGTCTTCGCCACGGCGTTTGGCTATCAGCAATTCGCCGTCGATGTCGCCAAGAAGCACTCCGACATGTATATCATCGGCATCGGCCCGGCCGTGGTGGACTTGCCGCCGAACATGAAGCTCATCTACGGCCGGATCTGGGATGGCCGCTACCTGACCGGCATCGTCGCCGGCAAGATGACCAAGACCAACACCATCGGGTTTGTCGCCGCGCATCCGATCACCACGGTCGTGGCGGGCGTGAACGCGTTTGCGCTCGGCGTCCGGTCGGTCAATCCGAGCGCCAAGATCAAGGTGGTGTGGACGAACACCTGGTATGACCCGCCAAAGGAGAAGGCCGCGGCCAAGGCGCTCCTCGATGCGGGCGCGGACGTCGTCGGCCAGCACCAGGACACGCCGAGCCCCCTCCAGGCGGCGGGCGAGGCCAAAAAGTACGGCGTCGGGTCAGAGTCCAACATGCAGGGCTTCGCGCCCGAGGCCTACCTCACGGGCACGATCTGGGACTGGCGCGATGTCGATGTGGCGATCATCAAGGGGATCCAGAACAAGCAGTTCAAGTCCGAGGACTACTACGGCGGGCTGAAGGACAAGATGGTCACCCTGGGTCCCATGAACCCGAAGGTTCCCGCAGACGTTGTCGCGCTGGTGAACCAGCGGAGGAAAGCGATCACGGACGGCTCGTTCCAGGTCTTCAAGGGCCCCCTGAGCGATCAGACCGGCAAGGAGCGCGTGGCGGCCGGCAAGGTCATGACGCTCAAAGAGATCCTGGGCTTCAACTGGCTGGTGAAGGGCATCGACGGGCAGGCGCCACCGTCGAAGTAGCCTGATGGGCCGGCCGTTCGTCGAGCTGCGGGGCATCGTCAAAACCTTCCCCGGGGTGGTGGCAAACGCGGGGATCGACCTCGCCATCGCCCCCGGGGAAGTGCTGGCCCTGCTCGGCGAGAACGGCGCAGGCAAGTCGACGTTGATGAACATCCTGGCGGGCCTCTACCGCCCGGATGCAGGCACGATCCGCTTCGGCGGGGAGCGCGTCGAGCTGCGCTCCCCCCGCGAGGCGATCGCCCGCGGGATCGGGATGGTCCACCAGAACTTTCGGCTGATCGACTCGTTCACCGTCACGGAGAACGTGCTGGTCGGCTGGCACGAGCCGCGCTTCGTGTTGAACGCGCGGGCCGACGCGGCGCGTGTTGAGCACATGTCGTTCGAGCACGGCCTGGGCGTGGATCCGCAGGCGCGCGTCTGGCAGCTCTCCGTGGGCGAGCGGCAGCGCGTCGAGATCCTCAAGATGCTCTACCGCGACGCCCGCGTCCTCATCCTCGATGAGCCGACATCGGTACTGACACCGCGGGAAGTCGAGCTGCTGTTCGTCGCGATCCGACGGATCGCCACGGACGGGCGATCCGTCATCTTCATCAGTCACAAGCTGGATGAGGTGTTGGCGATCGCGGACCGGATCGTGGTGCTGCGCGCCGGCCGGGTGGCGGGCGAGACCGCGCCGGCCACCACCACCCCGCGCGAACTCGCGCAACTCATGGTGGGACACGAAGTGGAGGCGGAACCGCATCCGGCCGTCGAGGTCGGGCCGGTCGCGCTCGAGGTGGACGGCGTGAGCGCGATCGGCGACCGCGGGCACGTGGCGCTGCGGTCCGCCACGCTGCGGGTGCGCCGCGGCGAGATCGTCGGCGTCGCTGGGGTGTCCGGCAACGGCCAGCGCGAACTGGCAGAGGTCATCGCCGGGCTGCGGCCGGCGAGCGCGGGGCGCATCATCCTCGACGGTGATGACATCACCGCGCTGGCGCCTCGCCAGCGGTGGTCCCGCGGCCTTGCCTATATCCCGGAGAACCGGCTGGGCGAGGGGCTTGTGCCCGGATTCAGCCTGACCGACAACGCCGCGCTGCGCGATTACCAGGTGCCGCCGATTGCACAAGGGCCGTTCTTCCGTCGACGGGAGGCCCGCGCAAAGGCGGCGGCAATTGTTGACCGGTTCCAGGTCCAGACGGCCGACCTCGAAACGCCTGCGCGCCACCTCTCCGGCGGCAACCAGCAGCGGTTGCTGGTTGGACGCGAGACCTGGGCACGACCGCTGGTGCTGGTGGCGGTTCATCCGACCAGGGGCCTGGACATTGATGCGACGGCCAGCGTGCACCGCACGTTCTTCGAACTCCGCGCCGCGGGCATGGCGATCCTCCTCATTTCAGAAAGCCTGGACGAGCTGTTCGCGGTCTCGGATCGAGTCGCGGTGCTGCACCGGGGCCAGGTGGCCGGCGAACGCCCGGCCGCGACGGCGACGCGTGAGGAGATCGGCCTGCTCATGGCGGGAGGCTCCGCGACCTGATGGCCAGGGCTGCGGTGACGCCGCTCGAGGCGTCCGGGGGACCGCGCGCGACGATGCCCGGGACGGTCGAAGCGGTTGGGATCCGCGTCGCGTCCGTGATCGCGGCCTTCGTGTTCGGCGCCGTCTTCCTGGCCGCGACGGGCCACGATCCGTGGCACGCGTATCGCGAGATGCTCGTCGGGGCGTTTGGAACACCCTACGGCATCGAGCAGACGCTGATCAAGGCGATCCCGTTGATGCTGACCGGGTTAGGCGTGGCGCTGGCCTTCACGATGGGATTGTGGAACATCGGCGCCGAGGGGCAACTCGCGTTGGGCGCGCTCGCGGCGAGCTGGCTCGCGCTCTCCGCGCCCTGGCTGCCGCGCGCGATCATGCTGCCGGGCCTGGTCCTGCTGGGGCTCGCCGGCGGGGCCGTGTGGGCATTCATCCCGGCGGCCCTGCGGGCGTACCTGGGGATGAGCGAGATCATCTCGACGCTGATGCTCAACTACGTCGCGCTGCTGTGGGTAGATTACCTCGTGTTCGGCTCGTGGGCCGATCCCACAGCGTTTTCCTTTCCTTACTCGCGCCAGTTTCCCGCCAGCGCGTACTTCCCCGAGGCATTCTCGGGCGTCCACCTGGGCCTAGTCCTCGCGCTGGCAGCCGCGGCCGGCCTCGCGGTGCTGCTGAATCGAACCGGATGGGGCTACGAGATTCGGACCATCGGCGCCAGCCAGGCGTCGGCGCGCTACGCCGGGATGCCGGTGCGGCGCAACATCCTGATCGTCATGGCGGCGAGCGGCGCGCTGGCCGGGCTCGCCGGCGTGGGCGAGGTCAGCGGCGTGATCCACCGGATCCAGCAGGGCCTCTCGCCCGGCTACGGCTTCACGGCCATTATCATCGCCTGGGTCGCGCAACTGCAGCCGTGGGCCGTCGTCGCCGTCTCGATCCTCTTTGCCGCATTGCTCAACGGGGGGTTCGTGATCCAGACGACCGGCGTGCCGGCGGCCA
>JBGPLF010000195.1:0-7912 GCA_041486265.1 bacterium
ATGCTCGTCCTTGCCCATGCCGTGATCGTGCTCGAGCTTCTTCAAATGGTCCATGCCGTCGCGGCGCACATTGCGCACCGCCACGCGCGCGGCTTCGGCATATTTCGCGGCGAGCTTGGTCAACTCCTTGCGCCGCTCCTCGGTCAGCGGGGGAATAGGGATACGGATGACCACGCCGTCGGACGAGGGCACGAGACCCAGATCGCTCTTCAGGATCGCGCGTTCGATATCCCTGGCGGCGTTCTTGTCGAAGGGCTTGACCAGCAGCATTCGCGGTTCGGGTACCGAGGTCGAGGCTAGTTGGATCAGAGGGGTGGGCGCGCCATAGTACTCCACCCGGATCTGTTCCAGCAGCGCGGGACTCGCGCGGCCCGTGCGCAGCGTGGCGAACTCGCGCCGCGTAGCCTCGATCGCCTTCTGCATGCGAGCCTTGGCGTCGTCTAAGACTTCATCGGTCATCGCATCGGTCATCGGCGGGCCCCTCCCACGAGCGTGCCGATGGGATCGCCGGTGACCGCCCGCGTGATGTTGCCGTGACGGGTCACGTCAAACACCACGATGTCCATGTTGTTGTCCTTGCACAGCGCGGCGGCCGTCGCGTCCATCACCCGCAGATCGCGATTCAGGATGTCCATGTAATCCAGGTGCGCGTACATCACGGCGTCGGGGTGCGTCCGCGGATCTTTGTCGTAGACGCCCGAGACGCCCTTCTTGGCCATCAGCAGGGCATCCGCCTCGATCTCGATTGCGCGCAGCGCAGCGGCGGTGTCGGTGCTGAAGTACGGGCTGCCGGTCCCGCCGACGAAGATGACGACCCGGCCCTTCTCGAGGTGTCGAAGCGCGCGCCGCCGGATGAAGGGCTCGGCCACCTGGTGCATCTCGATTGAGGACTGCACGCGCACCACGAGACCAATGCGTTCCATCGCGTCCATGAGCGCCAGGCCGTTGATGACCGTGGCGAGAATGCCCATCGTGTGTCCGGTCACTTCGTCGATGCCGAGGCGTCGGCTGAGGTCTGAACCCCTCGCGATGTTGCCGCCGCCGACGACGATGGCCACCTGCACGCCGCTGGCCATGATATCGCGGACCTCGGCGGCGACCAACTGCAGGACAGTGGGATCAAAACCCGTCCCGCCCTCGCCGGCGAGCGCCTCGCCGCTCAGCTTCAGGAGCACTCGCTGATAGGCGGGCCGTCGCGCGGGCTCCGGTGCGGCGTCCATGGCGTTGCCTCCGGGTGGGTCGGTGGTCTTACTCTCCCAACTTGAAGCGCGCGAACCGCCGGACCTGGATGTTCTCGCCGATACGGGCGATCGCGTCGATGACCATGTCGCCGACACGGCGCCCGGCGTCACGGATGGACGGCTGCTCGAGCAGCACGACCTCTTTGACCCATTCCTCCAGGCGCCGGTCGATCTCGGCTGCGGATGTGCCGGCGGCCTCCCGGTTCAGGACTTCGCGCTGCTCGGCGACGACCTCCTCCGAGACCTCGTCCTTGGAGAGGTAACGCGGCGCCGCGGCCGCGACCTGCATCGCCAGTTCGCGCGCCAGGTTCCGGAACTCGTCGGTCCGCGCGACAAAGTCCGTCTCGCAGTTCAACTCGACCAGTGCGCCCAGTTTGCTGCCGGTGTGAATGTACGCCTCCACGACCCCCTGGGACGCGGTGCGGTTCGCCCGCTTGGCGGCGGCAGCCAGGCCCTTGGCGCGCAGCAGCTCAGCGGCGGCCTCGAGGTTGCCGCCGGCTTCCTCCAGCGCCTTCCGGCAGTCCATCACCCCGGCGCCCGTGCGGGCACGTAACGCCTTGACGTGATCCATCGACACAACCATGACCTAGCCTCTTGTCTCCTTTCCGTTCACGGCGACCTCGGTGAACTCGCGCTCCGAGACCTCGGGCAGCGCGCCGGCCAGCTCTTCCTCTTCACCCGCATCGGCAGCGTCGGCGGCAATCTCTTCCTCATGCACTTCGTGTTTGCGGCGTTCCTCCAGCCCCTCAAGGCAGGCGGTGGCGACGCGGTTGGTGATCAACCGTACGGCGCGGATCGCGTCGTCGTTGCCCGGGATCGCGTAGTCCACTTCGTCAGGGTCGCAGTTGGTGTCGAGGATCGCGACGACCGGGATGCCGAGCTTCCGCGCCTCGGCGACGGCGATGTGCTCCTGGCGTGTGTCAACGACGTAGATCGCCGCAGGGACGCGAGGCATCGTCTTGATCCCGCCGAGGAACTTCTCGAGTTTCGCCGCCTCTTCGGCCAGGCGCGCCTGCTCGCGCTTGGGCAGGACATCCATCACGCCGCGGTGGCGCATGTCCTCGATCTCGCGCAGCCGCTCGACGCGCTTGCGGATCGTCTGGAAGTTCGTCAGCATCCCGCCGAGCCAGCGCTGGTTGACGAACGGCTGGCTGGCACGCGTCGACTCTTCACGGATGGCGTCCTGGGCCTGCTTCTTCGTGCCGACGAACAGGACGTCGCCGCCCTGCGCGACGGTGTCCCGGACAAAGCGGTAGGCTTCTTCGATCAGCGGGACGCTCTTTTGCAGGTCGATGATGTGGATCCCGTTGCGCTCAGTGAAGATGAAGCGGGACATCTTGGGGTTCCAGCGCCGGGTCTGGTGCCCGAAGTGAACCCCCGCTTCGAGCAACTGCTTCATGGTGACGACTGGCAACCGACTGCCTCCTCTGGGACCGGCGCCCACCGGATTCCCGATTGGTTGATCTCCTCCGTCCCCTTCATCCCCGCAGGCTGGGCCGAGGCCTCGCAAGGCACCCTCGCCGGGTCTGGGAACGTGCGTGTTGGGACGTCGCGGATCGGCGCGTCCGGCGCATAGAAACCCCGCAAAATCGCGGCCGACTTTGCGGGGAGCCTGCGTCAAGACGCTGCCGCGCGCCGCGGCAATCCTAGGGGAGTATAGCACGCCGCGCCATGAAAGGAAAACCCCTACCGCGACGCTGTGGGTAGCCGGCGTCGCCTGCGCCGGCTCGGCGCCTACGCTCGTGGATGGGCCTGCGCGTAGACGCGCTTGAGGTGGTCCCGCGAGATGTGCGTGTAGATCTGCGTGGTGGTAATGCTGGCGTGCCCGAGGAGTTCCTGCACGACGCGCAGGTCGGCGCCGCCGTCGAGCAGATGAGTGGCAAAGGTGTGACGCAGGACGTGCGGGCTGGTGTGCTGCTGGATGGCCGCGGCTCGTACCCAGCGGTCGACGATCAGCTGGACCGCCCGGACGGTCAGCGGGCCTCCGCGGGCGTTGAGGAACAGGGCCTCCGTCTTCCCGCGCTGGAGGCGGGGACGGGCATCGGTCAGGTAGCGCCGCAACGCCGCGGATGCCTGGGTGCCGATCAGCACAAGCCGGTCCTTGCCGCCCTTGCCGCGGACGCGGACTTCGTCGCCGGGGATCTGCCCGACCTTGAGCCCCACGAGTTCGCCGACGCGCAGTCCTCCCGCGTAGAGGATTTCAAGGATGGCCCGGTCTCGGAGGCCGGTGGGAGTATCGAGCGGCGGCGCGGCAAGCAGCGCCGCCACGGCGTCATGGGTCAGCGCGCCGGGCAGCCGGCGGTGCCTGCGCGGGCCCGCCACGAGCCGCATCGGGCTGGCTCCCACGCGTCCCTCGCGGCGGAGGTAGCGGTAGAAGGACCGCAGGGCGGACAGGTGGCGCGCGATGGTCGTGCGCGCGTAGCGCCGGTGCAGGGCCGCGAGGTAGCGGCGCGCCACGGCCGTGGTGACCGCCTCCCATCCGCCGATCCCTTCACGCTGAAGGTACGCTCGGAATGCTTCAAGGTCGTGGCGGTATGCCGCACGGGTGTGGGCGGAGGCATTCTGTTCCGCTTCCAGCGCCTCCAGGAACTGCTCGACGTCGTGGTCGGAGCCCACGGGGAACATGCGCGCCTATCGGACGGGCGCGGCGGGCCCCGTCGGTGCGGCGGATCCGACAGGCGCGGCAGATCCCGACGGGGCCGCAGCACCCGTGGGTATCCCTGTGCGTGCAGTCCCCGTATGCGCGGCGGTCTCACTCACTGACTCGCGATGACCGCACGCCTGGTTTGTGCATCGCAGCTCGGTCCCGCGGCGTCCGTGCTTGATGACCATCAAGCCGCCGCAGGTCGGGCACGCACGTTCGCTCGGCCGATCCCATGAGGTGAACTCACACGCGGGATAGTTGCCGCAGCCATAGAACGTCCGGCCGCGCTTGGTGCGGCGCGCGACGATCTCGCCACCGTCGCGCGGGCACGTGACGCCGATGCCCACCGGGCGCGTATAGCGGCACTCGGGAAATCCCGAGCAGGCGATGAACTCGCCAAACCGACCGTGCTTACGGACCAGCGGCCGGCCACACTGGGGGCACGGTTCGCCGATTTCCACCTCGGGAATCTCGACGACCGGGATCTTGGCTTCGGCCTGCTGCAGATCTTTCGCAAACGGCTCGTAAAAAGCCCGGACGATCTGCAGCCAGTCGGCGCGGCCCTCCTCGACGTGGTCGAGTTCGTCCTCCATCGTGGCGGTGAAGTCTACATCGACGATCTCCGGGAAGTGCTCCACGAGCAGGTCGGTGACCATCCGCCCGATCTCGGTCGGGGTCAGGCGCCGTTCCCGCCAGGCGACGTAGCCGCGCTTCTTGATCGTCTCGATCGTCGGCGCGTAGGTGCTGGGACGGCCGATCCCCCGTTCCTCCAGCGCGCGCACCAGTGACGCTTCGGTGAAGCGCGGCGGCGGCTGGGTGAAGTGCTGTTCCGGCGCCACGTCCTTGAGGGTGAGCGGATCACCGGCGGTCAGCGGCGGCAGCCAGCCCTCTCGTTCCTCATCGCCGTTGTCGGTCGCCTCGCGATAGAGGATCAGGAAGCCCGGGAACTTGACGCGGCTCCCGGTCGCACGAAACAGGTACCGGCCGCCGGTAACATCCACCGAGAGCGTGTCAAGAATCGCCGACGCCATCTGGCTCGCAAGAAACCGATCCCAGATCAGGCGATACAGCCGGAACTGCTCAGACCGCAGGTGCGCCTTGAGACGATCGGGCGTGCGCGCCAGGCCCGTCGGCCTGATGGCCTCATGGGCATCCTGCGCGTCGCGGCGCGACCGGTACTGCCGCGGATGCTCGGGGAGATAGGTCTCGCCGAACGACCGCGCGATGAACTCGCGGGCGTCATGCTGGGCCGACGCGGCCACACGCACCGAGTCGGTGCGCATATATGTGATCAGTCCCACGGCGCCCTCGCCGACATCAAGACCTTCATAGAGTTGCTGGGCCACCGCCATCGTGCGCGACGCCGAGTAGCCGAGTTTGCGGTTGGCCTCTTGCTGCAGCGTGCTGGTGGTAAACGGCGGGGAAGGGTTGCGCGCCTGATCTTTGCGCCGCACCTCGCCCACAACGTACGACAGCCGCTGAAGGTCGTCGGCCAGCGCCCGGGCGTCGACCTCGCCGGTGATGATCACGGCGCCCTCGTCGGTCGGGGCGCCAAAGCGCTCGCCGTCACGGGAAGCGAGGCGCGCGTTGAACGTCTGACCCTCGGCGGTCCGGAACGTGCCGGCGATCGACCAATACTCCTGCGGGACAAAGGCCTCAATCCCACGCTCGCGATCGACGATGAGGCGCACTGCCACCGACTGCACGCGGCCGGCCGACAGCCCGCCCCGGATCTTGCGCCACAGCAGGGGGCTCAGCTTGTAACCGACCAGCCGGTCGAGGATCCGCCGGGCCTGCTGGGCGTTGACCAGGTTCTGATTGATCTCGCGCGGATGCTTGAGCGCCCGCTGGACCGCCTCTTTGGTCACCTCGTGAAACTCGATGCGGCGGATCGCCGGGTTGACCGGACGTAGGACCTCGGAGAGATGCCACGACATCGCCTCGCCTTCCCGGTCTGGGTCGGTCGCCATGTAAACGGTCGAGGCTTTTTTCGCAGCCTCTTTCAGTTCCTTGATGATCGGACCTTTGCCCTTGATGACGATGTACTTGGGCGTGAAGTTGTCCTCGACGTTCACGCCGAGCTGGCTCTTTGGGAGGTCCTTGACGTGGCCCATGGACGCCTTGATCTCGTAGGACCGCACCAGCAGCTTGGACAGCGTGCGCGCCTTCGTCGGCGACTCGACCACGACCAGGGATTTCTTAACGGCCACGTGGTTCTACCATCTCTCGAACGACGTCGTGCCGCGGCCCGGGCGTTCGCATGACCATCTGCCCGGGAAGCGTCTGAATCAGACCTCGAAGCTCGAGCACCGTCACCAGCGACACGACCCTGGCGGCGGGCAGCGCGGTAGCTTCGACCAGTTCATCAAGGGACGCCGGACCGCCTTCGAGCGCTTCGAGCACTCGCGCCTCGGCGTCGTCCCGCCCAGAACCTTCAGGGCCGGCGGATTCATCCGGCCCGCGCGCCGGCATGCTACCGAGCCCCAGTTCCTGCTGGATATCGGCGACGCTCTCGACGACCCGCGCACCCTGGCGCAGCAATTGATGCGGCGCACGGCTGCGCGGGCTGAAGATGCTACCCGGCACGGCAAAGACGTCGCGCCCTTGCTCCAGCGCGTAGTCGACCGTGACGAGCGCGCCGCTGTCTGCTGCACCTTCTACGACAACCACGCCCATCGCCAGCCCGCTGATCAGACGGTTGCGCCGCGGGAAGTGCCCTGGCAGCGGCGGCGTACCCGGCGCGAATTCGCTCACCAGCGCGCCGTGCGAAGCCACGGCGTCGGCCAGGTGGCGGTGCTCGCGCGGGTACACCACGTCGACGCCGCAGCCCAACACCGCGACCGTCCGTCCACCTCCATCGAGCGCCGCGCGGTGCGCGGCGCCATCGATTCCCCGCGCCAGCCCGCTCACTACCGCGATGCCGGCCAGCGCGAGATCGTAAGCCAGTCGCTCGGCGGCGGCTCGACCGTACGGCGTTGCGCGCCGCGACCCCACCAGGGCCACTGCCGGCGCCTCATCGAGATGGCCGCGGACGAACAACGCCGGCGGGGGATCCGGGATCGTCCGAAGGCGTGAAGGGAACGAAGGATCGCGCATCGCGATCACTGTCATCCCCTTTCCGCGAGCCCGGGCGACGATGGCAGCGGGATCCGCCAACCGCCATGCGGACAGGATTTCCTCCCGCGCCGCCCGCGTCTCGAGAAATGCGGGCAAATGTCGCCACACGATGTCGGCCGACCCCACCCGTTCGACCCAGCGCCTGACGGTGCGGGGACCAACGCCAGGCAGCAGGCTCAGCCCGACGGACGCGGCCACTTCCGCCTCGGACAACGGCGCTGTGTCTGGCGGCGGAGGCGCCCCGAAGTTCATCCCATACAGTAGCACAAGGTGTCAAGGCGCCAGCAGCGCGCGCCGGTCGAGCACGCGGTACTGCAGGGCCTCGGCAAGGTGCGCAGTGGTCACGGATTCGGCGCCATCGAGGTCGGCGATCGCGCGGCCAACACGCATCACGCGCTCGGTCGCCCGCGCGCCGAGCACCAGACGGTCGGCGGCAGATCGAAGAAAGGTCAGCGCGCTGCCCTCCACCGACCCCCATCGGCCCGCGGTGCGCGCTACCGGTAGCGCCGACGAGACCACCGCGCGCCGGGCCTCCGCGCGCTCGCGGGCGGCGAGAACGCGGGCGCGAATCGCGAACGAAGACTCTCCCGGGGGACCGTTGAAGAGTGCATCTGTCGGCGGGCGCGGCACTTCGACGTGCAGATCGATGCGATCAAGCAGCGGACCCGACAACCGCGCGAGATAGCGCTGCACCTGGCCGGGCGTACAGGTGCATTCCCGGCGCCGGTCGCCGCGGTAGCCGCACGGGCAGGGATTCATAGCCCCGATCAACGAGAACCTCGCAGGGAAGCGAACGGTCCCATGGGCTCGGGCTATGACGATCGAGCCGTCTTCGAGCGGCTGTCGCAACACTTCGAGCACATCCTGCCGGAACTCGAGCAGTTCGTCGAGGAACAGCACGCCGTGATGC
>JBGPLF010000196.1:0-7888 GCA_041486265.1 bacterium
GGTCGTACAGCGGATCGCCGTTCGTGAACACCGGTGCTGGGCTCGGATAGCGAACCGCGGTGTAGATGTTCGTCAGCGGGAAGAACGGAGGCGATAGGTTCGAGCGCAACCGCCAGTCATAGGTCATGACCCGTCCATAGCCGGTCAGCGGGCCAAAGCCGCCGAATGCGCCGAACGTTCCCTGGACGTTGCCGCCCATGGCATAGATGTTGCCCTTCACGGGCAGCGAGTTCCACCCTTCCACCCAGAACTGTCCGCTGGGCGCCAGCTCGACGGCGTCAACGTACAGGTCGTTCGGAGTCAGGGAGCCGACAATCGTGACGTTGCCGGTCACCGAATAGAGCCCGAGAATGTCGAGCGGGTTGTCTCCGGGGCCAGCGGGCGGCCGCTCATAGACGAGCTGATCTGTGATGCGCAGTTCACCCTGTGTCGCAATGGTCAGGCGCATGTTCCGGTTCAGAATCCCAAAGAGCCCCGATGACGCGGCCGGATTCGGATCCGACGTGATCGACCCGTTGACATAGATGACCCCGTTGAAGACTCCAGCCCCGTAGCTGGTATGCGCCGTCGACCAGTTCGATGCATTGTACGGATCCCCGCCCAGATACCCCCAGTAGGTCCTCACTTCCCTCGTCAGCGGGTCGATCGAGACGCGCATGACCCGGCGCGCCGGATCGGGATCGGACTGGAGCGAGAACAGGATCTCCTGCATGCCGCCCACGCTGGCCAGGCTCATTTCCTGTACGTCGCCCTTGATGTAGATCCCTCCGCACCCAGACGACCCGCAGTTGTTCATGACGTAGAGACCATCGCGCAGCGCGCCCGGAGGCATGCTGTCGTCATCGGTGGTATTGGCGCGCACATCTGCGTCGGTCGCGTTGACGCCGGTCGGCGTGAGCCCGGTTGAGGTGCGGGAGGGGTTGGCGTTGGAGGGCAGGGGAATGGGAGTAACCCCGCCTGTCACTGTGCTCCCGAAGACGGGAGGGATTGGAGGGGGGCCGGGGCTCTGAGTGTTATCGCAGGCCGTCCTCAGCGTCGCGTTCGGGTTCGCCGCCGGAACGGCGATGTTGATCGGCGTCCCGCAATTGAGAAACGTCATATCAGGCAGTACCTGTGTCACGGCGTCGTTCAACTGGGGGTTTTGGGCAATCCGAATCCGGGTGTTGGAGTGCACGGGCCCGTTGATGGTCGTGCCCGTGTAGAGCCAGACGCTACCGACGTCCAGCAGCATCATCGCCCACTGCGAGTAGGAGGCGTTCTCGAGGAGGACCGGCAAGCCGTAATAGGGGTTGCCGGTGGGGAGGGTCAACGCGTAGCTCCCCTGCCACGCCGCGCTGGGGGTCGGGAACCAGTTGGGGCAGCGGTCGGCGTACGAACTGCGCAGGCACACCGAACGGGTCGCGTTGCCCGAGCGGCCCACCGAGAGGATAGCGTAATCGTACCAGAGGGTCACCTGCTGGGCCAGGCACCATGTAGTCGAAGGAGTCCCAGACCAGCGGACGGCGATCGTGGCATAGAAGTCGCCGATCGTCGTGCCCGGTACCGAGCTGGTGTCGGTCATCTGAATGCGCGATGCGGCGGTGCCAATCGAGAGGGTGGCGGTTTGGTTGCCGACGGAACCGGTCCGAACCCAGTCGGACACCCCCAGGCTGATCGGCCAGGCGTAGTCGCTAAGGATCTGGACTCGATCCTGCCCATTTGCCCCGTTGCAGATGTTCGAGAGGACGGTCGAGGCGACGCCGGGATTCAGCAGCCGGACCTGCGCGTCAAGGTCCAGCGAGAGACGGCGCCGCAGTTCGGCGAGCGCGCGGTAGGCGCCCGCTTCGGCCACCGACAGGGCCTGCTGGCCGCGCAGTTGATTGAACGAGAGGTTGGTCTCACCCATCGTCGCGATCGCCATCGCCGCCACGACGACCGTGAGGATAAAGATGGCCATCATCACGGCGATGAGGGCGATCCCCTGCTCGGCCCTGAGAAGTCGAGACATCCTGTTCATTGCGCCATCCCCCACCACACTTTTCAGACTTCTAACCTTACCTTCCGCTTGGCTGCGGTGTCGGGGTCGCGGTCTGCGTCGGCGTCACGGTCGGCGTCACGGTCGGCGTGGCAGTCACTGTGGCGGTTGCCGTGGCGGTCACCGTCGCGGTCCGGGTCGCCGTGGCCGTCGCCGTGGCGGTCACCGTCGCGGTCCGGGTGGCCGTTCTTGTCGCGGTCGGGGTCGGCCCGGTCGGGGTCGCGGTTCGCGTCGCCGTCGGGGTGACGGTCGCCGTGCGCGTCGCCGTGGCCGTCGCCGTGGCGGTCACGGTCGCCGTCCGGGTGGCCGTCCTCGTCGCCGTCGGGGTCGGCCCGGTCGGCGTCGCCGTCCGGGTGGCCGTCCGTGTCGCCGTTACGGTCGCGGTTACGGTCGCCGTGCGGGTCGCCGTTACCGTCGCGGTCACGGTCGCCGTCACGGTCGCCGTCCTGGTCGCAGTCGCGGTCACGGTTGCCGTCGTCGTCGGCGTCTGGAACTGCCGGCCGGGCGTCGGCCGCGAAGGCGGAATGAAAACCGGCGGCGGCGCCGGCGTGCCACCGACCGCGGACACGTTGCGCAGTGCGATGTCGGATCCGATGTTGCGCTGCCGCCAGACCCCTGCGCTGAACTTCCTCACCGTGAGGTCACCGTTGATCCGAGTGACCTGCGACGCCAGCATCGCCGTGTACGGCGGGGTACAGGTACTCGCGGCGTCGCAGTAGTTGATCGTCACCCCGGATACGAACGATGCCAGTACTTGCTGGGTGCCTGCCACGCACTGTCCCGTCCCGAAACTCGGGTCGGCCGGGTCGGGCTTGATGAACCGGGTAAAGTTGTTCGCCGGGTCACGCGAAAACCGCACGTAGTAGGCGCAGTCCGGAATGATCGGGTTGCCCCGCTGGATGTTGAGGTTGATGCTGTCCGGGCACAGGTTGTTGGTACAGGGCGCGGGTGGTGCGCCTGAGGGCGTTCTGGCGAAGAAGGTGGCGTCATCCACCAGGCCCGCTGTCCACCGCGCCTCCTCCGCGAACTTCTCAAGGGCCACGCGGGCGTTCTGCTGCACGTCGAGAAAGTCTTCGCCCACGCCAAACGAGGTGACGGCGTTGCTCACGAGCCCGTAGATCGCCACCATCGCGATCACAAGGATCGACAGCGCCACGACAATCTCCAGGACGGTCAGCCCGCGCGCATCGTGCCGCAGGCGGCCGGGTAGCACCCGGATCAGCAGCGCGCGGAATTGGCGTCTCATCGCTCTCTCCTCACGGACGGTGATACATGTCCCGGATCACCGCGGAGCTGACCTGCGCCAGCGGTTGCCCGCGGAACGTGACGCGAACGGTGACCCACTTCATGGTGTTCGAATGATCGGGGGAGACTGTACACGGCGGGGGCGGCGCCGAGGTCAGCCAGCACGCATAGGCAGTGCTCGGAGTCAGATCAACCTGATTGATCACGACCTGATAAGCATAGTTGGTGTACGGCGCCGCGAAGCTCACCGGGCCCTGGGCGGCGACGTTGGTGTCGAAGGCGCTCATCCATGCCGCCGAGTTACTCTGTGACTCAGGCCCGGAGCGTACCTGTTCGAGGACCCGCACCGCCAGCGCGCTGGCCACGGTCTGATTCCCGCCCTTGTTCGTCACGGACAAGAGAATCAGGAACGCCCGCGAGACCAGCAGGATAGTCATCGCCAGGATCGTCAGGGCGACGATAATCTCAACGAGTGTAAAGCCACGTTCCCGAATACGCACACCGGCCCCCCGCGCCACCGCCCTGAGGCGGGTCGACACCTTCCCTAAATAGATGCCCGAATGCCTGCCCCCGTAGACTAGCCCCGGGGGTCGAGCGGCTGCCTCTCCCCGGCTGTCAGACCCCCCGGCCATCTGGTAGGGTCACCCTTCCCGGGCGCAGACGACGAAAATGGCCGAGGAGAACCAACGGAATACCGGATGCATGGCATGGACGAAATACCCAGGCAGCGGGATCCGGACAATCCCCTTGTAAATTACCGGCCGCAGGCCGGCTCGCGTCAGCCGCGCGAGCCAGTCACCCCGGCCGAACCGGTGGACGTGAGTGGGATCCCGGTCGATGATCCCAAAGGCCCACCCCGGCGGCGTGTCGTAAACCGGCACCGCCAGGGCCAGCACTCCACCCGGCGCGATCAACGCGCGCAGGCACCCGAGAGCCGGGTCCAGGTCGGGAATGTGTTCGAGGACGTCGAAGCAGGTGACGACATCGAATGTTCGACCGGGCCGAAACGTCTGCAGCGCCTCATGGTGAAGCGGGATGCCGGGCAGTCGTTCCCGTGCCAGACGAAGGGCATACCCGGAGATATCCACGCCCTCGCAGGCAAAGTGGCGCCGGGCTTCCTGGAGGAATCCGCCGAAGGCACACCCCACGTCGATCAACGAACCATCCGGACGGAGGTGACGGATCTCATTCAGGTATCCGGCGATCTTATGCGGAGGGTTGTAGCGGTCGTAGCGGCCGGCGTAGTTCGATACCTGGGTGAAGTAGGCCTCATCAAACGAGTTTTCGTCAAAGGCCGGCGTGCTCACAACGGCCCGCCCGGGAAGTCCGACGACATTCGCGCCCATTGCCATGCCCCCAATCCGATACCCTCCGTATTCCCGGCGGGGAACCTCACTAGACCCAGCGCCACTACCATCCCAGCGCGCGTACCCAGTAGACACCGAGCCCGTTCATGGCGACGCTGGCGGCCATCAGGGCGTAGTCGGCCGCACGCGGCCGGCCACCGATGGAGTATGCCAGAAGCACCAGAACAAAGACCCACCAGTCGAGGCTGTAGCGGTACCCGAACTGCACCCATCCGACGGAGAAGTATGGCAGCATCGGGACCGCGAGGCTGAGGACCAGGACGGTCCACGGCAGCCACCCGCGGCGGCCTGTCTGGGGGAAGAACAGGCGCAGCACCACCGGGCTCGTCAACAGCAGAGACATCCCCCACGGCGATGGCTTGAGAAACGGCGGCCGCCGGATGAACTCCGGCATGCGAAGGAACATCGCATACAACTGTTCGGGAATGAATCGCACGTTGAAAAACCCCCATCGCGACGCCGCCTCGGCGTTGACCGGCGCCATCGAGAGCAAGATGTATCCTCCCTGCAGGGGACTACCAAACCGCATGTAGTTGTAGCCGAGATAGATCGCCAGCCCCGCCGCGTTCACCAGCGCGAACCCCGCGACGGACCGAAGCGTGTTGTGACGGCGCCAGATCAACACCGCAAGTACTGGGACCGCAGCCACGAGGTTCAGGCGCGTCAGCCACGCCGCGACGATGGCGATCCCGAGAACCACTGGTCGCGCTTCCCCCGCAAGGTCCCAGACGATGACGGCGGTCGCCAGGACCACGACCACCTGCGCAAAGAACCACGTGGTCCCAATTGCCGTCGCCGGCCACAACACGCTGCCGAAGGCCAGCGCCGCCCCGCAGAAGAGCCGGACGGCGAGCGGAAACTCAAGCCGCCGCAGGCCCACCACGAAGACCGCGACGGCAGTCGCCGCCAGGATCTGCCCGATCCGACCCTGGTCCGTCCGGTCGCCCTGCCAGGCTACCACCGGCATCAACAGCAGCGCAGGAACTGGCGGGAACGGCGCGTAGACCCGGCCGCCCACGTGGATGACATCGTGGTAGTACTCCGGCACGCCGCGGAGGTCCACGTGGCCGTGGAGAAAAGCCGACGCCATGTAGACGAAGTGGCGGTAGGCCGTGCTGGTCCTGGGTGTCGCCGCCACGTAGACCGTGAACACCAGGATGGCGATCGCCGCCGCCTCTGCGATGGGGCTCCTCACCCCTCGAACCGCCCGCGTGGCGGCGACCGGAGCGGTCACGGCGCGAGCCATCCCAGGCGCGTCCAGACGATCCCCCACAAGTTGACCAGGACGCTCAGCACGATCAACACCTTCGCCCATGTGGACACGCGCTCGCCCATCCCCCGAATGGTAAGGAGAAAGAGCAGCGGGTAGAAGTCCGCCGCGAATCGGTATCCGAACTGGGCGACGCCCGTATTCCCATACAGAAAGACGACGGAGCAGGTGGCGACGATCCCCAACCAGGCGGCCGCGGTCTCGAGATTGAGCCGCGCGCGCAGGGCGTAGACGAACGCCGGGGTCGTCACCCAGATCGCCAGCCCCGTCCAGCGGACGAGCAGATACGGTGGGTACGGCACCACGACGGGCAGCCGCATGAACATCGTCTCGAGGTGGCGAGGCATGTACCGGGGGTGGAACAGACCGAGGGTAAACCAGCCTTCCTCAAGGATCCCCGGCCGCCAGGCGTTCGCCACGTCGGCGATCGTGCCGAACCGGATCCAGTTGTAGGCGCCGTACAACGCGACCGCGACCGCCACAGGACCGAACAACTTGTTCAGGTAGTTGAGATTGATCCGGCGCAGCCTGCGCAGACCCTCCGGCGCCCATAGGGGCGCCGTCACCAGAAGGAAGTACGGGAACACCATGACCGACATCTGGCGTGTGAGATAGGCCACCCCGAGCGCCGTCCCCATGATCAGAGGACGCTGGCGTCCGATCGACTCGAGCACTCCGATCGTCAGGACCGCGACGACGACCACGTGCGCGAAATACCAGGTGCTCCCTACCGCGCTGAGGTTCCACACGATGGTGCCGAAGGCCGCCAGGACGCCCAGCCAGACGGCATTGGAGCGCCCGGGCATGAGGCGCGAGGCGAGCAGCACGATGAGCGCCGCGGCGACCCCGCCGGTCAGGTAGCTGACGAGCGTCTGGTCAGCCTGCGTCCCGCGCACGGCGACGTACGGCATCAACAGGACGGCCGGAAACGGCGGCGGGATCACATACTGCTTCCCACGAAAAGTCGTCTTTTCGACATAGAGGGGGGCGTCGCCAAGATCCACGCGGCCGTGCAGGAACGCGTCGGCCAGCAGCACATAGTGATTGAACGGCGTGGGATCGTGGAACGAGGCGGCGTAGACGCTGCACGTGAGGACCCCGACAACGACCGCCCAGAAGAGCGGACGCGCGGCGAGGGCCCTTAACCCCGACAGCGTCCTGAGTGGAGCGACCTCTGGCTTCCCTGTGACCGCCCTCATCGCCGCGGGATTCCGAACATGACGTAGATACGCTCACCGAGCGGACTGTACACGACGCGCTCCAGCGTCACTCCTGCGGGCACGGGATTCTCGCCATCGAGCGCCACCAGCGTCCCGGGAAGAGCGCAGACCGGATCGTGGGCGTCCATCTTGACCGGTAGGGGGAATTTCTGCAGATAGTACGCGCGGTATGTCGGTTCGTGATACCGGTTCACTGTGCCCAGGCACACGCGATCGTAGGCGGCGCGGCGTGCCCACACGGTCTGGAAGATCTCGTCCTGGCCGTAGTCCCACAACCACCACGATGCGGCCGGGTAGCGCAGGAACTCCGCGTCCGCAAAGCGCACGCCCTCCGCCACCACGGCCACGGCGAGCATGCACGACACCGCGACGCCGAGGAGGAACCGCGCGGGCTGGCGCGCGATCCACGCGGCGACTGCCAGCACACCCAGCGCCGCGAGCAGCGAGAGCGCGGGCAGTCCCAGCAGCGTGCGGGTCGCGTGCACGGGCTGATCGGTGGTCAGCGCGCCACCCAGCGGATAGATCAGCAGCCACGCCGCGAGCAGTCCTCGGTCTCTGAGGTCAGAGCGGCGCACAAACGCGATGGCGCCGGCGGCCATCAGCGGCCCCATCCACCAGGGAAGCTGCCCGGTGCCGGACGCGTGATGACGCGGGTTCGGGTCGCCGCGTTGGAACAGAAAGCCCGGCGAGAAATGCCGGGCGTAACTGCCGGCAAAGGACGCCAGGCTCTGCCCCGTCACGCCCTTCGAGAAGATGAAGATGTTGCGGGCAC
>JBGPLF010000197.1:0-7810 GCA_041486265.1 bacterium
AGACGGGGGGATCCCAGCGATCAAGTTCCGCCGTGGCGACCATCCGATCTGCCTCCGTCCGCCCCGGCGGGCCTTGAGGCCGCGGACTCGGATGTCACGCTGTCTTCACGCCACATCGTGATCTGCACGTCGATGGGCTGCATCGTTGCCAGGAGTCGCAACAGGGATTCCACGATCTCAGGATCCAGGGTGGTGCCAGCCATCTGCCGGAGTTCCGCCTTCGCCTGATCGAGCCCTTTGCGGGGCCGGTAGGGACGATCGGACATCAGGGCATCGAAGGCATCGGCGACGCGGATGACCCGGGCGCCCAGGGGGATCTCGCGGCCGGCGAGCCCATCGGGAAACCCCCTTCCGTCAAACGACTCCTGATGGTAGAGGACGAGATCCGCCAGGTGGCTGAACGACTTCGCCTCCCGGAGCATCGTCGCTCCTCGCAGCGGATGCCGCTTGACGATCTCCCACTCTTCCGGGGTGAGGGGGCCCGGCTTCTGGAGAATGGCCTCGGGGACAGCCAGCTTCCCGATGTCATGTACCAGGCTAGCGAGCCTGATCCGCTCCACTTCGTGCGGCGGGAGTTCCAACTCTATCGCAATTGCCACCGCGGTATTGGCGACCCGGTTACAGTGGGTCATCGTTTCCGGATCTTTGGCTTCGAGGGCGGCGGCGAGGACCTTTACGCTGCTGCGGAGGAGCGTGCGCAGTTCCTCTTGGAGCTTGGCATACCTGCCCGCGTCCCAGGCGTCGGTGGGTTCCCCGGTCGGCCCAAGGCGCCGCTCGGCTTCGACTCCCAGGGCGACCCGGCCCACCCGGTCCTCTGCGTCGGGGCCTTCAAGGGGCCCCGGGCCGGGTGTTTCCGCTTCCAGATCTTCTGGCCCCAGCGGCTGGCGGAAGATGACCCGGTTCTTGCCCTCCCTTTTGGCCTCAAGGAGAGCGATGTCAGCCTGCTCGAGCAGCGTGTGTGCCGAGACTCTCCCGTGCTCTTTGAACTGGTAGGTGGACGCCCCAATACTGACTGAGATGCGGAACGAGCCTTCAGCCGTGGGAATCTCTGCCTCCCCGATCGTCTGACGCAACCATTCGGCCCGTTCCAGCAAGGCGTCGCAGTTCACGCCGCGGAGGATCCAGACAAACTCGTCTCCGCCGTACCGGCACATCGCGTCTTCGTCCCGGCGGCCATCGAGCATGACCTTGGCGATCTGGCGCAGCACATCGTCGCCGACCTGATGGCCATAGCGGTCGTTCATGCTCTTGAACGAGTCGATGTCCAGGATCAGACACGACAACGGGTGCTCGTGGCGCGTGGCCCGCTCCATCTCCAGATGGAAGCGGTCGATGAACGCGCGGCGGTTGAGCAGGCTTGTCAGCGGGTCGCTCGCGGCCAAGTCTTCCAGGAAGGTCACGCGTCGGCGCAGGAGGTCCTCCCGGCCCTTCGTTTGCAGGACCGCGCGGATCCTGGCGATCAACTCGGCGAGACTGTAGGGTCTGGCGATGCAATCGGCCGCGCCTTCGTCCAGGCTTTCAATCCGTTTGTCGACGTCGTCCGCCGCGGCGAGGGTAATGACAGGGATGAGATGCGCCAGCGAATCCTTTTTCAACGCGCGGAGCACGCCGAGCCCGTCCAGATCCGAGGACCCCAGGTCGAGCAGGATCAGATCGGGGAAGCGCGTGCGTGCGTCCGCCACCGCCTGGCGGCCGCTGCTGAGCGCCTCCACCTGCGCCCCGAGCGACTCGAGCCGCCGCTGCCAGGCCCAGACGGACTCATCCGGGTTGATGACCAGGATACGGGCAGGTCGAGAACCGAACTGGAGTTTCTCAGGGGACCCGAAACTCGAACCCGGGTGCATGGAATGAGGACTGTTTGAGGTCCGCAGGGGTGCCGCCAATCGCATCTCCCAACCGGACATTGGATCCATCCTGGTGGCCCACGATCGGGACAAGAGGGTGGAGGGCCCCCCGGTTCTCAATCTTTTGTGCCCCAAGCCGCGGGAGTCTAGTCCATCTGTCCCGTGTGTGCGGAAAGCGCATGTTTGGTAGCGATTCCTTTGCTGAAGGTGTCAGAGTAGCTGGGAGTTCGACTGAGATTGGGTTTCAGCCCGCCTGAACGTTCAACGCGCCGCCGCGGAGACCTATGTGCAGGGGAAAGACGGCGTGATACGGTCGCGCAGCCGCCATCCTTGACGACTTAGCGCCTATTCGCCGTAGGGCACCCAGATGTTCCTGACGTGGACGGCGTGGCGCAGGATCTCTTCTCCCTCAGTCCAGGCGGCCGTCCAGTCCTGGGTTCGGCCGTCATTCGCCCAGGTCCGCTTCATGTTCGTGGCCGACTCGAACTCTACCATCTTGCTGCCATCGGCGGACCCGAAGTACCACACGGCGTCTATGTCATCGTGCTGGGCCAGGACCTTCGCCAGGTCATCGCGGTTGCCCGTCACGATGTTCACCACGCCGCCCGGCAGGTCGGACGTATCGAACACCTGGTAGAGGTCGGTGGCCGCGAGCGGGTGCGCCTGCGAAGGCACCCCCACGACGGTGTTGCCCATCGCGATCGCCGGTCCCACGAGAGAGACAAAAGCCAGCAGCGGCTGCTCATCGGGGCAGACGATGCCAACCACGCCGACGGGCTCGTGGATGGCGATCGTCAGACCTCGATGCGAGACGTTGACGATCCTCGTCGTCTCAAGTCGGTGCGCCAGAGCGACCCTACGGAAATACTACCACAAGTCCACAGAGCGGGACCGCGAGCCCCCATTCCTTAAAGAAAGGGCCTGCTTTGAGGCCTCACTGTGACGCCCAGGAGGGGAAACCTGTCGAGCAGCCAATTGGTTATGACATCTTAACGACATAAGGAGCTGCGGTGCTCCACGTTGTTCGTTCCAAGCCGGTCGCCCTCTACTATCAGATCGAGCAGGATCTTCGCTTGCGTATCGGGCGCGGCGAACTGAAGCCGGGCGACCGGCTCCCGTCCGAGCCCGACCTCGCGGCCCGCTATCGGGTTAGCCGGATCACCGTGCGCCAGGCCCTGGCGAGGCTCGCATCCGAGGGCCTCGTCGAGCGTAGGCAGGGCACCGGTACGTTTGTGCGTGCGGAGAAAGTGGCCCAACGCACCGGCCTCCTCACCAGCTTCACGGAGGAGATGCAGTACAGGGGCTTGCAGCCCATGACCCGCATCCTGCAGGTAGGCATCTGTGTCCCTCCCGAGAGTGTGCAGCGAGCGTTGCGCCTGGCCCCTCAGGACCAGGCATTCCACCTGACCCGGCTTCGACTCGTCAACAGCGAGGCCTTGGCTCTTACTGAGGCTTTCCTGCCCGAGCGACTCGTGCCGGACCTGCAACGCACGCCCCTGATCGATGGCTCGCTCTACCGGACACTGGAAGAAGTTTATGGCTTCGAGCTGGCCGAGGCGGATGAGGAAATCGAAGCGGTACGCGCTACGGGGGAGGAGCGCCGGTTGCTGGGAGTGGCCCCGGGCGCTCCGATTCTCCAGATCACCCGCACCACGTATCTGGCGACAGGCGACCCTGTAGAGTATGCGCGCGTCGCCTATAAAGCTGAACGGTTCAAGTACTACCTCCGTCTGAGAGGCCGGAGGTAGACCCTTCGGGAGGAGGTGAAGACCAGAGCCTGGCACGGTAAGGCACGTGTGAGCGATCATCAAAGGTCAGGAGGGGGGAAGCCAATGAAAGCGGTCAGTCTGTTGCTCGTGCTAGGCTTGGTTCTCATGCTGGCGTCTAGCCTGACGCAGGTTCAGGCCCAGGGCACCCAGGATCCGAAGGCATTAGCGGCCCTTTACAAGACCTTGCCCTTTCAGGACATCTACCCGATCCCTGAAGGCCCGGTGGCTCTAGGGGGAACGGTCCGTCCGATCAAAATCGGGTTCTCACAAACGGGCTTTAACCACCCGTGGCGTATCGAGATGATTAACTCGGCGAGAGCCGAGGTCGCGAGACATCCCAACATTCAGATCATCGTCACTGACGGAAAAGTGGATGTGGTCAAGCAGAGCGGGGACATTGCCGACCTTCTCGCGCAAGGCGTGGATGCCATCGTCATGAGCCCGGTGGAGGATGCGGGCTTGCGGGCGGCCGCTCGTAAGGCCATGCAAGCGGGCAAGCCGGTCATCGTCCTAGACCGGGACGTTTCAGTCGACAAGACGCTGTTCATGGGCCAGAGCAACATCACCATGGCGGCCGGTGTCGCGCGGGTGATGGTGGAACAGTTGAAGAAGAAGAACGGGAAGCCCATGGGCAACGTGGTGGAGATCACGGGCCTTCTTGGCTCGACGCCTGCCCAGGGGCGCCACCAGGGCTTCGAGTCCGTGGCAAAGCAATACCCCGACATCAAAGTGCTCGCCACAGGCGACGGACAGTGGATTCGGGAGCCCGCCGTGAAGTTAATGGAGGACTGGCTGGTGCGCTTCCCCAAGATCGATGCGGTCTTCTCTCATGCTGAGGAGTCCTCGTGGGGGGCACAGCTAGCCATCGAGCGGGCCGGGCGCAAGAACGAGGGCGTCATGCACTTCACGCACGACTCCTCAAACCAGGGCTTTTGCTCGGTCAAGGCGGGGCTCTTTTTGGCGGACGGCAACTACACTCCCTACCTCGGGCATATCGGCGTACGCGCCGCCCTCTACGCGCTCATGGGCAAGGAACTGACCGGGAAGAAGAAGTACGACTTTGGTTTCAAGTATGACCTCCGTGACCTGCCGGTCCTGACCAAGGCGAACATAGACCAGTGGTTGGGCAAGGGCTGGGGAGACTGGGACAAGAAGAACTGCGGCAAGTACTTCATTCCATGACCAGAAGGGCAGGCGGGGGTGCCGCCCATCGGCACCTCCGCTGATCCCCTATGCCCATCCTTGAGTTGCGTGCCATCACGAAACGGTACCCCGGCGTCGTAGCCCTCCACGACGTTTCTTTCGGTATCGAAGCCGGTGAGGTGCACGCGCTCGTTGGAGAAAACGGCGCCGGAAAGTCCACTTTGGTCAAGATGCTGGCCGGCGCAATTCGCCCTGACGCTGGCACCATCCTCTACGAGGAACGCCCGGTCGTCTTCTGGGAGCCTCAAGACGCGATCCGGGTGGGGATCAGCACTATCCA
The DNA here is from genome assembly GCA_041486265.1 of bacterium. GTDB lineage: Bacteria > Sysuimicrobiota > Sysuimicrobiia > Sysuimicrobiales > Humicultoraceae > JBGPLF01. Next base: position 5,097 of record JBGPLF010000197.1, read on the forward strand.
CCAGGAACTCCACCTGGCGCCTCACCTGACCGCCGGTGAGAACATCTTCTTGGGCAGGTACCCGAGGACAAGGCGGGGCACCATCGATTGGCCCCGGCTCTATCGCGAAGCGGAAATCGTGGTCGCGCGCCTGGGCATTGCGCTCGACGTCCACCGGAAGGTGCAGCAACTGAGCATCGCCCAGCGTCAGATCGTCGAGATCGCCAAAGCCCTCGTGTTCGAGTCCAAGATCCTGATCCTCGATGAGCCGTCGGCCGTGCTGGGGCGCCAGGACCTCCATCTCCTCTTCGGCGTCCTCAATGCCCTCAAAGAGCAAGGTACGACGATCCTCTATATTTCCCACCGTCTGGACGAGATCTTTGAAATTGCCGATCGGGTGACGGTCCTGCGGGATGGCCGCCATGTGGGAACGCATTCGATTCGTGACATCACAGTGGTCGGTCTCATGCAGATGATGACCGGACGATCGTTGGAGGAACTGTGGCCGGCTCGCCGGCACGAGATCGGTGAGGTGGTACTGGAGGTCCGCAATCTGCGCCGGGGGAACGCGTTCAGGGATGTGTCGTTGCAGGTTCGGGCCGGGGAGATCGTCGGCCTGGCCGGGAAGGTGGGATCGGGGCGGACGGAGGTCGCCCGCACTATCTTCGGGGCGGACCCGTTGGACGGCGGCGAGATTCGCGTGTTCGGACGCAGCGTCAGCATCAACTCGCCCAACGACGCCGTCCGTTGCGGCATCGGGCTGGTGCCTGAAGACCGCAAAACACAGGGGCTCCTGCTGAACCGGCCCTTAAGGGAGAACATCTCACTCGCCAACCTCGGACGGTTTATCAGGGGCGGCTTCATCCGAGTGGGTCAGGAAGCACGCGCCGTCCGGGATCTGGTCCGGATGCTGAATATTCGAGCCACGGGACTGAGCCAGCTCGTACAGTACCTCAGCGGCGGAAACCAACAGAAGGCGGTCCTCGCCAAATGGCTCAACTCGGAATGCCGCATCTTCATCTTCGACGAGCCCACACGAGGCATCGACGTGGGCGCCAAGGTCGAGCTCTATGGACTGATGGAGCGGCTCGCCGCTGAGGGCCGGGCGATTCTCATGATCTCCTCAGAAATCTCAGAAATCCTGGGGATGGCTGACCGGATCATCGTGATGAAGGCGGGGGCGATCGCGGGCATGCTCACACGCCACGAGGCTACGGAGAACCGCCTGGCCTTCGAGGCACTGATCGAAGGATAGACCGGATGAAGGAGGACCTCCTGCCTCCCGACCCCCCGACCCTGGCGCCCCTGCTGACTTCGCGCGCCCCTTCCGGAGCGCGGATCATGGAGCGGTATGGGTTGCTCGCTGTCTTCGCTCTCCTCATTGCTGTGGCGGCCTTTCTCTCTCCGGTCTTCTTGCGTCCGGCCAACCTCCTCAACGTTCTGAGGCAGATCTCGATCACCGGGACCATCGCGCTGGGGATGACCTTTGTGATCATCACCGCGGGGATCGACTTGTCCGTGGGATCGGTCGTTGCCCTCGTCACCGTCTTTGCAGCTTCCTTCCAGCGCCTGGGGCTTGTGCCTGTCATCCTCATGGGTCTGTCCATCGGGGCCGGGGTCGGTCTGATCAATGGTGTGGGGATTGCCCTAGGCCACATCTCTCCCCTGATCATGACGCTCGCCATGATGTACATGGGCCGAGGACTGGCGTTCATGTATTCGGAAGGTCTCCCCATCTACGGCATCCGCCCGGCCTTTATCCAGTTCGGCAATGGGTTCACAGCAGGTGTGCCGAACTCAGTGCTCTACTTCGCGGTCCTCCTACTCCTTTCCATTATTCTGCTGAATTTCACCGCGTCGGGCCGTTACGTTCTCGCTATAGGCAGCAACGAGGAGGCTGCGCGGTTGGCTGGTGTCCGTGTGCGACGCGTAAAGATTCTCGTCTACCTCATCAGTGGCATCTTGGCCGGGTTCGCCGGACTGATCTATACAGGCCAACTCGGCATCGGCGTGGCTCTGGCAGGCCAGGGATATGAATTGAACGCCATTGCTGCGGTGGTCATCGGCGGCACCTCCCTGTTCGGCGGCCAGGGGTCAGTCTTCGGGACATTCCTGGGGGCGGCTATCGTCGGCGTCACGAACAACCTGCTGAATCTCATCGGCATCGACCCGCTGGTGCAGGACTTCGTGAAAGGACTGATCATCCTGGCCGCCGTGCTCTTGAACCGGAAGAGGAGTTGAATGACCCTACTCTCGCTTCGGCACGTCACGCAAGCTCGCCTGGTGCTGTTCCGCGCCGGTGCGTTTCTCGTGTTGGCTCTTCTCATTGTTGTCTCCAGCCTCGTCTCGCCCACCTTCGCCACGATGACGAACCTTCTCAATGTCCTGCGACAGATGACTATCACGGGCGTGATCAGTATTGGGATGACCATGGTGATCTTGACCGGCGGGATCGACCTGTCCGTCGGCGCTGTCGTAGCTCTCATTTCGGTTCTTATCGCCGGCCTCCAGCAGCACGGGACCCTGCTGGTGGTCAGCGTGGGCCTCGTCGTCGGAGCGCTCGTGGGGGTGGCCAACGGAGCCGGTGTCGTCCTGGGCCGCCTGCAACCCTTCATTATGACGCTGGGCATGATGACGGTGACGCGGGGGCTGGCGTTCATTTACTCGGGCGGCAAGCCGTTGGAGATCCTGCTCAATGGCCTCGATGCTGTCGGATCGGGCAGTCTCCTGTCGAT
>JBGPLF010000198.1:0-7750 GCA_041486265.1 bacterium
CCGACCAGCACGATCACGACCAAGACTGTGAACCAGCGCATGGTTCCCCTCCTTTGTCCTGTCTGCCCTGCCGTGGTCTCTCCAGCCGATCAATTCGACGCTGTGCCCGTCTCTTGCCTCCCTTCTACTTCTCTCCGCTCGCATACGGTAGACCGAGCGCCTCAGGCACACCCTGGCCCCGCCGGCTCCTGGCGGTAACGGCGAGGACCAGGATGGTGAAGACAAACGGCATCGTCCTCAAGACCTCGGGTTGAATCCAGGCCTGGAGCAGGAACGACAGATAGAAGAGGGCGCCGAACAGGAAAGCCCCCCAGACCGCCTTCAGGGGATCCCAGCCGGCGAAGATGGCGATGGCGATGGCGATCCAGCCCATGCCGGCGGTCATGCCCTCGGTCCACGAAGGTCGGTATGCCACTGAGAGGTAACCGCCGGCCACTCCGGCCAGCATTCCCCCGAAGATGACGGCGAGGTACCGAACGCGATAGACGTTCACGCCCATCGCGTCGGCGGCGGCAGGCGATTCGCCCGTTGACCGGATCACGATCCCCAGACGCGTGTGATAGAGTACAAACCACAGCACGATGCCGAGCAGTAGGCCCAGATAGGTGAACCCCGAAATCTCGGGCAGCGTGTTCAAGAGGGGAATCCCTTCATAGGCCCGGCCGAGCACACCTGCCAGACCCAGGCCGAAGATTGACAGGGCCAGGCCCGAGACGTACTGGTTCGCGCGGAGCGTCACGGCCACAAACGCGTGGAGTAGGGCCGCGAGCCCGCCCACCGCTGCGGCGGCCACCAGTCCGAGCGCGGGACTGCCAATCGTCTGGGCGACGGCGAACGCCATGAAGGCGCCCAGAATCATCATGCCCTCGACGCCCAGGTTGACCACGCCGGCTCGCTCGGCGTAGATCTCCCCCAGAGACGCCCAGAGCAGTGGGGTGCTGACGGCGATCGCCCGGGTGACCGTGGTGACGAGCCACTCAGGCATCACTTGCCCTCCGCAGGCAGTTCCGGCGCGGCGCTCTGACTGGCCCGCGCCGGCGCCCACCGCACGCTGTATCTCAGGAGTCGTTCACTGCCGATCAGGAAGAACAGGATGAGCCCGTTGAAGACGTCGGTAATCCGGAACGGCATCTGCAGCGTCACGCGCATCACGTCCCCGCTGGTGAAGACCAGCCCCAGGAACGTCGCGGTAAGGATCGCGGCCAGGGGGCTCCCGCGGGCCAGCCAGGCCACGATGATGGCGGCGTAGCCGTAGCCGAGCGAGACCTGGGTCGGGAACAGGAGTTTGTGATGGATGCCGGCCACCTCGCCGACACCGGCGAGGCCGGCCGCGCCGGCCGCGATCAGCATGGCGACCAGTGTCGTGCGGACCGGATTCATCCCCGCGTAGCGTGCCGCCGTTGGGTTCTCGCCCTGCACGCGGATCTCAAAGCCAAGGCGAGTCCGCGCCAGTAAAAAAGCCAGTCCCCCGGCCAGGGCGAGGCCCAGCGCCAGGGTGGGCCAGTGGATGCGCGTGCCGGGGAGCAGCGGCAGCCAGGCCGCGTCAGGGAAGGTGTCGGTGTAGGCGAACCCGAACGTGGTCGTCCCTTTCCACGGGCCGTGGATCAACCAGTCCACGAAGAAGATGGCGATGTAGTTCATCATCAAGGTGGTGATCACTTCGTTCACGTCCAACTTGAGGCGCAGCACGGTGGGCAGGAGGCCCCACAGCGCCCCGCTGACAAACCCCGCGACAAACATGGCCGGGATGACGATCGGGCCGGGCAGGGGTACGAAGAGAGCGACACCCGTGGCGCCCGCCGCCCCGGCCAGCAGCTGCCCTTCGGCGCCGATGTTCCAGAATTGCGCACGGAAGGCCAGGACCAGGCCTACGCCGCACAGCAGGAGCGGGATCGTCTGGCGCAGGATCTCCGGCGCCGCGCGCCTATCCGCCAGGGTCCCAGCGATCACCTTTGCGTACGCTTGAACCGGGTTGATGCCGAAGGACCAGAAGATGACCGCGGCCCCTATCAGGGCCGCGGCGACCGCCAGCACGGATACCGTCAGGACCCACATCCCGCTCGGCGCCAGGACCCGCTCGATCTGGAAGGGGCCGACGCGTTTCACGCGCGCTGCCCCATCATCAGCAGGCCGATGCGCTCGCGGTCCGCCTCGGCGGCGTCGACGATCCCGACGATCTCGCCCGAGAAGAGCACCGCGATGCGGTCGGACAATGTGAAGATCTCATCGAGGTCTTCGGAGATCAGCAGGATCGCCGCACCTTCCTGCCGGCGTCGAAGCAGCAGGGTGTGGATCTGCTCCGTCGCGCTCACATCCAGCCCTGAGGTGGGATGGGCGGCGATGATCACGGGGGGCTCGTCTGCCAGCTCCCGGCTGAGGATGAGTTTCTGGATGTTGCCGCCGGACAGGAGCCGCACCGGGGTGGACGGTCCGGGCGTTACGATCTCGTACCCGGCGATCATCCGGCGGGCGAACTGGTCGACGGCCTGGCCGTTGATCACGGGCCCCCGGGAGAACGGGGGGTAGCGGTAGGACTTCAGGACGAGGTTCTCGGCAACCGACAGGGTGGGAACGATGCCCATGCGCATCCGGTCTTCGGGAATGTGCGCGACGCCCGCCTTGTGAAACGCCCGCGCCGAGCCGTTGGTGACATCGTGGTGCAGCACGCGGACGCGTCCACTGTTCACGTGGCGCAGCCCGGTTACCACTTCCGCCAGTTCATGCTGCCCGTTGCCCGCCACGCCCGCGATGCCAACAATTTCACCACGGCGCACCGCAAGCGAAATTCCGCGCAGGGCCGGCAGGCCCCGGTCATTCAGCGCCACCAGGTCTTCGATGGCCAGTCCCTCGCCTTCCGGTGTGCGGGGATCCCTCCGGATCCGGAACTCTACATCCCGGCCGACCATCAGGCGGGCCAGGGATCGTTTGTCGGTCTCGCCGATCGGCAGCGTCGCCACCACACGGCCCTTGTGCAGCACCGTCACGCGGTCCGCGATCGCGGCCACTTCATCCAGCTTGTGCGAGATGAAGATGACCGCGTGACCTTCCCGTTTCATCCGCTCGAGAACCTGGAACAGCCCTTTGGCCTCCTGCGGTGTGAGCACGCTCGTCGGTTCATCCAGGATCAGGACCTCGGCGCCGCGGATCAAGGCCTTCAGGATCTCGACGCGCTGCTGCTCGCTGGGCGAGAGCTCCCAGACGTGCGCGCGCGGATCGACCGCCAGGCCGTACCGATTCCCCAGGTCCCTGATGCGCGCCTCGATCGCTCGCGCCGGAAAGAGAAACCGTTCTCCCGGCAGCCCCAGCGCGACGTTCTCGGCGACCGTGTGCCGCCGTACCAGCAGGAAGTGCTGCGGTACCATCCCGATACCGAGCGCAATCGCATCGCGCGCGGACCGGATGCGCGCGCGACGGCCCCGCAGCCAGATCTCGCCGCCGTCCGGCTGGTAGATCCCGTACAGGATGTTCATCAGGGTGGTCTTGCCGGCGCCGTTTTCGCCGAGCAGGGCATGCACTTCGCCGGCCCGCACCTCCAGGGTCACGTGGTCGTTGGCCACGACTCCGGGGAAGGTCTTCGTGATGTTGCTCAGCGTGAGGAGGTCTGGGGAACCGGCGGGTATGGCTGACGGGGTGCCGCGAGCCTGTGGGAGCGTCATGCGCGTCGGGACCTCTGTCTGTGCCCGGTCCGATCTGCCAGCGAGGGGCTCAATGCTCATTCGCTGACCCGTTGCCGCCACCTGCTCACCGGCCCGTATCCCTCCGCCGACGCGGCGCGGTTAGGAGGCGGTCGACTCGTGGATCTGTTCGTCCCCCAAGACGCCGACGTAGGGAAGGTTCCGGTACAGCTGGCGATAGTCCAGACCGTAGCCCACCAGGAAGACGTCGGGCACCTCGAAACCGCAATACCGGATGGGCAGGGACTCAACGATGCGACGCGCGGTTTTGTCGAGCAGCGTGCAGATCGCCAGATCCGCCGGCTCGCGCGCCCGCAAGGAGCGCAGCAAGTACGAAGCGGTCAGGCCGGTATCGATGATGTCTTCAACGAGCAGGACATGGCGGCCGGTCATTTCCTCATCAAGGTCCTTAATTAACCGCACGGCGCCGGTGGGTCCCTTGCCGCCTCGATACGAACTGATGGCCATGAAGTCAACGGCGACAGGGATGTCCAGGGCCCGTGTCAGGTCCGCCAGAAAGTAGAAGCCGCCCTTGAGGACAGTGACCAGCAGCAGGTCACATCCGGCATAGTCGCGGCTGATCTGATCCCCCAGCTCGCACACACGAGTACGGATCTGATCTTCGCTCAGGAGAACCTGCTTGATCCCGGGGACCGCCATCAGCGCGTGGCGGTATGCTGCAGGTCGTACTTTGCGAAGAGGCTCCGAACATCCCGGCCGTAGAAGAGTTTGACGCGGATGTCGGGGTAGAGCTCTCGCAGCCTGCGGAGCTTCCGGTTCTTGCGGGTGACCAGGCTCTGTTTGAGCGTCGTCAGCTCGATGTAGAGGGCAAAATCTGGCAGGTAGAAGTCCGGGCTGAAGCTTTCGATGACGCGGCCGTCCTCGGACCATTCGAGCGGGAACGACCGAGGTTCGTATTCCCAGCGGATGCCGTAGAAGTCCAGGATCCGCGCAAATTCCGCTTCGCTACCATGGGCGAAGCGAGCGGATGGCGCTTCCTCCATTACCGCTAGTATAGGAAGAGCCCGGTGCGCGCGCAAGCCGCCGGGCGCCCGCCGCGGCGTCTGAGGGCAGGACCATGGTTCTCGATCGCAGAATCATGCATAATTAAGCCTGACCCTTTGTCGCCGCGTTGGGGCGAGGGGGTGTCGTGTGGCCTTGTGGCAGGGGTCGGCCGCGCGTGGCGAGGCGCTGGTTAGGAACAGCGTTAAGGCGAGCGTGGCGAGCCGCTTGCCGACAGAGTTAGGCCGAGCATGGCGAGGCGGATGCTGAGGAGGCCGAGGGCGTTTGCGCGAGGCCGATTGGGCACGTTTCGTGTTTTGAATCGGGAGGATCGTCGATGCCGGAGGCCGCCAAGGCCGACGAGCTACAACGTTACCTGCGCCAGCTTGAGAGCAACGATGTGACGGTGCGCAGTGATGCGGCTCATGCCTTGGGCAAGCTGGGGGATGAGGCCGCAGTGGCGGCGTTGGCGCGGGCGCTCCAGGACGCCGATGAGTACGTGCGGAAGAGCGCCGTGATGGCGCTCCGCCGGATCGGCGGTCCCACCGCCGCTGAGGCCCTGCGCGCCGCGCTGGCCGATCGCAGCGAGCAGGTCGTCCTGCAGGCGGTCAACGGGCTGCGCGATATGCGCGACAAGGGTGCCGTCGAGCCTCTGATCCGCGTCCTGACGCGGCGCGAGCGGTCACTGCAGTTGGCCGCCACTGAGGCGCTGGTCCGGATCGGGCCCGACGCCGTCGGGCCGTTGATGGCGACCTTTGAGGACAAGCAACTGCGCCGGAAGATCGGTTCCCAGGTCATGAAGATCCTGGTGGACATCGGCCCCCGCGCCATTGACGCGCTGTTGGAGGCCCTGACGCAGGACAGCCAGGCGATTCAGGTCACTGCCATGTCGGTCCTGGGGCGGGTTGGCGATCCCCGGATCGTCCGGCCGCTGGTGGATCTGTTTCTCCGCGACCCGCGGATGCAGGAGGCAGTCGTCTCCACGCTGGCCCGCCTGGAGGAACGCGGGGTGTTGAATGGCGGCGAGGCGGTCCATGCCGACCGGGAGATCACCCCACCCAAGATGGTCGTCGAGGCCCTGGCTGGTCGCCCGCGCGCTGAGATCATCGAGCAGCTTCGCGTGGCGCTCGAGAACCCCATGCCAAAAGTGCGCCGCTTCGCGCTCCGGGTGCTGTTTGCGCTTTTCGGCGATGGAACCTTAGAGCAGTTCATCACCTCCCTCGAGGATGAGGACGTGGAGGTCAAGCGTCTGGTGATCCGGATCCTCGGGAAGCTCCGGAGCAAGCGCGTGATCGAACCATTGATCGCGCTGCTCCAGAAAGAGGGAGGGGAGCATGTTGAAGAGGCGGTGTGGAACACCCTGAAGGTGCTCACCGACCTGCGCGAGTTCGAGCAACTCCGAGCCCGCGTGGCGAAGGAACGGGCCGGAACGCGTCCCAGCGTGCGCGAGGTCCGGACCAAACGCGACCTGTCCCCAGACTGGTGGCGGGAGCAGGACTAGGCGGTCACCGCATCCTTCGCCCAGTGGGTGGTGCCGCCTGAGGGCCTCGGCTGTCCCAGGGGTGGGTGAACAGCGCGTGACAGGCAAGCTCGTCCGCCGGCCGGCCGTCAGCGGGTCGTTCTATGAGGCCGACCCTTCACGGCTGCGCAGCCAGGTTCAGTGGTGTTTTGAGCACCCATACGGTCCCGGCCGCCGGCCTGGGCCCCCGGGACGTCGCGCGCTGCGCGCGCTGATCGTTCCCCATGCGGCGCTGCAGTTCTCAGGGCCGGTGGCGGCGCACGCGTATCTCCGCCTGGCTGAGGCCAGGCCGCCCGCGGTCATTGTGATCGTGGGGCCGGATCATTTCGCGCGCGGAGCGCCCATCGCGATCGCCCCTCAAAGCCGCTGGGCGACGCCATTAGGTGAGGTGGACACGGATCACCCCGTAAAGGCTGCCCTGCTGCAACGGGGACTGCCCGCCGACGGTCGCGGCCATCTGGAGGAACATTGCGTCGAAGTACAGCTGCCGTTTCTCCAATTTGTCGGGTACGCCGGCCCGGTCATCCCGATCGTCATGGCCGACCAGGAAACCGACACGGTCGAGCGGCTCGCGGATGTCCTGGCCGATACCCTCGAGGATGCGGAGGCGACGATGATTGCCTCGACAGACCTCAGTCACTACCTGTCGCACGAGCACGCAGTTGAAGTCGATCGGATCGTGTTGGACGTGCTGACCTTGGGCGATGGCCGGCGTCTGCTCGACGACGTGCGCCGTCACGCGATCACGATGTGCGGGGTCGGGCCGGCGGCGTCAGTGCTCGAGGCTGCGCGGCGCTTGGGATGTGGTCCTGTCGAACTGTTGAGCTATGCCACGTCCGGCGAGATCAGCGGTGACCGCCGGGCCGTGGTCGGATACGCGGCCGCCGTCCTCGAGACCGCGGAGTCGACGGGGCGCCCAGATGGCACAGAGGTTCCATGCGCATCCTGCTGACGAACGACGACGGCATCAATTCGCCGGGCCTACGCGCACTGGCCGAGGCGTTCGGACCTCACCATGAGACCGTGGTCGTGGCCCCCGAGCAGGAGCGCAGCGCCACCGGCCATGCCATTACCCTGCACAAGCCGCTGCGCGCCAGGCGATCGCCGGGGTACGTGGATGGCGTTGTGGCCTGGGCAACGAACGGGACACCGGCCGACTGCGTGGTGCTTGGTGTACTCGAGTTGCTGGAGCGGCGGCCCGACGTTGTCGTATCCGGTGTGAACATGGGCGCGAACCTCGGCCGGGATCTCACGTACTCGGGCACGGTGTCTGGCGCGATGGAAGGGGCGATCTTTGGGATTCCCAGCATCGCGATTTCGGTGGCCGCGTTCCACAACGTTCGTTTCGATATCGCCGTGCGGTTTGCCGAGCGCCTGGCCCGGTTGATGGTTGAGCGCCCGCTGCCTGAGGACGCTCTCATCAACGTCAACGTCCCGAATCTGCCTGCGGAGGAACTGAAGGGCGTGGCCTTCACACGGCAGAGTTCGCGGCGCTACCTCTCGCGCCTCGAGCGGCGGATCGATCCTCGCGGGCATCCATACTACTGGCTGACGG
>JBGPLF010000199.1:0-7641 GCA_041486265.1 bacterium
CATTGTAGCAAAGCGCATCACCAATGTGTACCAATCCATCCCTCAACAGGTGGGCGACCCGCTCCGCACACAACCGGCCCTCGACCCATTCGCCGCCCGATGGACTTCCACACATCGAGACCCGAACAATTAAGTCGATCATGAGGAAGGATTCTTTCACAGACGCGCGAACATCGGCACCAAAACCCGGCGGCGGGGTGTTCGTCATGACTGAGCGGCTGTGGGACATCTATGAGCAGTTCTGTCAAGTGGAAATGAAGGGTCTCGATGAATTTGTCCGCCGTCTCAAAGCCGGAGAGTTTGGCGACTTCTCCCGCGACGACGTCATCGCGTTCCTCCGCGAGATCGAAGCCAGCATGGTGGACAACATCCAGACGAAAGCGTTGGAACACTACCGGTACGCGGACATGGCCGACGAGGTCAGTGAGGAAACGCACTTGATGTTCGATGAGTTGATCGAAGAGTTCGAACGCGCCTAAACTCGCGCGCGGCTGACGCATCCCTTATATCGCGAACTGCCCGTTCCGGTACACCACCTCCCCATCCGCCTTCATCTCGCTCCCCGCCCGCAGATCGCAGACCATGTCCCAGTGGAGCCCCGAGGTATTCGTACCCCCGGTCTCGGGGTAGGCAGAGCCCAGCGCCATGTGCACGGTCCCGCCGATCTTCTCATCGAAGAGAATATTCCGCGTGAATCTCGTAATGCCGTAGTTTAGCCCGAAGGCGAACTCGCCGAGGATCCGCGCGCCGGCATCGAGGTCCAGCATGGCGCGTAGGAACTCTTCACCCTTCTCAGCCGTCGCCTCGACCACCCAACCCTCGGCAAACGTCAGCGTAATCCCATCAACCTCGCGGCCGCTGTAGATAGCCGGAAATGAGAAGCGCACCCGGCCCGTCGTGGAAGTCTCCACCGGTCCGGTGAAGACCTCGCCATCGGGGAAGTTGTACTCGCCCGCCGCGTTGATCCAGCGCCGGCCATCGGTGCGCACGGTCAGGTCGATGTTGGGACCGGTCAGTCGCAACTCTTTCTTGGTGTCAAGGAAACTCGCGATGCGCGCCTGATCGTCGCGCACCTTTTCCCATGACGCGACCGGGTCGGGGTGGTGGAGCAAACCGGCGCCGAAGACGAAGTCTTCATATTCCTCCAGCGACATCTCCGCGTCCTGCGCGTCGGCCTGAGTAGGATACTGCGTACCGCACCAGCGCAGTTCTTCCCTGGCCGCTCGTTCGAGGTATCGCTTGCTCACCTCGCGGGTGGCCTCGCGGCGGATGGCCTGGCGCTTGGGCTCGACACCCGTCATTGACCGGGTATTGTAGTGGGCCCAGATCCCGAGGTCGGCATCGATCGTTTCCACTTCCTGAAGCACGAGCGGCGAGATAAACCGGAGCTGCTCGTCGGTGGCGTGCCTCAAGAAGACCTCGTCGGTGCCGTCGACGGCCACACGTGTGTAGACGTTCGCGCCGACCGACAGCGCCTCGCGGTAGGCCTCCGTGATCAGCGGCGCGGCCAGCGCCGGACCCGAGATGCGGACCAACTGGCCGGGCCGGACCCTTAGCGAATAGTGGATCAGCACCTGCGCGAGTTTGGTCAGGCGTGGGTCTCTCACTCTGGCACCTCGTTCGGTTGACTGTCCTGGAACCAGGACGCTCTCCCGTGATGGTCGACTCGATACGTGTGGATCAGCTGGTCAACGAGCCTGCCGGGATCGTCATCATAGACGATGCGGGCCCCGGTCTCCTTGCCGCTGACTCGAATGATCTCCGGCACGATCTCCGTGATGCCTCCGGTGCCCGTGAGCACACCGATCAACCTGCCCTCGTCGAAGGCGATCGCGAATTCCCCCAGCGTTCCGGAGCGGCCTCCGACAATCACGACGACGTCACACGACCTGATGTTGGTAATCTCGCGGCCCATGAGGCCGCTGCCAGTATAAATCATGACGTCAAATCCCTCTACCGGCGAGCCGTACTTGCGACGGTGCTCATCAAGGGAGAGGCCCGGCGAGATACCGACCACCAGGCCGCCCCTGGCGTTGGCGCCCCGTACAGCCTCATAGGGCAAGCCGGGACAGCCGCCGGTGATCAACACAGCCTTGTGCTCGGCAATCACCTCGCCCAGCCGGTAGGCCTTCCTCCGCACGTCCTCGCTCAACGGGCCGCCGCTCGACCCCATGACCCCGATCGTCAGCCTCATTTCATCCTCCTCGTGCCTGCCTCTTCACCCATGATGGCACTTCTCGAATAAGGACTCGTGATGGTCGTGATGCCGCGGGCAAGTTGCCTACGAGCGGGTCGTGCGTTGAGGTAAGTGGAGAAGTGTCCTACCGGATAGGAACGGTGATGCCGTGATTCAAGATCACAGAGAGCAGTCTATTAACAGTTCCGGTCCTCGCTCGCTGAGCCATTCCCATGCCGTCAGCCGCAAGGAGCACCTCGATGTGATTCGCCTGCAGGTGCCTGTCCGCCGTCATCGATCCTTCCACGCGCACCACATCGTCAACAGCAATCCCGGCAAAGGAGTTACGCTGTCCCGCGACCTCGGTCTTCTGCGTGACCATGACCTGGATGGTACTGCTGCCGTCGAGGACCGTCATAGACCTCTCGGCTTTCGCTGCCACAAATCCCTTCCACGTCTGGAGATTCTGGACGGGCAGAGATCGGTTGGCGGCTTCCGTAACCAATGGGGAAAGCAGACTGGGGGTGACGAGGAGGACGGTCAGTACGCGGAGTGCCATGCGCCATCTTCCGCCAGTGTGCACGAATGATCTCCTCCGCGCTCAAGCAGTGCGGCGATCATCCATCCGTCCGAGTGAAAGGTAGCACGGCAAGAGTTCGCCGTCCATGCAAAATTGGTCAAGAACGCGGCTTTCAGCCGGGCCAACCCTTCCTTGTGTTCGCCAGGACTGGCAGTTTTCCTGTTCTGCGCCGCTTCCCCTCTGACAAGGCAGGCCGCAGGCAACCAAGTTTACAACCAGCCTCCCAAGATCACCACATAAGTGCATCCCAGCAGGTGGTGCTCGCCACAGCAGCAAACTAATGCCGGGGGTAAAGGCTCCAGGGTCAGACGGCTTTCGGAGGAAACCGATGGCGGAAAACCGCGGGAACCGAGGCATTGTGGAGCGGTACGTGCGGGCGTTTTCGCCCGCGGATTTCGATGTTCTGGCTGAGTTGCGGCATAGGGATTTCATCGAGGAATGGCCGCAGTCCGGTGAACGTATCCGGGGGCACGCAAACAATCAGGCCATCCATGAGCATTATCCGGGAGGCTTGCCGACCGTAGAGACGCGTAGGATTGTGGGGAGCGAAGACCGCTGGGTTGTAACGCCGGCATTTACCCCACTCAGGATTACTGGAACCGGGGATATCTACACAGTCGAGGGGAGCGGAGGGTACCCTGCTGGCGACCGCGTCCATATGATTGTCATCCTGGAATTGCGTGATGGAAAGGTCCTTCGGCAGACTACGTACTTCGCTCCTCCGTTCGAGGCCCCCCAGTGGCGTGCGAAGTGGGTGGAACGCATGTGACCCAATCAACGCCTCGATGGCGTTCCCAGAGAGGGTGCATAGCGGCGGTTCAAGGTAACGAACGACCCCCCTTGCTGCGAGGGATCCACAGCTCAGAGAAGGCCTCCGCCCGCAAACCCCGACGGGCACGAGCTCGAGTGTGACTCCAGGGTAGACGTTAGGTTGGGATTTTCACGGTGAAACCCGGGAGCGGGTCGGCTGTCAGGAATTCGCTGTCGCTGGAGGCGGGCGAGATTCGCCTTGTGCCCGACCAGCCCTCGCGGCCCGTCAAGCAGAAGGATGAGGTCGAGCAGCAGCCCCACCCGTAGTACCCAAAGATGGGGAGCCGAACATCAAGGTCGCAACGAACAGCAGGACGCTCAGGGCCAGTCAGGGGCGGCTGCTGGAGGGTGGGCCTTTCTCACGCCCAGATCCATGACTGTCATGGGATGGCTGCTTTCTCATGACCCGATCCGTGCTTGCCATGAGACGGCCGCCCTCTCGCCTGACCCCGACTAGGGTGAACTGTTTCGTTTTAGTGTTGACAGTGAAGGAGGGTCATATGACGAACCCTTCCCGTTGGACACAGCCCCTTCTTGGGGAGACGGGGAGGACCGCCCATGACCCTCGACGACAGTACACGCCTATCGCCTCCGTGTGATGGCCCGCGCGCACGCCCTGGGGAATGTCAGCCAGGCCTGCCGGGAAGCCGGGATCTCCCGCACGCTGTTCTACCGCTGGCGCCAGCGCTACACGGCCTATGGGGCACCGGGCCTGCATCCCCGCCGCCACGGGCCCCGGCGGGGACGGCCGTCGGCGCTGACAGTGCAGACCGAGCGCGCGATCCTCGCGCTGGCGCTGGCCTGGCCGACGTGGGGGCCGGCGCGGCTGGCGGTGCAACTGGCGCGTCCCGAGTACGGCGGCTATCGTGTCGCCCCGGTCACGATCTATCGGCTCCTCCGGCGGGCGGGCTTGCCGACGCGCTTCCAGCGCCTGGCGGTGTTGGAAGCCCACAGTGCGCAGGCCGCGGGGCTGCTGACCGAGCGCACCCGCCGACGTCTGACCGTGGCCCGGCGCCGGCGCGGTCCGCATGTGGTCGCGCAGCGCCCCGGCGAGCTGATCTGCCTGGACACGTTCTACATCGGGAAGCTCAAAGGGGTTGGGAAGGTCTGGCAGTACACCGCCTGCGATGCGGCGTGCTCGTATGCGATCGCCCAGGTGACCACCGAGTTCTCGGCGGCGGCCGCGGCGCGGTTCCTGCGCACGCGGGTGCAGCCAGCCTACCACGCCGCCGGCTGGCCGGTGCGTCGGGTCTTGACCGACCAGGGCAACGAGTACCGCGGGGCCTTCGATCACGCCTGTCAGGAGCTCCGCGTGAAGCACACCCGGACGCGGCCTCGGCATGCGTGGACCAACGGCTTTGTGGAGCGACTGCAGGGGACCATCCTCACCGAGTTGTGGCGCGTCGAGTTCCGACGGCGCTTCTTCACGAGCACGCCCCAGTTGCAAGTGGCGCTGGATCGCTACCTTGGATTCTACAATCACCAGCGGCCGCACCTAGGCTACCGCACACGGGGCCGTCGGCCCGCGGAGCTCTTCTGGACATCGTCGTGGGCGGAGCATCATGATCACGTCAAGCCGGCGTAGAGTGTACACACCCATGCGAAACTGGACATGCTAGCCATTCGCGCCCGCGTGTTCGATGTTCGGAAGCTGCCTGACACCTTACGGTACTGGGCAACTGACGTCCTCGGTCTAGGCATTGTCGCCGGTTCGACAGGGCTGCAGCTTCACATCGGAGACATCGACGCTGGATCGGTGCTTGTGGCTGCGTTTTGGGCACCTGCTTTCTCGTTGGCTGCAAAGCTCATAGCGAAATATGAAATATAAGGACAAGATTAGTGCGCTTGAGAATGAGGAGAATGCCCAAAAGTACTTCAAGCTCACAGAGGGTTCCGTAGCTGGGGGGACTACGTAGGAAGACACGGTTTCACGTCATGCTACCTCTGTGCGCAAAATTCCGATGCGCACTCTGCAAGAAGGAAGCGTCCGGAATACGGGGTTACAAGAGGACTGAAAATTCCTAAGACCCTTCGCAGCTCAGGGTGACTTCATCTCGACACGATAGTGTTCGGGTGGTCAAGATGAACCAGATCGAGCACCTGATCGTCCTGATCATGGAGAACCGCTCCTTCGATCACTACTTTGGTGCTCTGTCTCTTCCCGGAGGTGGTCGGACGGATGTGGAGGGTCTCACACCGCAGATGTTGGGGATACCGGACGTTGATGGGCAGCTAATCAGGCCGTGGTCCATGGACGATGGGCCATTCACCGTTCCGGACCCTCCGCATGGATGGGAGGTCGCGCATGAAGACTGGAACGGGGGTTTGAACGATCGGTTCGTGCGGCAGTTCCAAGCAGTCCACCCGCAGGAGAATTGTGCGGTTCCCGTCGGATATTACAGCCGCAAGACTCTGCCTGTGCTCTATCAACTGGCAGACAACTTTACGAAACATGAATGTGACGAAATGAAAAGGGCATTGACACTGAGCTGCTTCAGGTGCCGCAAGCAATGACTTACGACGAGCCCCTCGATCCGGAATGGCGCTCATTGGGCACCCACCTCACCCCGGCAGGGAATTTGGCCGGTCTGCCAGCGCTCTCGCTACCGTGTGGCTTCAGTGCTACCCATCTGCCACTTGGCGTGCAGCTGCTGGGCCGCCCGTTCGATGAGGCCACGCTGATCGATCTCGGCAGAGCCTACCAGGAAATCACGGACTGGCACAAGCGCAGGCCTCCGGTTCCCCCTACCGAAGCCCCTGCTTAAGACCGAACGTAGATCGAGCATGTCCCAATTCTCGTGGAAATTCCAGGAGCATCTCCCGCGCTTATCACGCCACCTGCATCTCCTTCGCCTGTGTATTGCCCTGCTTCAAACGCGACGCGCAATTGCGGTGCTCGGTGCCTCATGTAGGTCCACGGGGTGAGGGTGACGCGCCACCGGTGATGCGCAATCCGGCAAACGATCGATTTATGGGCGGCTCCGGTGGGATCGGTGAGGTCGAGTGGCGCTCTTGATCGTGCCTAGTGGCTGGGTTCTTGAGGGCAAGTCAGATGATTCAGAACCAAAGGATATTAAAGGACTAATGGATTTTCGTGGTGCCGGGAGGGGGATTCCTGAGTTACCGAAGTGGCCGCTGGCATGATGTATGGTAGCCTGAATCACGCGGTCAGCCCCGGATAGGTTCAGCAGAACCCTGGCACTGTCCGGTTGCTCCCACATCGAGTCTGCTCCTCTTAGCCTCACGTTCGGTTTCAATGGTCGTTCGAAAGCTCGGTAAGCTGAAGCTCAGCGTGAAGCAACCAGTCACGGAGCCTCACTCGTCACTCAACTAGATCGACGATGGTGAGAGCGAGGACCTTCGTCGCGTTCACAAGATCATCAATCAGCACGTACTCATCAGGCTGACTGTAGACTTTCGTCCTGAAGCCGCTCTTTGCGCCGCCGTCACCCGGCCCGTACACGACACCGGGGACTCCCCAAGCCTGAGTGAACCAGCGGAGGTCCAGGAAGGCGGGATGCACAATCGCCTCCCCGCGCTGGCCTGTGACCGCATGAATGTTGGACAGCAAACTCGTCACGAGGGGATCGGACTCGGATGTAACGGTTGCTGGCGCCTCGTAGACCTGGCGAACGGTCGCATCGAGACCGGGCGCCTCGGACTGAGCCTCTGCCACTGCCTGTCGTATCTGGTCCAGTGCCTCCCGCGGGGTCTCTTCAGGGATGAGACGGCGATCGAGCGTCAGTCTGCACGACGGCGCCGCCAGGTTCAGCCCAACCCCCCCCGAGATTTGGCTCAGGACTATGGTCGGATGCATGGCCCGTTCGGGTGTGATGCGCGTCCGACTGGTGACCATCGCCAAGCGATCGCGAAGGATCAGTAGCCGGCCGATGATGCGTCCCATGTCTTCGATCGCACCCCGTCCGTAGAAGGGGGTCGACCCGTGAGCCGTCTGTCCTCGGACCTCGATCTCGGCCCATAATTGTCCCCGATACCCCCGTAAGACTCGATCGACGCCGGAGGTATCCGCCACAATCACCATGTCCGCATGGCCGAGGCCATGCCTCGCGACGTA
>JBGPLF010000200.1:0-7553 GCA_041486265.1 bacterium
CGCCCGCGCCCTCCCCCGGCGAAGCTTTGGATCGCGTCTCGCCGCCTCCTCCGTCAATTTCGATCGCCGCCGACCGCCCCCTGCCCGGTACAGGACACTTCTCCCGGGACATCGAATCGCGCTGTATCCATCTCTTGGGGGTGGTGTTCATGAAGCGGTGGCTCGTCCTGCCCGTCACGGTGGTGGCGATCCTCACCCTGCTCGGCCCGGCCTCGACCGGCCCGGCCCCCGCGGGGACGCTGCGGATCGGACTCGAGTCCGCGCCGACCACGATGGACCCGGCCCTCTCCACCGACCTGTACTCGACGCAGATATACTCGGACGTCCTTGAAGGCCTGGTGATGCTGGATCCCCAGGGCGCGCCGCAGCCGGCGCTGGCAGAGTCGTGGACGACGTCCGCCGACGGCAAGGTGTGGACATTCAAACTCCGCCAGAACGCGAAGTTCCATGATGGAACCGAACTCACTGCCGATGACGTTAAGTACAGCATCGAGCGCATCCTGAATCCCGACACGCGCTCGCCGCAGCGCGGGCTGATCTCGCAGATTGCTTCGGCGGATGTCGTAGACAAGAACACGATCCGCCTCACGACGCGCGCCGCGTTCGCGCCCATTCTTACGAACCTGGCCATCGCCGCGTACATCGTACCGAAAGCCGCGCACTCGCGGCTTGGCCGGGAGTTCGCGCGCCACCCTGTGGGCACGGGCCCCTTCCGGTGGGTCGATTGGGTAGCAGATGATCACGTCACGCTCGAGGCCAACCCTGACTACTACGCGGGGAAGCCCTCGATCGACCGGGTGCTGGTCCGGTTCATCCCCGAGGCGAGCGTGCGCCTGGCGGAACTCGAGTCGGGCGGGCTCGACCTGATCGCAGGGGTGCAGGCTCAAGATCTCAAGCGGCTGCGCGTCAGCCTCATCGTCGACCTGCAAGAGGTCGTCGGGACGAACTACAGGCTGTACGGCTTCAACACGTCGGTCAAACCCTACGACGATGTGCGCGTTCGCCAGGCCATCGCGCAGGCGATCGACAAGACGAAGATCGTAGACGTCGTGTGGCCGGGCCGCGGGGTCGTGGCCGAAGGGCCGATTCCCCCGACGTCCTGGGCGTTCGACGAGCGTTTCAAGGGCCTGGGCTACAATCTCAACCGCGCCAAGCAACTGTTGGCCGAGGCCGGGCATCCCAACGGCTTCGAGATGAATCTGATCATGCAGGACAGCGAAGAGAACCGCCGCGAGGTCCCCCTCATCATCGACCAGTTGAAGCAGATCAACATCACCGTCAAGCCGAACTTCATGGATTTTCCGACACTGCTCGACAGACTGCTGAAGACCAACTACGACGTGCTGCGCGTGGGCTGGACCGTCAACCCCGAGCCGGATTCGCTGCTCTACAGCCCCTTCCACTCGTCCGCGATCGGCGGCTTCAACTTCACCAAGTATCGCAACGCCAAGGTGGATGAGTTGCTGGACCGCGGCCGGACGACGTCGAACGTGAACGACCGCATCCGCATCTATCGCGAGGCGCAGCGGATCATCGTACAGGATGCGCCCATGGTCTTCATCTTCCACGAGAAGCGGACGTATGCGCACCGAAAGACGGTCACCGGGTTCAAGCCGCATGTCAGCGGCTGGGTCGTCCTCAAGACGCCCTACGGCATCGATGTCAAGGTGGCGCCCGGCCGCTGATCGCTGTTGGGACGCTTTATCGCGCGGCGCCTGCTTAGCGTGATCCCGCTGCTGCTCGGGGTCTCCCTGGTCATCTTTGTGATCCTGCGTCTGATCCCCGGGGATCCTGTCGTCATCATGATCGGAGCGGAGAGCGCCACGCCCGCGGAGGTGGCGCGGCTGCGCCACGTGCTCGGCCTCGATCAGGGGCTGCACGTGCAGTACGTGCGGTTTCTCGGCCGGCTGCTGCGCGGCGACCTCGGAACCTCGCTGACCTCTGACGATCCGGTCGCCCGGCTGATCGCCGAACGGCTCCCGGCCACCGTGGAGTTGACGCTGGCGGCGCTGTGCGTCGCCCTGGCGATCGCGATTCCTGTCGGAGTGATCTCGGCTGTCCGGCGCTACTCGCTGATCGACGCCGCGGGCACCGTGGCAGCTCTGCTCGGGATCTCGATGCCCAACTTCTGGTTGGGGGTCATGCTGATCTTCTTGTTTGCTCTGCGCCTGGGATGGCTGCCGGCGTCGGGGCGCGGAGAACCAATCCTTGCCGGCGTGGTCGCGCTCGCGACCACGGGCAACCCTGAGGCGCTTGGGGCGGCGATCACCCACCTGATCCTGCCGGCCATCACGCTGGGCAGCGCGCTCGCCGCGGTGGCCACCCGCTTGACCCGCAGCAGCATGCTGGAGATCATCGGCCAGGATTTCATCCGCACCGCGCAGGCCAAGGGACTGCGCGGCACCCGCATCGTCCTGCATCACGCGCTGCGGAACGCGATGATCCCGCTGGTGACCGTCGTGGGACTCGAGTTTGGCGCGCTGCTCGGCGGCGCGGTGATCACCGAAACGATCTTCGCCTGGCCCGGGATCGGCCGCCTGGCGATCCGCTCGATTGTTCAGCGTGATTTCCCGGTTGTGCAGGGCGTCGTCTTGATGATCGCCGTCGTCCGCATCGTCGCCAGCGTGGTCGTCGACGTGCTGTATGCGGTCATTGATCCTCGGATCCGCTATGCATAGCGTCGCGCCCGCTATGCTCCAGACGGCCGCGGCGGCACACGAGAGTTACTGGGCTGCGGCCTGGCGCCGGCTGCGCCGGCACCGGCTGGCCATGCTGGGATTAGGGATCATCGGCGCGATCGTACTCCTGGCCATCTTTGCGCCCGTCGTGTCGCCGCAGGATCCACTCGCGATCGATTACGCCCACACCGCGGCGCCTCCGGGCGTCGGCGGACACCTGCTCGGCACCGATGCCGTGGGCCGGGATATCCTGTCGCGGCTGATCTACGGCACGCGCATCTCACTGCAGGTCGGCATCGTCGCCGTCGGCATCGCGTCGAGCCTGGGTACGGCCGTGGGCCTGGCGGCGGGGTACCACGGGGGAGTGGTCGACAGTGTGTTGATGCGCGCGGTGGACGTGTTTCTGGCGTTCCCGGTCATTGTGCTCGCGATCGCCATCATCGCCGTGCTGGGGCCGAGCCTGGTCAACGTCATCATCGCCCTGGGCCTGGTCGCCTGGACGACCTACGCGCGGGTCGTGCGCGGGCAGGTGTTGGTGCTGCGCGAGCTGGACTTCGTACAGGCGGCGCGGGCGATCGGGACCAGCGACGCCAAGATCATCGTGCGGCACATCCTACCCAACACGCTCGCGCCTATCATTGTGCTGGCCACCGTGGGCATGGCAGCGGCGATCATCGCCGAGGCGGCGCTGTCGTTTCTGGGGCTCGGGGTTCAACCGCCGACGCCATCATGGGGGACGATGCTCAACGAGGGCCGCGGCTTCCTGCGCACGGCGCCGCACATCTCGACCTTTCCCGGGCTGGCGATCATGCTCACGGTGCTCGGGTTCAACTTCCTGGGCGACGGCCTGAGGGACGCGCTCGATCCGCGGCTCTGAGGGACACATGAACCGCCACAGACGCGCACGACGGACACCACGGCAAAGGAGTCGGCACTCATGACGGATCCCGCCATCACCCTCGAGCAGGTGCTCGCCATCACGTACACCTCCTCTCACACCTGGTCGCCGGACGGCCGGCGCATCGGCTTCATCCACGACGACGGCGGGCGGTACTCGCTGCGTGTCGTCGAGGTGGGTGGAGGCTCGGTCGCCGAGGTCTCGGAAGCCGACGAGCCCGTGACAGCCTTTGATTGGGCTTCCGACGGGAGGCTGGCCTACGTGCAGGGCGGGCACGTCTTCGCCGCGTCGCTAGAGGAACGAAACCTTCCCTCGATTGGTGCTGGCGATGGTGTCGGTGACCTCGGATGGTCGCGCATCCTCGTCTACGCCGGTTCGAGTCCCGCCTCAGCAGTCGCGTGGTCGCCGGCGGGACCAACGCTGGCGTACGTCGCCGGCGGCCGGCTATGGACGCTGGACTTCGCCGGACCCGCCCTGCGCGAGGCTGAAATCCCCGGACGCGTCGTCCCGTTCAACCATGATCCCGCGCTGGCCTGGTCACCGGATGGTGCAGCCATCGCCGCGGCGTTCGAAGAGAACGACCAGTGGGATCTGGCGGTGGTGGATGCGTCAGGTCACCTTCGCTGGCGCTCGCGCACCGAGAATCTGGAGGGCCCCTTCACCTGGCTGCGGCCCGACCGCCTGGTGTTCGCCATGTCGTCGGCGTTGTACACGGCCCGCGAGTGGTACGCGCTGGATCTTCCGGCGGGACAGCCGCGCCTGCTGCACCGCGAGGACGAGCCCGACGGCCTGGGCGCCAGCTTTCGCGCGCAGGCGCATCCTGACGGCCGGCACGTGGTCCTGGTCCTGCGGCACGAGGGCTGGTGGCATCTCTACCTCCTCGACACCGAGGATGGCGCCCTGCGCACGCTCACCGGCGGCATCGGCGAGGACGTCGGGCACGCATACGATCATCCGCGGATTAGTCCCGACGGCCGCGAGGTGGTCTTCTCGACCAACCGCCTCAACCTGGGCATGCGCCATCTGTTCGGCGTCGATCTCACGACCGGCGCGCTGCGACCCGTGGTGAGCGCCGCGGGCACCAGCGTCGAAGCCGAGTGGTCGCCCGACGGCGGCCTGATCGCGTTCAAGCACAGTACCGTCTATCATGCGCCGGAGATCTGGGTGGTTGGCCGCGGCGGCGAGGGAATGCGCCGTCTGACACGCTCAATGCCGGACGGGATCAGGGCGGACCGGCTGTCGCTTCCCGAGTTCGTCAAGACGCCGGGCGCGCACGGGTGGGAGATTCCCGGCTACTTGCTGGCGCCCCGCGAGATGGAGCCCGGCCGCCGGTATCCTGCGCTGGTCTACATCCACGGCGGCGGGATGCGCCAGATGCGCGAGGGCTTTCCCCCGCTCGAGGCATACGCCTTCTTCTATGCCGTCTCGCTGTGGCTCGCCGATCGCGGGGTCGTCACCTACATGGTCAACTACCGCGGCGGCATCGGCTACGGCAAGACGTTTGAGCAGGGCAACTCGGGCGCGCTGGCGGTCCTCGAGTGTGAGGACTGCGTCCGCGCGGGGGAGTGGCTCAAGGCGCAGCCCTTTGTCGACCCCGAGCGCGTCGGCGTCTGGGGATTGAGTTACGGAGGCTGGCTCACGCTGGCATCACTGTGTCGCTCGCCCCAAACGTACGCGTTGGGAATCAACATCGCCGGGATCTGGGATTTCGAGAAGTGGATGACGTGGGCGAAGCGCGAGTACCGGCCCGCCTATGACTACTTCCTGGGCCGGGCCCGCGGGTTGCAGGGTCAGAATCCGGAGGTGTGGGACAACGCCTCACCGCGCAGGCACGTCGCGCAGATGCGTGCGCCGCTGGTGAACCTTCACGGGACGAAAGATGCCGCGGTGCCCTTTGAGCAGCTCGACATGATCGTCAAAGACTGCGTCGAGCATGGGAAGGCGTTCGAGACGCACTACTATCCCGACGAGTCGCACCTGTTCACGCACAGGGCAACCTGGCAGGATGCATTGCAAAAGGTTGAAGCCGCGCTGCGGCGGTATCTCGGCCAGGGCTAGCTGGCGCCGGAACGACCCGGCGCCGGGGCCAGCCGTCCGCGAGGCTATCCGACCTTCACACGGCTCAGAACCTTGATCAACTCTCGGCAGAACGCCGGCAGATCCGGCGGCGTCCGCGACGTGATGAGGTTCCCGTCCACGACGACTTCCTGATCCACCCAGCGGGCCCCCGCGTTTACGAGATCGTCCTTGATCGCCGAGACGCTGGTGACGGTGCGGCCGCGCACGATGCCGGCCGAGATCGGCACCCAACCGGCATGGCAGATGAACGCGATTGGTTTTTTGGCCTCGTGCATCGCCCGGACGAAGTTCAACATCGCCGGATGCCGGCGCATCCTGTCGGGCGCGTAGCCGCCGGGGATCACGAGCGCCTCGAAGTCGGCTGCATTGGCATCGTCCATGCTCAGGTCGGCCTTCGCTGGATACCCGTGCTTGCTCTTGTACACCTCGCCGGCCTTGGGACCGACGATCTTGACCTCCGCGCCCGCTTCGCGCAGTCGCAGGGTCGGGTACCAAAGTTCAAGGTCTTCGTAGATCTCCTCAGCGAGCACCGCGACCCGCGTCCCTGTCAAGTCCATCCTGGTCACCTCCTGGGATTCGCAACTTTAGTATAGCGGACGAAAAGGTGAAAAAGATCTGCCGCTAGCCGGCGTGACCCCGGGGCCACCGTCATTCCCGGGCTTTGACGATCTCATCGATCGGCCGGCCGATCAGCAGGCGGCCAAGTTTGCGGTGGCCGATCTTGAGGTAGTGTCGCTTCCAGATGTCGATGATATCCGCCTTGGTCTCGCAGCGGTCGAGTTCGGCCTTGACCGCCGTCAAATACTCGCGCTCTTCGTCGGGACTGGCAAATGTCGATCGGACACTCATGACGGCTCACGCTCCGTCCTACCTGCGCACAGTGTTCCTCCGACAATTACCTCGGTCACAACCAGGTCTTTGTTCAGGATCGCGAGATCAGCCCGCAGCCCGACCCGCACCTCGCCCTGATCAAGTCCCAGCAGCGTCGCGGGGGTGGATGACGCCATGCGCGCCGCCTCATCCCAGGACGAGCCCGCGCCGGTCAGATTGCGCACGGCTTGATCCATCTCGAGGATGCTTCCTGCCAGGGTACCGTCCGCCAGGCGCGGCGCGCCGTGCGCAATCCGAACTACCTGATCTCCGAGCGTGACCTCCGAACGCCTCGCCCCCGCAGCCGCGATCGCGTCGGTGACGAGGGCGGTCCTACCTGCGCCCTTGAGGCTGGTCACCAGCGCGATCACCGCGGGATGCAGATGGACGAGGTCCGCGATGATCGAGCAGGTCACCTCCGGATGGGCCAGCGCGGCGCCGACCACGCCCGGCTCGCGATGGTGGAGCGGCCGCATCGCATTGAAGAGGTGGGTGGCGAGGCGGGCGCCACGATCGAATGCCGCCGTTGCCTGAACGTAGGTGGCGTCGGTGTGCCCCACCGCGACCACGATCCCGCGCGATACGAGCCAGTCAATGACCTCGAGCGCGCCGTCGAGTTCTGGCGCCAGGGTCAC
The DNA here is from genome assembly GCA_041486265.1 of bacterium. Classification (GTDB taxonomy): domain Bacteria; phylum Sysuimicrobiota; class Sysuimicrobiia; order Sysuimicrobiales; family Humicultoraceae; genus JBGPLF01. The sequence goes on from JBGPLF010000200.1 coordinate 7,161, forward strand.
GACGCGGATCAGCCCCGGAAAATCCTCGACGACTCTGCCGATCCATTCAACAGACGGGGCACGCAGATGCTCCGGGCGGTGTGCGCCGTGCCGAGCCGGAGACAGAAACGGCCCCTCGAGGTGCACGCCCGGAATCCGCGGGGCACCGGGCCGGCGTCCATGCTCGGCAAAGAACGCCAGGGCCGATCGGATCTGATATTCGGGAGAGGAGATGAGCGTCGGGAGATACGCTACCGTACCGGTTCGCAGCAGATAGGAGTGCGCATCCGCCAGGCCGCTTTCTGTAGGCGCCAGAAAGTCACACCCGGCGGCCCCGTTGATCTGGAGGTCGACGAAGCCGGGGACAAGTGTGCCCTCGGAGAAATCCAGGTCGGGAGTTGGATGGTGCCCTTC
>JBGPLF010000201.1:0-7544 GCA_041486265.1 bacterium
AGTTCCACGGCAATCGGCCGGTCTTCGTAGTAGACAACGGTTACCACCGTGTTGTCCTTCACGAACAGGGTAGCATCGCCCATCAGGTCCGGGCCAATGGTGACCTGTTCATAGGTCTGCTGGTCCATGAACACATACTCGTCGTCCTGGTGATACAGGTACTGCATCTCCCGGTGATCGAGGAAGACGTGCGGCACGCGCTCGCCCGCGTTGAAGGTCCGCTCGGTGATCGAGCCTGTTTTCAAGTTTCGGACTTTCGCGCGCACGTACGCGCTGCCCCGTCCCCGCTTGACGTGCTGCGACGCCACGATGGCGTACAGATCGCCGTCGAGGGTCACGACCACCCCCGGACGGAAGTCGTTGCTCGAAATCACGCTCTCACCTCATGCAGGGTCTTGGGAGACCCGGTCAGATTCTCACATCCGGTGCCGGTGATCACCACCAGATCCTCGATCCGCACACCGCCCCACCCCGGCAGGTAGATCCCCGGTTCGACTGTCACAACGGCACCAGGCTGCAGCACTGCCTCTTCGCGCGGGGACAGCGTCGGCCCCTCGTGGATCGCCAGGCCCACGCCGTGACCGAGGCTGTGCCCGAACGCGTCTCCATGACCGGCCCCAGCGATCACCGAGCGCGCCAGCGCGTCGGCCTCGCGTCCTGTCATCCCAGGCCACATCCCGGCCAGCGCCGCGGTCTGCGCACGGAGCACGACATCATAAATCTCCCGGTGACGATCGGTGGCGGGTGCGGTCACCACGGTGCGGGTGCAGTCGGAGCAATACCCCCCGACGACGGCGCCGAAATCTACCGTGACGAACTCACCCGGCCCAATGACGCGGTCCGACGCGACGCCATGGGGTAACGCCGCCCGGGGTCCTGACGCCACGATGATGTCGAAGGCCATCCGCTCGGCGCCCCGGCGCCGCATGCGCAGCTCCAACTCCACCGCGATGTCCCGCTCGACGGCGCCTGGCCTGATAAGCGGCAGTACATCGGCAAAGGCGGCGTCGGCCACGGCCGCCGCGCGCCGGATGGTCTCAATCTCCTCCGGACTCTTCTGCCACCGGATCCGATCCAACCCCTCCACCGGGACGATCTCGGATGGGGCCGCGCCGGCCTCCAGGCGCCGGAAGGCCCCAACAGGCAGGTACTCCTCCTCAATCCCGACCCGCTGCAGGCCGAGCCGGCGGATCAACGCCGCAGCCCCCTCGATCAACTGACCCTGCGCCAGCATCCGCCTGAACTCGGGGGCCTGCGAGGCGGCCTGCTCGACGTAGCGGAAGTCGAGCACGAGATGGGCCTCGGCCTCGGTGATCAGCGCGATCCCGGCCGACCCGGTGAACCCTGAGACATACGTGACGTTCTGGGGCTTCACCAGCGCAACCCCGCCGAGTCCGGCCGCAGACAGGCGTTCCCTCAGGCGCGACAGACGATCCGTGCGAAGCGTTGCGGTAGGCGTGGACACAGCCCGTAGCATACTGCAGCGACCTACTGCATTTCAACCGGCATGTCCCCGCCAGGACGATATCGGTCCCCCCGCCGCAAACGACAAGGGGCAGCCCTCCGGCCGCCCCGTTGTCTTCCCTGCGCATTGCGTGGGCTACGGGATGCTGAACGTCCACCAGTCGCTGCACGCCGGCGTCGGGTTGGTCGGAAACGTCGCGCACACCCGCCACCGGTAGGTCACCGGGACGCCGCAGGTGTGTATCGTGTCCGGAAGAGTCGCGGTCGTCGCGGAGACGGTGAACACGCCGATTACGACATCCGCGGGCTGCGCGCGCACCTCGCCATTGTAGTTCGTCGCGTTCGGCACCCCGTTCCACGAGAAGAGGTACGCGGTGGTGCCCGTCGCGCAGGCGATCGTGGACCCGTTGGCGGGAAACACCAACTGAGGGGCTCCCCCGAAGGTATATCCACACCCGGCAGCGGCGATGAGGAGCAGCATCAATGCGGCACGAAGTGGGACGCGCTTCACGACGATATCACCGCCTCATTGTCAGAGTTTGCTCACGACGCCGGCCGGTACCCTCACGGAGGGGGTGCGGTCGTCACGCCCGTGGCCGGCAACCACCCCGGACGGGTCCGCTGCAGCATCAGGTCGGTAATCTCATCTGCCTTCGCCACATCCTCCATCCAGCGATATACATCGTGCAACGCCAGATAGGCACCAGGACTGGTGGGGTCGAGTTTGATCGCTTCTTGCAGGGGAGGGATGGCCTTCGGCAGATACCCCGCGGCGTAGGGCGCCAGACCGAGCTGCGACTGCCGGAAGGCATACAAATATGCGAACCCCAGCCAGTACTGCGCTCGGGCATTCCTCGCGTTCGCCGTGATCGCCTGCTGATACGGTTGAATGGCGCGCGCAAACTCCGCCTCGGTCGGGTAGAGCCGGGTGGTATTAAACTCAGGTAGGGCCTGCGCCGCCGCGACGACGGCCAGTGCCAGCACCATCGCCGCAGCCATCACGATCGTTCGCATCGTCGTCCCTACGGCCGCTGTGTCGGCGTGGGCGCCGGCGCGCCAGGAGCGGCCAGGAGTTGCGGGGTGACCACGAAGATCACCTCGCTCGATTCGCGGTCGGTCGTCGTCGTTCGGAACAGAGCCCCCAGGATCGGGATGTCTCCCAGCAGCGGTACCTTGATGACGGTCCTGCGCTCCTGAGTGCTGATCAATCCGCCAATCACGATCGACTCGCCGCTGCGCACCGTCACGGTCGTGCTCGCCTTGCGGGTCGCGACGCGGGGTACCGGGCCGGATGAGGTGGTCAGGAATTCGATCACCGATGAGACCTCGGGCTCGACCTTTGTCGTGATCAGGCCGTCCCGGTTGATCTTGGGGACGATGTGGAGTATCACACCGATCGGCTTGAACGTGAACGTCAGCCGCCCGCTGGCGTCGATCGACGGAATCGGCACCTCTTCACCCAGGTCCACCCTCGCCTCATTCCCGTCGATCACGGCGACCCGCGGCGCTGAGATCACACGCGCCTTCTTGTCTGTCACCAACGCGTCGAGGGCGGCGTTGATACCGGGGGTGGTGGTAGTGCCGGTGGTCGTGCCAAAGTTCCCGACGCCGACCACGATCTGGTTGGGGAACGTCCCCACGATGCTGAAGACCGGGATGGCGGTCAACCCCCAGTTCAGGCCAAGGCTTTGCAGGACCGCGGCGCTGATGTCCACGACCCGTGCTTCGATCATGACCTGCGGGAGCAGGATGTCTAACCCCGCCAGAATCTTGCGTACCTCCTCATGCTGGGCGGCGGTCCCGACCACGACCATGACATTGGACCGGGCCTCGGAGGTCACCCGGATCCCCGGGACGGCCTCTTTGACCGCGGCGGCGACATCCTTGGCCACGCCGAACCCGATCGGATACGTCACGGATTCCGGCGCCTCTGGGGGCGGGGCCAGTTTGTCCAACGCCATGATGATCAGGTTGCGCCCGATCCGCCGGAAGCCCAGGTTGTTGGCTTCCAGAATGAAGCGCAGCGCCTCGTCGCAGGTCAGGTCGACCAGGCGAACGGTGACCTGTCCCTTGACCGACGCGTCCGTCACGATGTTGATGTTGCAGACCCGCGCCAGTGCGCTCAGGACGTCGGCGAGCTCGGTGCTCCGGAACTCCAGGGTGATACGTCCCGGAGTCTGCTGCGTCGTGGCCTGTGCCACCGGCGCGGCGGGCGGAACCGGCTGCGGTGCGGGCGCCGCCGGGGCCTGCGCGACCGGAACTGGAGCAGGCTGCACAGGGCCGGGGGCCGGAGCCGCCGCCGGGGCTGCCAGATTCCCGCGCGACGCGAACTTGGCCACGAGCACGCTCGGGCCGCTGGTCGCCAGGGTGAACGGCACGACGGTGGCCATGTCTACGGCGATCCGGGCCATCGGCGGGCTCGTCTGGAACTGCCCGATACGCACACGGGCCACGCCGCCCTTGTCGACGTCGAGCAGCGCTGGAATTGCAGCGTCGAGAACAGCGCCGGGCAGATCGATGACGAGCCGGGGCGGCGACGACAACTGCAGTGTCTTGTACGTGAGAGGGCCGGTGCCAATCACGGAGAGTTGGACGGTATCGCCGAAGACCTTGACTGCCACCTGCGTAATGCGCAGGGAGTCGGTCTGCGGCAACGCCGGAGCCACCGGGATCAGGGCGAGCGCGACGACGATAGCGCAACCGGCCAGAAGATTAGTTGAGACCCGACGATGCAGACGCGGCGACATGCCCTCCGCTCACCCCTCCCAATTTCAACTCGAAGCGTTCCCCTTCTTCTTCTAAAATGACAAGCCCCTTCGTCGCGTCGACGACCGCGACCCGAATCTTGCTGTTGATGAGATCGCCCTGATTGACAATGTACGTCTTGCCGCCCAGCCTGATAATAGCCGTCCCGCCCGAGTCGCCGATGATCCCCACCAGCTCAGCGCTGCTTGATTCCTTGGGCGCCGGGGTCGGCGCCGGAGGCTGCGGCTGGCCCGGTTGACCCGGCTGAGGCTGCCCCGGAAACAGGGGCGGTGGCAGCGGAGCCGGCGGCGGCACAGGCACGCCGGATGGACCGGCTGCGGCACCAGACTCCGACCGCACGAGCGGTACGAAGGGGTCGGGCCGACCCGCGTCGACGGGCACCGCAACCGTGCGTGCCGTCGGAGACGGCCGAGGTGTCGGCGTCGCGCGTGGTGCGGGGGTTGTGACAGCGCCTGGTGAAGTCGGCGCGCCGGGCGTTCCCTGCGACCCGGGCGTTCCCTGCGGCCCGGGCGTAGTGCCCGGCACCGGAGCTGGAAGCAATGGCCGCTCACCCACCCGCGCGGGTCTCGGGGTGGTAACCAGGATCGCTACCACGCCCACGATCAAAACCGCAATCGCGATGGCGATGATCGGGTGTGAGCGGAGATACTCAACCGCCTTACGCATGAGGCCCCCTACGCTATGTCGGCAGGAGTCCGAATGGAGCCCCGGCAGGCCCCCTCGCTCTCAACCCTTATCGAAGGTCCCTTCAACGATTCCTTGGTCCCTTCGATAGATTGCCCCAAACTCCTTCAGAATAGACCTGATAGACCTCCAGACCTCTGCCAAACCTCACATCTAGAGCGCACGCAAGGCATTTGCCTCACAGGATCCACCCCCGCGCGTACCACTGCCAAATCGCCTCTCCCCAAAAAAGCGCCACGAGGGCGCCCGCAGCCAGTGCGGGACCGAAGGGAATGGCGTCCTTCCGCCCACGCAGCCGCAATGCCAGCAGCACGATGCCAACCAGGCCACCGGCAATGAACCCCGAGAACAACGCGACGGCCACCCCGGGCCAGCCGACAAACGCGCCAATCAACCCGGCAAGCTTGATGTCGCCGCCTCCCATCCCGCCCCGGCTCAAGATCACGATTCCCGCAATCAGGCCGGCCGCGCCGAGCGCCGACAGTGCAGCGGGCACCGCGCGGTGCTGTACCACCGCCAGGACCAGGGCGATGGCGATGCCCGGATACGTGATGCGATTCAGGATCAACTGCCGGTCGAGATCGATGAAAGTGATCACGACGAGGAGGAACAGAAAAACCACAGCGGACGCGAACCGCAGCAGCGCCGGCGGCGATGAGGGGCCCGGAGGAAACGCCGCCCAGGCGGCGACGGTCAGCATCGCCATCAGCGCCTCGACGAACGGATACCGTGCGCTGATCGGCGCAGCGCAGTGACGGCAGCGTGCACGGAGCAGGACGAAGCTGACCAGCGGGATGTTGTCCCATGCGCGGATTGATTCGTGGCAGTGCGGGCACCGCGATCCCGGGGCGACGATGGACTCGCCGCGTGGCACCCGGTAGATGACCACGTTCGCGAAGCTTCCGAGGACGGCGCCCAGGGCGGCGGCAAGAACGATCATCACCGGGCTCATGCTGGGGCTCCGATGTGCCCGCGGCCGGGGGCAGTGAACAGCAGGAGAACATGGTCTAATGCCGAACCCAAATGGGAACACCAACATACACCAGAGTTGTCGAACGGGACGCCGCGGCCGCGGCGAGGAGGACGAGGACAATGGTGCGAGGAAGCTGGCCGCTCATCCTTGCTCTGATCCTTGGACTGGCTCTGCCGGTGGTCGCACAACAGGCTCCGCCTCCGGTCCTGATCGTGCCGGGGCAAAGCCTCGCCGGGGTGACTCTGGGACGGACGGTTTCCGCGACCCTCGGACGGCTCGGCCAACCGGCTGAGACCCGCGCCCTGCGCGACAGTACGCTGCACACCTTCCCGCGGTACGGGCTCAACGTCTACGCCAGCGACGGGACGGTCCGCGCGATCTCTACGACGAACAGCCTGCTGCGGACCGCCGAGGGCGTCGCGCTGGGCTCCACGGTCGCCGACGTCCGGCGCGTCTACGGGGCGCAGTCGACCGACGCGGTGGTCGAAGGCCTGCTGGGGATCGCCTACGATCAGTACGGGATCGCCTTCGGGTTGGACGGCGTGGTCGTCTCGGTGATCATCGTCTATCCGCCGCGCGTCCAGGCCACGCCGGCGGTCGCCGCCACCTCCACCGCGGCCCCGCCGACCCAGATCGACGTGGGACTGGTGCTGCTGCCGCGCGTCGAGAATCTGAAGCCGTTCTCGCCCGAGACGCAGTACATGTCCGTGATCGGGTTCCTGCGGTACGTCGTCTACCAGCAAACCGGCACTTGGCTGACCTTCGTTGAGGCCACCCGGATGCTGCAGGACCAGCAGCGCGCGCGCCTGTAACATCCTCTACTCGCTCGTGCTCGCGCTCGCGGGACCACGTCCCGCGAGCGTCGTGCTATTCGTGGCGTCCTTCCAGGGCGTCACCGGCCTGCATCACCACGTTACCCCCCAGAATGTGCGCCCGGTCTCGGGCCCGCCGTACGCTCAGCAGGAGTTCGCGGGCTGTGGCGCCGTGCTCGGGATGCGCGCCCAAACCGACCGAGAGGGTGAGCTGACCTCGTCCTTCTCCGCCAGCGCCTAACGACACGTGGAGTTCGGCAACCTCGGTCCGCAGCCGCTCGGCGACGATCACAGCGGACTCCAGTGGGGTCTCGGGCATCGCCACGCCGAACTCCGCCTCGTCGGTGCGGGCTTTGACGTCGACGTCGCGGGTCAACTCCCGGATCATGCCCGCCACGGCACCAAGCGCCTCCTCGGCCGCCTGCTCACCGTAGCGACCGCGGTACGTCTCGAAATCGTCGATGTCAAAGATGACCAACGAGAAGGCCCGGGCGTAGCGGGCGGCGCGCTTGACTTCGACCGTCAGGTGATCATCGAAGAAGCGTCCGGTGAACAGCTCTGTGCTCGGATCCTGCACGGCCTGCTCGACCAGGGCATGCTGGAGTTGTTCCAGTTCCGAGGACTGCGCCACCGCGCGCTCTTCCGACAGGTGTTGAAAGTGCGTGACGAACTCGACGATGGTGAAGTCCGTGGCCCCGGTCAGGCTCCTGAACAGCACGATCCGATCTTCAGGGTCTTGTACGATCTCAGTGCACAGATCCTGCGCCAGATCGCGAAACGAGACGAACCCCTGCACGACCTCAGCGGCGCCAAAACCCATGCTGAGGCGGAGCGCCGCCTCCCGG
>JBGPLF010000202.1:0-7523 GCA_041486265.1 bacterium
CGTGGACATCGTCGGGGTCTCACCGTCTTTCAGGACTATCTCGCGTTTCGATCCGTCCTGGAGAACGCGTTCGATCCGAGCATTTCCATCCTGGCTGATGCGGCTGAAGTAGAGCGCCCGCCCCTCCGGCGTCCAGGCGGGATCGCCGAGCGTGACGCCCGGACCTTCATGGGCCCGCAGGAGCCGCTGATGCGTCCCATCGGCGTTCATGAGATACAGGTCGGCGCCGCCAGGATCTGCCGAACCCACCTTCCCCGGGCGAAAGAGACTGAACGCCACGGTGCGGCCGTCAGGGGAGACGGCCGGGCTCCCGGCGTAGGATCCCGCGGGAAAGGCCACGAGATCGGCGAGCGCCCCGGTGGCCGGCGCGAATGTCTTGAAGACGACGCGATTGTCCGACTGGAAGCCGACGTAGAGCAGCCTGCCCGACACACCCGCCACCGGCCCGGCAAGTGGCAGGGGCGCAGCGACCCCCTCCTGCCAGCAGGCCGCGATGACGACCAGAAGACCCGCCAGCGCGAGGGCTCGAGGAGGGACCATCTGACGGAGTACGCTCACACGCATGGCCCGTACCTCATCGATCGGTCAGGGCGAAGGTCCGTATGAAGTTGATCGTGTCCCAGCGCTCCTTCTCCGAGAGCGTGTCTTTGAACGCGGGCATAGGCGTGCCGACGAATCCATTGGTGATCCAGTCGAAGAGCTGACCGTCGGTGTGCCCGGCCGCCATGTGCACGCGAAGGTCCGCGGGACGCGGACGGAGCGCTGCGGCGGCCGGCCCGTTCCCGGCTCCGGTGACACCGTGACACACTACGCACTGCCTCTGGTAGATTTGTTCGCCGATGGCGCGGGATTCGGGAGTCGCAGTGACGGGGTTGGGGAGATCGCGGATCGAAACGTTGGTCCCCGACTCCTGGCCTCGAATGATGAGGACGATTCCCAGAATCGCTAGGGCGGCGCCAAACCCGACGAATGCACGGCGCGCCCACCTCGTAAGGCTCATCAGCCGGAGGGCCAGAAACACGAGGACAACAGCCAACAAGAGCATCAGCACGCCCGGAAGGATCTGTCTCCACGCGAACGCCGGACCGGTCACCGTACCGCCCTTTGCCTGCACGTCCACCCGGGCGGTGCCGTCGGGAAGGCGGATGACCAACTGCCAGCGGCCGGCCATCGGCAGGGCCACCGTCGCGCGATAGCTGCCGGGACCGGTGCTGGACGCCTGAACCCCGACCGGGGGCATGGGATGATCTTGCATGTTCATGATGATCTGCACGTCGAGGGGCCGCGGCGGCGGGTTGCCCTGCGCATCGCGAATGCTCATCTCGAAGTTGAGGCCGTCGGGCTGGCGCGGGCTCAGACTCCCGTTCAGGGTCCAGGGGCCGGCGGTCTCGCTGAAGCTGGTCACCTCGGCCAGGCTGGCCGGAAGCTCGGGCGGCGCTTGCGAGGTCAGCAGTCCGGTGAGGGCCAGGACGCCGACCACCAGCAGCGACTCCACCTTGACCAACCGGCCAAGCGTCGCGATCGAACGCGGCAGCGTCAGGGTCGGGACCAGCATCCACCGGTTCACCGCCGCGACGGCGAGGATCACGATCACCACCCCGACCTTGTACATGAGGGCGTGGCCGTAGGAGGTTCCGGTGAGCGCTGCGAGTCCCCAGATGTGCAGGATGGAAGCGTAGAGCCCGGTCAGGATGAGCACTGCGACCCCGACCAGGCCGGCCATCGAGACCCGCGCGACGGCGGGGACGAGCAGGAATCCAGGATGCCCGGGCGAGGGCCAGATCGGGAGCCAGGCCAGGTAGATCAGCGCCCCGCCCCAGGCTGTAGCGCCCACTAAATGCCCCAGGTCGGCGACGACCGGGAGGATCCCTCCGATGGCGCCGGCGTGGCTCGTCAGGCTGAAGGTGACGAGCAGCACCAGACCGAGCGCGAGGAGGACGAGTCTATCCCAGCCGCGGCGCCGCCTGGCGGCCGGACCGAGCCAGATGAGCATCAGCACCGCTGCGGTTCGGGCAAGCACCGCGTTGCCGTGCCGCGTCTCGGCGAGATAGGTCGGCACAAGGGAAACGTCGAATGCGCCGAGTGCACGGGAGAGTGCGCTCGCGACCTCAACCGCGCTCCCGCCGATGAGCACGACAGCGCCGGCGAGCTGGCCGGCCTGGAGCCGGCGCCGCGCGGCGCGGCTCGTCACCTCAGGCCCGATCCAACGCCCGAAGAGCCCTGCCCCCAGCAGCAGCAGGATCCCCACGTAGAGGAGGGCTCTAACCAGGGCGTCCATCTGCGCGGCGCCGGACCGGCGTCCTCATTACCAGTTCTTGGTGAGCTCGACCTGCCACACCCGAGCGTCACTCAACTGAAGCCCTGACACGGGACTTGTCGTGACGATCCCACCCGCCACAGTGTACGTGTTGTACGTGAGCTTGACGACGACGTTACCCGGCAAGCTGTACCGCAGCCCTCCAGAATAAACGTTGTAGCCGGGCCCGCCGTTCTTGTAGTTCCCCCACTCACCGAGCGCAAAAAACGCCAGGTTCTGGAGCAACTGCAGATCGAGTCGCGATCCGACCGCGGTGAGATTGTCGTTGATGTTGAAGAGATGGAAGTCGTCAGGCGTGAGCAGCCCCCCGCGTGGTACGGTGCCGTCCCCGCCCGGGATCGAATAGGGGTCGAAGTTCTTGTACCAGAGCGTCAGGAGTGGCTGTAGTCGCTGCATTCCAGCCAGGCGATCGAGGTCAAGCGTGAGCACGGCCTGGTAGTACGCTCGCGCGATGTCAGCCGTCTGTGTGTAACTCGCGTAGGACAGCGTCACCCCGACGCCCGGGATGATCGTCCCCTCGAGATCCGCGCCGAACCCGCCGCCGGTGGCGCAGTCGGTCCCGGGGCACATCCCGGCGTCTGCGGCCGAAGCAGTGTCACCCCGAACATTGAACCCAAGGGTCCAGCCGGGAGCCACGAGGGCTTCGGCGCGGCCAGCCCAGACCCGTCGAGTGGTCGACCAATCCTCGAGAGCATATTGCAGGAGCCCAAACAGGTGGATGGGACCAATCTGCGGCAGCCACACTTCGACTCCGTCACGCCGGTCATCGTCGTGGAGCACCTCTTCAAGCAGTAGACCTGTGGGGCCCAGCCGGACAGCGTCCCGGCCGATCCGGAAGCCGAGTCCGCGCACGCCCAGGATGTCGCGGGCATCGAGATACCCGCGTTCGAGATCAACAACCGTCCCTGAATCCGACGTGTAGTCCGTGTTCAGATCGACGAACACGCTTGTGTCCCGGCTCAGGGTCAGCGTCATGCCCAGCTCGAGGCTCAATTCGTTGACGCTGGGATTATCTGCGCCGGGGCCCTTGTAGTTCTCGTCTCCGGCTGCAGCCGGCGTCGTGGCGTCGGTGTACTTGTAGGTGAACACTCCGGAGATCCGGAGATTGGCCGGCTGGCTCTGGGCCGGGTCGGCCGCGTCGCGCCGCGCTGCAAAGAACATTGGCCGTGCGCCGGAAACCTGCAGCACGGGACGGAATTCGTCGTCAGACCGCAGGAGTGGGAAAGTGTCATCCTGCGTCGCCGTGAGCCCCGGCGTCAACTGAAGACCGGCCAGGCTAATCGGGTTGGACGCCGCCGGTAGGAGCTCAGACGAGGGTGCGGGCGTTCGGACCTCGGGCTGTTCCATGGCCCCCGCGACGATGACCGCCGACCCGAAGCGCGCTGGCGGCAACGGTGCATCGAGTGTTCCCACAAGCGATTCTTCCGCCGCGCCGCGCGGGGACGAGTAAATGATGGCGCTGCGCATCTGACGGTTCGGATCGTTCACAAGGATGCCAATCGGTATCTGCCCGCGCACCGGAGAAACCGTCGCGAGGGCCAGAACAACAACGAGGCTCAAAGCAGCCTGTCTCATGATCTCTCCTCCTCGACGACGAAATCACCGGTTCGGTGTGAAGACGAACACGTAGAATCCCTGCGTCGTGTGAGTATCGATCGACAGCACCCGCCACATGACCACATACGCGCCAGGATCCAGATCGGGCTTGAGCTTGACCAGGACATCGGCGGTGGTGCGGGTCGTATTGCTGGTCCCCTCGTCCGCCCGCGCGGCCTCGTCCCCGCGCTTCTGAAGCACGTCTGACACGAGGGCCCCCGCTGTCGCGTTCAATCGTCGCTGCTCCGTGCCGGGAGCCGCATCCAACCGATACACCTTGAAGATGCTGAACCGGAGTTCCACGGGCTCGGTGAACGTCAGACGGATTTCTTTCGGCCAGGCATTGATGCTGCTATCCTCGCCCGGATCAGCGGACTTGAGAAAGGCATGAGCGGACGCCACCCCGGCCGCGGCGAGCATCAAGACGCAAAGCGCGAAGACGCCAACGAGTTTGACTCTCCCTTTCATCACTGCCACCCCCATGTAAACCGTCATTGCGTAGGGCCCGTGAAGCCGCGCGCACCGCTGCACCTACTTCACCGTGACGCGACCGTGAAGCGGAATGACCCTTTGGCGACGTTCTTGTCATCTGCCGAGACCGCGGTCCACTTCACCGTGTATGTCCCCGGACCGAGGGGCTGGAGCTTCACGAGCATCGATTTGTGGTCAAGGTCATTCAGGTCCAGACCGCCCTTGCCGTCATCCTTCCGCTTCCCATGCGCGTCCCACACGCTCAGCGCACTGCCTTTGGCATCGATCTCCTCACTGAACCACGCTCGCACAACCGCCGGAGCGGTCGTGATCGTGCTGCCGGCCTTGGGGTCGGCGCGTTGGAGCTTCGCATGCGCCCCGGCCGAAGGCGCCAGAGCTAGGCAGCCCACAAGCGCGCCGATGATCATGCTGACGTGCAGCCGTCCGACGTTCATTGTTCTCCTCCTTGGATAAGGCGCTTCCGTCCCGTGCAAGAACGGACGGGGGCTTCTGCCTTACGAAGCCTCAATATTAAGGTTCAGGGTTTGGAGTGTGCGCGGTGGATCAGGAGGCGCGGGGAGGCGGCTCCGCAACGGACTGGTCGGATTCGATGACATGCACAGAAGACGGCCTGGCGGCGCGTCCCCGCACCGTCGCCGGTGGAGTGAACGACCATCCCGTGGTCAGGATCATGCTTCCAGATGAATCCAGTACGCTGACGGCCGCCGCCCCGGTCCCGATGGAAAGGACGTGGGTTCCACCGACCTCCACGCCGTCTTTCTCATCACCCTCGTGCGCCGCGGCGGGGACGCGGGCGGTCAGGCTTTCCTCGTGGCCGTACCGGATGTGCCACGCGAGCGCGCGGGCGCGATCGAGCGCGCTGCCTCCGACGACAATGTGGCCGTGATCTGGGTCCCGCTCGGCGGCACGCGGATCGACAGCCGACGCGGTCACTATAGCCACGATGACCAGCGGGAACAATGAGCGGAACGCGGAGCGTCTGGACCGCATGACTTTAGGGCAGTATACTCTCTGCGCCCGAATCCTGGCAACCAGGAGGAGGTATCCCGCACCTGTGCGAAACCGCGTAACAGTGAATCGTGCCGCCCTCGCGCTCCTGCTGATCACCATCGCCCTGGTGGCCTCGGGCTGCGGCGGGTATGCACGCCGGGCGCAGCAACGTCCGGGTCAGGTCGTCGTGGTGGCGACGCCTGTGGCCACCATCCCCGTCGTGATCGAGGTCTTCGGGACGTCGGGGCTCAAGTTCGGCGGGTCGTATGGCGAACTGGGCGGCCCGAAGACGCTGGAGGGTACCGTCCCGGTCCGTCTCACCTTCAAGACCCTCGCGGGCTTCTCCATCGCGTTTCAGAAGCGCGCCCAGGACGGCGAACTTGGCATGGCCGTCAGCGTTGATGGCAAGGAGGTGAGCCGCTCCCAGACCGTCAAGCCGTTCGGTGTCGTCACCTACATGCATCAGATCACCCCGAAGTAACGTGCCACCCGTTCCCATCAACACGACCATCAACTATCTCATCAACTGGCTGCGTGACCGCGCCGATGAGTCGGGAGCGCTGGGCGCGGTCGTGGGCATCTCCGGCGGGGTGGACTCCGCAGCCGTGGCGGCGCTGTGCCTGCGCGCGTTCCCCCAGACGACGCTGGGCGTCCTGATGCCCCTGCACAGCGATCCGCGCGATCACCAGGATGCGGTCGCGGTGTGCGGGGCCCTGACCCTTCCTCATACGACCGTCGTCCTCGACGGCGTCTACGACGCGCTGGTCGCGGCGCTGGAGGCCTCCGGGCGGTACGCCGAGCATCACCTGGCGCTGGCGAACCTTCGACCCCGCCTGCGCATGACAACGCTGTACTCCTTTGCGAACCGGCTCAACCGCCTGGTGGCAGGTACGGGCAACCGCAGTGAATCCTACGTCGGCTACTTCACAAAGCACGGCGACGGCGGCGTGGATGTACTGCCGATCGGCGGGCTCGTGAAGTCTGAAGTCCGCGAGCTCGCCGCCGCGCTCGGGGTCCCTCGCGCGATCGTGGAGCGCACCCCGTCGGCCGGATTGTGGCCGGGACAGACCGACGAGGACGAGATGGGACTTGCCTATGCCGTGCTCGATGCGTACCTGCTGACCGGCGCCGCGCCGCCTGAGGCGCGCGCCCGCATCGAGCGGCTCCACGCCGCGAGCGAGCACAAGCGCCGTACTCCCCCCATTGCCGATCCTCCCCGCTAAACCCGGCGCCGCCGGCATCGCGAAGCTGGTGGGAGTGGTGGTGACACGGGGGCTGTAGCCCACGAACTTCTCCCGAAAATCCTTGACTACTTCTTGATCTCCACGCCCCTCTTCTTGCGAATCCTTTGACCGATCCCCAACTTAGAATGCTATCGGGCTAAATCTGTCCGGTGCGTTGCCAATCCGGCAGTAACAAGGAGCGATGGAATATGGCCGACGTGGGTTTGATCATCCTTTCTCTGGGATTCCTCGTGTCATGCATCTGGCTGATCTCGAGCTTCGAGCGCCTGAGGGGGTCGTAAACGTCATGGTTGCGACCGCGGGTGTGCTGACCTGCTTGCTGCTTGTGTACCTCGTGGCCGCGCTGCTGAAACCGGAGTGGTTCGCATGACAACAAACGGCGTGCTCCAGCTTGTGCTCTATCTCGTCGTCCTGCTGGCCCTGGCGAAGCCGCTGGGGTCGTACATGGCGCGGGTCTATTCGGGCGGCCGCACGTTCCTTGACCGGCTGCTGGGGCCGGTAGAGCGGTTCATCTACCGGTGCCTGGGCGTCCGGCCTGAGGACGAGATGGCCTGGCATACCTACGCCATCGCGATGATGGTGTTTGCCATCGCCGGTATGATCCTCGTCTATGCGTTCGAGCGGCTGCAGGCCTTCCTCCCGTGGAACCCCGCGCGGCTCGGTGCCGTCCCGCCGGACCTGTCGTTCAACACCGCTGCGTCCTTCGCCACCAACACCAACTGGCAGGCATACGGCGGCGAGACCACCATGAGCTACCTGACGCAGATGGCGGCCCTGGCAAAGGAGAACCTTATCTCCGCGGCAGCGGGAATGGCCGTACTGGCGGCCTTCATCAGGGGGCTGGCACGCCACACGGCCAAGACGATTGGCAACTTCTGGGTCGA
>JBGPLF010000203.1:0-7492 GCA_041486265.1 bacterium
CCTACACCAACCGCTCCAACTTAGCCACGAGTTCCTTCACTCTGGCGGTCCTTTACAGCCCAACGGCCTTCAGCGTCCATCCAATCAAAGCGTGGCACACTTCGCTGTTGGTCAATGTGTGGCCGATTTAGCATCACAGCCCATTCTTCGTCACGGGCTTTCGCTTTTGTTGCAGTAGCCAATCGTAGAGTTCGGGGTTTTCATAGGCCGCCGTCCATGAATCGTGACCTGCTTCGGGATAGATCGTCAACTTCACGTCTCCCTTGAGCTTCGTTAAGGCATCGACCATTTCCTCCGACCGCTTGAGCGGAACAATCGGGTCTTTGGCTCCATGAAAGACCCAGACTGGGAGATGCGTCAATCGTCTTGCCGATAATGCTTCACCGCCGCCGCAGATCGGAACGATGGCGGCGAATCGGTCCGGGGCGTAGGCTGTCAGCGCCCATGCGCCAAATCCGCCCATGCTCAGCCCGGTTAAATAGATACGGTCCTGATCGATTCTGTATTTGGCGACAATCTCATCGAGCAGCGGTAAGAGGTCGGGATCCATGTGCCCGAGCATCGGCTGTGACAGCGACGCGCTGACCTCCGGCGGCAGCAGGCTCGGCCCGGGTCCCAGCAGGATTCGGTCGCCCGGCATCGCCTTTACTCCCGATCACCACCCGGGGCCAGCGCCTCGGCCACGAGCGCGTTCACCGCCGCCGGAACTGCGTCGCGCAGGAACTTCGCGGCCGCCTCCGGCACCACCGGATTGATGAAGAACCCGGACCCCCACTCAAACCCGGCAACTTGCGTGAGCCGCGGCATGATCTCCAGGTGCCAGTGGTACGCGTGCGGGGTGTCGTAATGGTATGGGGCCGTGTGCACGATGAAGTTGTAGGGCGGGTTCCCCAGGCAGGTGTGCAGGCAGTGCAGCGTCGTCCGCAGCGCCTCGGCGAAGCTCAGGGTCTCCTCATCGGTCAGCTCGCCGAATGAGGCCTTGTGCTCCTTTGGGATCAGCCAGGTCTCAAACGGGAACCGCGACGCGAAGGGCTCTACGGCCACGAACCGGTCGTTCTCGAACACAACCCGCTCGCGCGAGGCGAGCTCCTGCTGGATGATCCGGCAGTAGACGCAGGCCGCGTGCCGGCCGAAGTACCGTTCGCCGGCATCGAGCTCGCCGGCCGCGCGCCGGGGGATGATCGGGAGCGCGATGAGTTGGGAGTGCGGATGCGACAGCGAGGCGCCGGCCGTGCGGCCGTGGTTACGGAACAGCAGCGCGTACTCGAAGCGTGGATCGCCAGCCAGGTCACGGTAGCGCTGCAGGTAGGCGCCGACAACCGTCGCGACATGGTGGACCGGCAGCAGGCCCAGGTGGGCGTGGTGCTCCGTCGACTCGATAATGACCTCATGCGCACCGACGCCATCCATACGCGTGTACATCCCGATATTGCTGCGTTTGGTATCGCCCTCGATGCGCAGGGCCGGGTACTTGTTGGACACGACACGCACGCGCCAGCCCGGCGTGTTCGGCGCGGTGCCGGGGTCGCGGACGGCATAGATCTCGGGTGGAGTCAGGCTCTCCCGGCCGACACAAAACGGACAGCGCTCGATGTCGTTCTCTTCGACCGGCGGGACCTTGAAGTCCGTTGGACGGGTGGCGCGCTCTGTGGCGATGATGACCCAGCGGCCTGAGGTCGGGTCCGTGCGCAATTCAGGCAACGGTCGTCACCTCTTCACGTCTTGAAGACAAACACCCTGCCATGATACCAGATCACCGCCACTTCGCGGCGCGCTCGATCGTGGTCTGATACAGGATGAGATACCGGTCGGCCGTCCGGTCCCAGGAGAAGTCCGCGCGCATGCCGACATGTTGCAGCCAGCGCCAGAGTCCCGGATCGCGGTAGGCGGCAACGGCCCGGCCGACCGTGGCGATGAGGGCGTTGGGGCCGTAGTGGTCAAACACGAAACCGTTGGCCTGCCCGAGGTGCAGCGCCTCGGGGCTCACGTCGCTGATGCTGTCCGCCAGCCCGCCGGTGCGCCGCACGACCGGCACCGTCCCGTAGCGCAGGCTATAGAGTTGATTCAACCCCGACGGCTCGAACCGCGACGGCATCAGGAAGATGTCGGCACCGGCCTCGATGAGATGGGCGAGTCGCTCGTCGAAGCCGATGATCGCCCGCACTTGATTTGGCCACCGGTCGGCGGCCTCCCTGAACGCCGCCTCGTAATCCGCGTCGCCGGTCCCAAGGACGACAACCTGCGCACCCATCGCGACGATGCTTTCTAACGCTGCAACCACGAGATCGAACCCCTTCTGGGAGACCAGCCGGGCCACCGTGCCGATCAGCGGCGTATAGGCGTTGTCCGGCAGGCCGAGTTCCTGCTGCAGCGCCGCCTTGCACCGGGCCTTGCCGGTCAGATCGTCGGCATTGTATCTGGCAGGGATGTGCGGATCGACGCTGGGATCCCACTGGCTGTAGTCCACCCCGTTTAGGACGCCGAAGAGATCGGCGGAGCGCGCCCGCATCAACCCGTCGAGCCCCATCCCAAACTCCTCGGTCTGGATCTCCCGCGCATAGGTCTCACTGACCGTATTCAGCACATGCGAGGAGATCAGCCCCGCCTTCATCACGTTCACCTTGCCGTAGAACTCGACGGCCTCCATCGTGAACGCCTCAGCCGGCAGGCAGGTGAGCGGAAATTGATCGGGCGGGAAGATTCCCTGATAGGCCAGGTTATGGACGGTGAACAGGCTGGGCAGCGGGTTGCGCTGCAGGCGCAGGTAGGCCGGGATCAGCGCCGCCTGCCAGTCGTGGGAGTGAACGAGGTCGGGCTGCCACGATTCGTGCATGAAGGTCACGGCGGACTGACAGAAGAACGCGAACCGAAGCAGGTTGTCATCGTAATCCGCACCACCCTCGCCGTAGAGGCCGGACCGATCGTACAGCGGCGGTGAATCAACCAGGTAGACGGGTGTGCCGTTCGGAAACGTGCCCTGCCAGATCGCCGCACCGAACGCTCTCCCGCCAATCACGCTGCTCACCCGCTGCACCGGTTCGAGAAACGACCGCGAGATGCCCCGGTACAACGGCATCATCACCCGGACATCGAGCCCCTTGCGGCGCAGCGCCGCCGGCAGCGCGCCCGCCACATCCGCCAGCCCGCCGGTCTTGGCGAACGGCACCGCCTCCGACACGCAGAACAACACGTTCATCGCACAGTCGCCTCCATGTCCCTCACGCCGCCCCGGCACTTGCCGGTGCTGGACCCACCAGGCCCAGCCAGAGATCGTTGACGTTCGTATTCGTCGGCCCGCAGATGATCAGGTCGCCCAGCGCCTGAAAGAACGGAAACGCATCGTTGCTGGCGAGCGCGGCGTCGGGATCAAGCCCCAGCGCCTGCGCCCGCGCCAGCGTCGTCCCGTCGGCCACGGCGCCCGCGGCGTCCGTCGGCCCGTCGGTGCCGTCGGTGCCGAACGAGGCGACCAGAATTCGGGCGAACCCCGCGATGGACCGGGCCGCGCCCAGGACCAGTTCCTGGTTGCGGCCACCCTTCCCGCGGCCCCGCACAGTGACGGTCGTTTCGCCTCCCATCATCAGGCACAACGGCAGCGTGGGCTGTGCATTGGGCGCGCCGTCTGACGCGCGGGCCTCTCGCACCATCGTCCCGAACCGGGCGCCAACCTCGCGTGCCTCTCCCTGTATGATTGTACCCGACAGCCTGACGTGGTAGCCGAGGGCTTCGGCCCGCTCCACCGCGGCCTCCGCCGCCAGGGTGATGTCGCCGACGATGACGGTCTGCACATGATCGAACATCGGATCGCCCGGCTTGGGCGTGTCCGAGATCTGACCGGTGGCGCCCCGCTCGAGATGCCCCTGCACTGACGCCGGCAGCGTTTCTCTGAGACCGAAGCGGTCGACGATCGTCAGGGCATCGGCGAAGGTCGTGGGGTCAGGCACCGTCGGGCCCGACGCAATCGCGTCGAGAGGGTTCCCTAACACATCTGACAGGATGAGCGTGACGACAGTTGCCGGCGCGGCCAGGCGCGCGAGTCTCCCGCCCTTCACGGCCGAGAGGTGCTTGCGGACAGTGTTGACTTCGGTGATTGTCGCTCCCGAGCGCAGCAGCAGCTCGGTCGTGACGATCTTCTCTTTGAGGGTCATCCCCTCCGCCGGCATCGGCAGCAGCGCCGAGCCGCCGCCGGAGATCAACACAAAGACCAGATCGTTGGCGCCCGCCGCTTGCACCAGCGTGGCGATGCGCTGCGCGCCGTCCAGTCCGGCCGCATCGGGCAGGGGATGGCTGGCCTCGATGAGCTTGATGCGGCGCAGCCGTTCGACGTAGCCGTACTTGGTCGTGACCGCCCCGGCGGTGATGCGGCCGCCGAGGATTTCTTCCAGCGCCGCGGCCATGCGCGCCGAGCCCTTGCCCGCGCCGACGACAATGACGCGGCCCGTGGACGTGAGATCGTAAGATCGGCGTTCAACGTACAGGCGCGACCCATCCAGCCTGACCGCACGGTGCACCGCGGCCATCGGATCCGCCGCGGCAACAGCCGCCCCCAGGATCTGGATCGCATGCCGGCGCAGCACAGCGGTATCGCCGTGAAAGAGACGCTCGTCGACCTTCATCCTGATGCGGCAGAGAAGAGGGTGCGCGCTGCCCGCGGCGCCGTCCACATGGATCCCCCGGCGTTCGGCCGGATCGCCTCAACCTGTACCCCGCGCATCCCCTCAGCATCAAGCGCCGCCCTCACGGTGTCGCGGGCCAGCGGGGCCAGGTTGTTCACCTCGCTGAGATGCACC
The DNA here is from genome assembly GCA_041486265.1 of bacterium. Taxonomy (GTDB): domain Bacteria; phylum Sysuimicrobiota; class Sysuimicrobiia; order Sysuimicrobiales; family Humicultoraceae; genus JBGPLF01. The sequence continues at coordinate 4,788 of JBGPLF010000203.1, forward strand.
AGGTGGACGGTCCGCAGGCGGTCCGACGCGACCCCGACCGCGGCCCGGGCGGCGCCGTCGTTGGAGAGATGTCCCTGCGTGCCGATGATGCGGTTCTTCAGAAACCAGGGATACGCGGACACCGCCATCAGCCGCAGATCGTAGTTGGCCTCGATGACCAGCAGGTCCACGCCTCGCGCGCGCTCCAGGAGATCATCGGTGACCTCACCGAGATCGCACGCGACCGCGACCCGGGCGCCGTCATGGGACAACGCGAATCCCACGGGCTCGGCGGCGTCGTGCGGTAGGCGAAACGGTGTCACCTCGACCGGTCCAACTCGAAAGGGCGTATCCGTCCGGAAGACCTCGACATCGGCGCCCGCGAGTTGCGCCCCCGTGGCGCGCACGGTCGGTTCGTTGGCCAGGACCACGGCACCGGTTGCGCGGGCAACGACGGCGGCTCCCTTGAGGTGATCGTCGTGCTCGTGAGTCAAGAGAATCGCGGCCAGTCCTGAGGGTGATCTGCCGTCGTCGGGTGCCTCACCCTCGAGTTCCTTCAGGATCGCCTCGGCGGGCAACCCCGCGTCAATCAGGAAACGGGTGGCGCCGGCCTCGACGAGGATGGCATTCCCGGCACTCCCGCTGCGCAACACGCGCACCCGCAGGGGATTCTGCTGGAGGGAAGGTGATGGCGAACCCTGCACCCTGCTCAAATTCGGTGGGTGGCTGCGCTCTCCTCCCCTACGGAACCTTTGGAGCAGACGCAGCATCGAGATCGGCACGGAAGTAGGGCTGTGCCCGGAACCCGGCGGCTTTGGCGATCAGGTTGCGCGGAACCCCCAGTACAAATCCGTTGTACTGCCGCACCCGTTCGTTGTACCTGCGGCGCTCCACGGCGATGCGATTCTCGGTGCCGGCCAGTTCGTCCATCAGCCCCAGGACCACGTCGCGGCTGCGCAGATCGGGATACCGCTCGATGACGGCGAGCACCTGTCCGATCGCCTTGTCAAGGCGATCGGCGGCCTCGACCCGATCGGTGGACCGGGGAGGAGCCTCCGCATACGACTCGCGCGCCCGGAGCACCGCCTGAAGGACTTCACGTTCCTGGATTAGGTACGCCTGGGTCGCGGCCACCAGGTTGGGGACCAGGTCGACCCGGCGCTGATAGACGGACTCGACCTGCGCCCACTGCGCGTCCACCGCCTGCCGCGCCTGCACCATGCCGTTGTATGTTGCGATCGTCCAGACGGCGGCCAGGACCACGATCGCCGCGGCGACGGCGAGGGGAAGAACGCGCTTAGACGTCCCGGCCACCCTGATCCAGGTCCACGACGTCGGGGATCTTCCTGGGCGCCCCAGGTTTCCCCGGCGCGCCTGGCGTCGCGTCCGGCCGGACCGCCGGGGCCTGTTCCCGCAGCACCCGGCCGAATGCTTCGACCGCGTGGTGAAGTCCTTGCCCAAACTTCCCATCGCGGAAGTGCGGAGCCATCTGCTCGTTGATGACCTGCTCCAGGAGTGCCCGCGGCATCACCCCCTCAAGTCCCTTCCCCACCACAATCTCAACGTGCCGCCGTTCCAGGACGACGAGGACAAGCAGGCCGTTGTCCAGATCCTTCTTCCCGATGCCCAGGTGGTTGAAGTAGTGCACCGCGAAGTCGCGCGGATCGACAACGTCCTTCAGCACCATCACGCAAATCTCGGCGCTTGTCTCACGCTCGACGTGCTCAATGAGATGGCGGAGATTCGCCTTCTCCTCTTTGTTGAGCAGGGTCCGCACATGCGATCGCGCACGCTGTGTCCCCATGAGTCCTACCAGCTTCCGGACGCCCCGCCGCCGCCAGAGAACCCACCGCCGAACCCGCCCCCACCTCCGCCGAAGCCCCCTCCACCGAAGCCGCCCGTCCCCCAGAAACCGCCTATCCCCCGGCCGTAGCCGCGAGGTGCAACAGCACGCAGTCGTTGTTCTCGATATCCGCACTTCGGGCACGCGTAGACGAGAGCCCGGGATTGACCGGCAGTCGTGTGGACCATTCGATCATCCGCGAGGTTCATTGAGGTTCCGCAGCGGGGGCACCGCCGCTCGGTCACTCGCCGGAGTGCCATGCTGGCCAGACCGAACACTGCGGCGACCACCAGCAGCGCGAGCCAGTACAGGACGCCTCCCGCAGGCTGCCTCCTTTGCGCGGGCGTTGCGGCCGTCGGCGCCGCAGCCGGAGCGCCGCCGACGAGGCTGATCAACTCCCCCACCGCCGCCTCGAGCCCCTCGGCGTATCGTCCTTCGCGGAAGCGCGGCGCGATGGCCTCGCGGATGACCCGGCCCGCCTGCGCATCGGGGACCTTCCCCTCGAGCCCGTAGCCGACCTCGATCCGTACCTGGCGGTCCTGGATGGCCACGACAATGAGGATCCCGTTGCTCTTGTCGCGCTTGCCGATCTTCCATTCCTCAAAGAGCGCGACGGCCAGGGCCTCGATCGTGCGGCCGCCGAGCGACGGGAAGATGGCGATCGCGATCTCGTTGGAGGTGTCACGCTCGTACGCCGACAGGCGCTCCTCCAGGCGCTGCCTCACATCCGGGCTGAGCACGCCGGCGAAATCGTTGACGAACCCCTTTGGGGTGGGAAATGCGGCGGCCGCCAGCAGGAAGACAACCGGAATGAAAACCAGCAGGTACCGAATCACGCGCACTGGATGATCGCCCGTGAGACTACTTCTGTGGCGTCGGAACC
>JBGPLF010000204.1:0-7476 GCA_041486265.1 bacterium
CCTCGGCGAGCTCGTCGAGGGTACTCTCAAGCGAGCCCTCGAAGGCGGCGTGGGAAGCCATCTGCGCGAGTAGAGCGGCCTTCCGGGCCAGCCGCCGGTCGTCGGTCACATCGCCGACCGTTACAGCCACCAGCGGGCGGCCGTCAACGAAAAGATGCATCGAGCACTCGACCTGGCGCTCCTCGCCGTTGGGCCGCTGGACCGTGGCCATCCCCCGTGCCGGCTGCGCGTTGAGCGCGGCGGTCAGGCGATTGAGCAGCGCGGCACGCTCGTACCCAGCGAAGACAGTCAGGAAGTCGCGTCCGAGCAACTCCTCATGCGGCACCCCGGTGATCTCGCTCGCCGCCGGGTTGGCGTACACGCAGTGGCGATCCGTGTCGACCAGCACAACGCCTTCGGGCAGCACTGCCAGCAGGTTCGCCAGCGCGGACGGATTCGGAAACTCGAGATCGAGGGTGGCGGTCTCGAACGCCATCGCGTCGGGTGCCATCGCTATCCCCCAGTCACCGGCTGCGAGACCAGGCCAATCTTCACCGCGTAGAGGGCCGCCTGCGTGCGGCTCTGGACGCCGAGTTTGGCCAGGATGTTGCTCACGTGCGTCTTCACGGTTTTCTCGCCGATCCGCAGACTGTAGGCGATCTCCTTGTTCGCTTTGCCTTCGGCGACCAGGCGGAGCACGTCGGTCTCGCGCTCGGTAAGGGCCTCAGGGCGCTCGGGCGCTCGAACCTCGCGCATGAGACGCGCGGCCGCTTCCGGGGAGAGCTGGACCTGTCCGTCAGCGGCCGCCCGGATCGCTCGCCGCAGTTCGTCAGCCTCGGTGTTCTTCAGCAGGTAGCCGATCGCGCCAGCCCGGATCGCGCCGACGACGGAGGCATCCTCCAGCACGCTCGTTAACGCCAGGACTTCGGTGTCTGGGAGTTCCTGCCGCACAGCCTGCGTCGCGGCAATGCCGTCCATCACCGGCATCAGGAGGTCCATCAGAAGGACATCCGGTCGCAGCTCGCGGGCCAGGCGTAGGGCCTCGGCGCCGTCAGCAGCCTCGCCCACCACTTCGAGATCAGGGTCCAGAGCCAGGAACATCCGCAGGCCCTGGCGGACCACGCTGTGGTCGTCAGCAATGAGGATACGCGTAGCCATGTCTCTGTCACCGATCCCTTGAATCTAGATGTTCTGCCAAGTGTCCGGCATTCTGCGGGTCCTGTCCTCCGACTTTAGTCGGAGATCCCGGAATGATCCGTTGATGATGGTAACGATCTGCGCGATAGTGATCATTCCTGTCCTCGGCCTGTGGTCCCGTCTCCGCCCTTCAGGGGAGGTCGCGCCTCCCTCAGTAGTGGCAGGCGCAAGGTAGACGTTCGCTCGATGCCGCAACCGAGGCCGAGGGCTTTACTGGACGGTGACATGACACGACTGCTACTTGTAAGCCAACCCTCAATCCGGTTTGGTCTCCGGATGCGGCTCAAACTGGAGCCGGATATGATGCTCGTCGGCGAAGCCGGCGACGGCCTGGCCGCACTGGCTCAGGCGTCGGTGCTTCGCCCCGATGTGATCCTGGTGGACATCGAGTCAGCAGGCATGGATGGGATCGAGTTGATCAAGGCGACGATACGAAGGCGGGCGCAAACCGCCGGTGCCGCGGTGTTCGTCTCCAAGCACGAGCTCGGCGACCGGGCAATCCAGGCCATTCGCCAGGCGGCCGGGGAACGTGAGCGTCTGCCCAATCACGTGGGATCAAACATTGGGAAGGCACTGACATGAATCGGACGCCAGTTGTCCGACCGGTGGGCGTCACGGCCGCCACGAGCGGCCTGCCCTAGCGTGCCCGCGGTCTGCAGCGGACATACTCGAGGTCGATAAGGGGGACTGAGTATCCTGTAAACCCTGGGTCGACGCATCCCTGCTGGCCAGACGCGCCGCACATCGAGAAGGCGGAGGAAAACTGGCGCACCGCGTTCACGGTGAGGATCTTTCCGGCGACCGTGACCGGTGCATTGCCGTACGCCAGCGTTATCGTGTATGAGCCGTGCAGTTCTTCAGGTTCATAAGACGGGGGACCTGAGTACACGACGCCAAAGCGCAGGATCAGGCTTTTTGATTGCTTCACGTCTGCGCCTATGAACTGAACCCGGGCTGACCTCTCGCAGGCGGCCTTTTGCCTAGCGTCGGGCGCCGGAGCACGCGGCGCGCCGGCACGGGTATCCCTGGGGGATCTCGAGAAGGAGGTTTTGATCAAACGCTCGGCGGGCATGACCACGAAGGCGGAGATCACCTGGTCTGTGACTTCGATCACGAGACCGGCAAGAGGGCACCGGATCTCGAAGCCGCTCGCCATCTCCTGCTTGATGCTGGCGCCCTGGCACAACGCCGCTCGAGCCTCTTCCCAATTGCTCTGCCCGGGTCCGAATCCTGATTCGGTTTGATGGCTCGGGTTGGTCGTGCGGATCTGCGCGATGTGTCCGTACTCAACCCACACGTCGATCTTCTGGGAGGCGACCGAGACGACATTCTGGGACGTCGCGACGGTCGCTCCCAGAACGATCGGTCCCACGGCCCTTCCCGGCTGGATGACGTAGCTCGGCGCAGAGTCGGCCGGCGGCGCAGCAATGAGAGAGAGAACGCCGCAGACTGCCGCCAGCGCCGCAAGGATGACGCTCGGATAGGTTGCCCTGACCACTATGGCCCTAGTGTGCTCGCTGCCTGCACTCGACGATCGCGCGGTTCATACAGTAGATTCCCACTACGCCTGAAGACTACTCGCATTGGGACTTAGCCGATCTAGAGGAGCCTGTGGAGGGCGGAGTGATCCAGGTCGCCATCACCCTGCGCGATCAGGGTCTCGTATCGCGCCGCCGTGCTTTCCACGTGGGGCAACTGGACCGACGCCTCGCGGGCCAACGCCAGGGCCAGCCGCAGGTCTTTGAGTTGCAGCGCGGCCCGCCCGCCGGGAGTGTAGTCCCGGTTGATCATGCGCGTCCCGTGCACCTGCAGGATCCTCGAGTCTGCGAATCCTCCCTTGAACGCCTGCTGGACGAGCCGGGGATCGATCCCGCACTTCTCCGCCAGGGTCAGGGCTTCGGCGACCGCCTCGATGGTGAGGCCTACGATCACCTGATTGATCACCTTTGTCGTATGGCCTGCGCCGGGGGCGCCAACATGTACGACGTTGCCGCCCAGTGCCTCGAGCAGTGGCTTCACGCGTGCAAAGTCCGCGTCGGTGCCGCCGGCCATGATGGCGAGCGTGCCGGTCCGCGCGCCTTCGGGACCTCCGGACACCGGCGCGTCCACCCACCCGATTCCCTTCGCGGCCAGCCGCTCCGCGTGAACTCTCGACCGCGAGGGATCCGAGGAGCCCATATCCAGCACGAGTTGTCCTTGCCGCAGGTGCGGCCCGAGTTGGTCGAGCACCGCGTCCGTGGCATTCGAGTCGGCGAGGATCAGCAGGCACACGTCGGCCTGCGCAGCCACGACGAGATCGCGGCAGAGGGAGATGCCATCCGTCAGGCCCGGAGGCAGCGCCGACCGGTTCCATCCCTGCACATTAAGGCCGGCGGAGATAAGCCGCCGCGCCATGGGGCGTCCCATCATCCCCAGCCCGCACACGCTTACAGAGGTTGCCACCGCCATTGTCTCCCTGATGCGTTTTCTTCTATCTTAGCGGGAGGTGCCGCGCCGATCCTCATGGAATCGGGCTCCCGGAGGTGAGCCATGCGCGTCTATCTGTCCGTCGACATGGAAGGGATCACCGGGGTCGCCGTGGGCAAGCACGTCCGGTCCGGCGAGAAAGATTACGACCGCTTCCGCCACTTGATGACGCAGGACGCGAACGCGGCCATTGAGGGCGCGCTTGCGGCAGGCGCCGCGGAATTCGTCGTCAGCGATGGGCACGGCCCGATGACCAACCTTCTTATTGAAGAACTGCATCCAGCCGCCCGGCTGATGAGCGGTAGCAACAAGATCCTCGGCCAGATGGAGGGGATCGATAAGGGCTTCGACGCGGCGTTTTTCGTCGGCTATCACCAGCGTGAGGGCGGCGGCGACGGCGTTCTCAATCACACGCTTATCGGCCGCATCGTCTACGAGGTCCGGGTCAACGGCGAGCCGGTGGACGAGGCGGCCATCAACGCGGGCCTGGCGGGCGTGTTCAAGGTCCCCGTGGCGTTGGTCACGGGAGACAGCGCCGTCTGTGCTGATGCGCAACGCCGCCTGCCCGGCGTCGCGGTCGCGCCGGTGAAAGAGGCCGTCGATCGTGTCGTTGGACTGAGCAGCACTCCTGAGAAGGCCCAGGCCCTGATTCGCGAAGGCGCCCGAGCGGCCGTCGAGGCGGTGCGGGGCGGGCGTGTGCCGCTCTATCGCGTGCCCACCCCCGTTACCTTCGAGGTGGATTTCAAGCGGACGGCCTGCGCTCACATGAACACGCTGTTTCCGGGCATCGAGCGCCGCGGTCCGAGGACGATCGCCATCACCGACGGGGACTATGTGCGCGCGTTCAAGTTGTTCTGGGGCAGCCTGATCGTCGGGATGGCGGTGGAGGAGGGGATCCTCTGAGGGCTGCCTTAGCCTGACCCGGCCAGGAGACGCCCGATCCGCCGGTTCGTCGCCTGCAGCATCGCTTTGACGACCGCCTGGCCGACGTCTGTGTCGGCCAGCACAGAGCCGACATAGCGATCTGACGTCCCGTCGTTCTTGCCGAGATGCACCGTCACCGCGACCAGCGTCACTGAGTCGGTCGTGAGGATGCGCACTTCATCCACGACCCCTCTCCAGCCGTCGGGCAGGACATGGTTGATCGCCTGCATCGTGGCTTCGGCAAGCAGCCGCCACGGATTCGTCCCCATACCCGGACCTGTGGCCTCGCCGACATACCGGTCGGATCCCAGGCTCAACTCGACGGCGGTCGTCGCCTCTCCCTCCATGAAGGACAGGCTGACGCGTCGCAAGAGCAGACGCGGCGCCGCTTCGGCTTGAGCGGCGGCCGCCTGCTGGACACGCCCGAACTTCTCGGCCTTGGCCTGGGTCGTCTGTCGGCTGGCGATGGTGATGAGGTCGTCAACAGTGGCCTCGTAGTGGACGTCCTGCCGCTCGTTGGTACGCTTCCCACCCGCGAATCCCAACGACGCCGTCAGCACGAACTCTTCCGGCATGCCGGACAGCCGCAGCGCGCTGATGGCCTCCAGCGCCTGACGTCCCAATGCCTCGACCTCGTCGCGCCCGCGGGTGGTCAGGATGGCAAACTCATCGCCGCCGTAGCGGCAGAGCAGATCTTGTGAGGGGTGAATGGCCACCCGCAGCGTCTCGGTCACGGCCTGGATCCACCGGTCGCCCATGACGTGTCCGAGTTGCTTGTTCACCTGCCCGAAGTTGTCCAGGTCAAAGAAGACAATGGCGATCTCACGCCCGTCTTTCAGGTCCTCGACCGCCCGCCGACGCAGCGCGGCACCCCACGGGAGTTCCGTCAGCGGATCAATGGGCAGTCCCAACTCGCGAAGAATGCTCTCGATGGTGATCAGCCCCGCGACCCGGCCCTGATCCACGACGGGGAGCTGGCCGACTCGCTGCTCCTCCATCAACATATACGCGCCCGTGATGGGCATCTCGCCGGACACCACCGTCACGTCGCGCTGCATCACCGCGACGACGGGACGGTACGGCAGTGCGCGCAGGAGGTCGCGTATCGTAATCAGACCGATCAGACACTCCCCGTCAACGACGGGGAGGACACCGACATGATGATCGAGCATGAGGGCGGTGGCGTCGGCGACAGACCTGCCTGCCTCAACGGTCACGACCCCGGTGGTCATTACCTGCGCGACGGTCTTCATCAGGCGTTCTCAACCGACAGCATCAGCGAGTGTGCGCTGGGGACGGGCTCCTCAATTGGAGAATCGGCAGCCACCGGGAGCGCGTCAGGGGCACACCCGCTCCTCCGGCATTGTGGCGCCTAAGAGATTCAAGGAGACCGGTGCTTCCCCCTGGAGATCTTGTAGGAAATCATTTCGCGGGCCCCAAAAAGGCGAGTGATTATAGACTTCGTTGAGTCCAGGCGTGCGGCAATCCAGGAGGCCATGGCATGGGCGTCGGGGAACTGCTCAGAGCGGAATGGAACGAGTTGGCATCCGGCGCGTCTCGCTGGCGTTTGAAGTCCCGGGGTTCCGGTGGCTCTGGCTGCACTCGCTCTTCAACTGGACCGGTTGGCTCATCGCCTCGCTCACGCAGGGCTGGCTCATTCTCCAGCTCACCAACTCTCCCTTTTGGGTCGGCCTCGGTTTGGGCCTGAGGGGCGTGAGCCTGACCTTGTTCAGCGTCCCGATGGGCACCCTGGTCGATCGGATCGACCGGCGCCGCATCCTGCTGGTCACCCAGTCGCTGGCGACGTTGGCGGCGCTGGCCGTGGCCGCGCTCGCGCTGTCCGGCGCGGTGCGCGCCTGGCACGTGATGGTGTACCTGAGCCTGGTGGGCTGCCTGGCCGCGGCGGAACGGCCAGCCACCGCAGGACTGCTGGTTGATATGGTGGGCCCCGAGCGCCTTCTCAACGCCAGCGCGTTCCGCTTCCTGGGGTCGAGCCTGACGAGGATCCTGGCCGGGCTCACCGGCGGGGCCGTACTGCAGTGGCTGGGCGTGGGTCCGAACTTCGTGATCGTGTCGGCGGTCTACCTGGGGTCCATCGCGTGCCTTAGTCTCTTGCGAACGCCGTCCACTATCAAGAGCGTGGTCGCGCCGTTTGGCTGGTCGCTGGCGGAGGGCCTCCGCTACGCGATGCGCACCCGCCCCGTGCGGAGTCTTCTTTCTCTCAGTCTGGTCACCGAGGGCTTTGGATTCGCCTATATGGCCATGCTGCCGGTCCTGGCCCGTGACGTGCTCAAGGTCGGCGGGCTCGGATTAGGCTATCTCAACGCCATGAGTGGGGTCGGGCAGTTGATCGCCACGATGCTGCTGGCCTCGCGCGCCGGCGTCCGCAACAAGGTCTCGCTGTTGATCGCCGCCGCGCTCGGCTTCGGCACGTGTGTGGCGCTGATCGGATCCTCCCACTGGTTCCTCGTCTCGCTGGTACTCGTCGTCATCGCGCACGCCCTGGGCAGCGCGTACGACGTGACCTTATTCACCGTGCTGCCCACGACGGCATCGGACGAGATGCGCGGTCGTGTCCTGGGACTCTACTTCTCGACGGTGGGATTCAACGAACTGGGCAGTCTCTGGGTTGGAGCCCTGGCGACGCTCCTGGGGGCGCCCCTGGCCATCACGGTCACCGGCAGCCTCGCGGTGGGCGGGACGCTGCTCCTCCTCTCGGGACTTCGCGCCGTTGGGCGCCCCACGCCTGCGGCGGCGATATTGAGGTCCTGAGACGGGAACCTCGTGCTTGGCGGACAAGGCGAGGGGCCCCGGACGGGGCCCCTCAAGTTTCTTCGAGTTTCACCCTTGCTTCGAGACCATACCCCACAGCACGATTCCATACAGGACGGCGGCAACGCCAAGACCGGC
>JBGPLF010000205.1:0-7464 GCA_041486265.1 bacterium
GCTACCGGTGTCGGTTGGGCTGATCGCCTTCGCCACCCCCTTGGTCAAGGCGGTGTTCCAGCGCGGACAGTTTGGCCCGGAGGCGACGACCGTCGTGGCGGCGTGCGTGGCTGCGTACGCCGTCGGGCTGGTGCCGATGGCCGCCTACTACGTGATCACGCGCACGTACTACGCGCTGCAGAACATGCGCACGCCTGTGGCGACCGGCGCCTGGATGGTCGCCCTCAACGCGATCCTTGCCTACGTCTTCATGCGGGCATGGGGGGCGACCGGCATTGCCCTAGCCACCGCGGTGGTCTCTTTCGTCAATGTGGGACTGCTGTTCTGGCTCCTCCGTCGCAGTCTCGGTCTCCTGGAAGGCCGGCGGCTCGTCGGGACCACGCTGCGCATCGGGCTCGCGACCGCCGTCGCGATCGGGGCGGGCAGGGCCGCCTCCCAGGTCGGGCTCTCCATCGTGCGCCTGGGACGCTTCACCGACGCCTTCGTGCTCGCCGGGGTGGTCGCTGTCGCCGCCATCGTGTACCTGGCGGCGTGCCTGGCGCTCCGTGTCGGTGAGGTCGATTTGTTGCGCCGGATGGTCCGCCGCCGCGCGTAATCCTCATGTCCCGCGTCCCCTCATCTCTTACCGCAGGAGCCCGCACGGCGTCTCGCACCGTCCTTCCCGCCGTCCCTGATCTCGTCATGCTACTGTCCACCGTAGCTGGGGCGGCTCTGACGCCCTTTGTCCCGCTCTACGCGCGGAGTCTTGGGATGGGCGCCGGCACCATCGGAGGCTTCATGAGCCTCCTGGGGATTGCAGCGCTGCTCGCCAGCCTCTTTACTGCCGCATGGCTGAACCGCCTCGGCCCTCGACGGCTGGCCATCTGGGCGTCGGTAGTCAGTGGCGCGGCGGTCCTGCTGGTCTGGATCTGGCCGTCGACGGTGGTCTTCGCGTTGTCACTGTCGGTGTACTGGGCCGCGGGGCCGGCAATTGCCATTGCCAGCCAGATGCTGGTGATCACGCGCGCGGGGATGCGTGGGCGCGACTATGCGGTTGGCATGCACACGTTCTACTCTTCGCTGGGGAACACGGTGGGTCCGCTGGCGGGCTCCGCCGCCGTAGCGGCGACGGGGCATATTGGCCCGGCGTTCCTGGTCGCCGCCGGCGCAAACGGGGTCGCGGCGGGCGTGGCGCTGCGCGCTCCCCGGGAGGACAGGGTCGATGTGGCGCGGTACGCCTCGATCCTGGATGGCTTCCGCACGACGTCGGCGCGGGTGAAAGTAGCGCTGGTCGCGATCCTGATCGCGGAGTTCGCGTACCTTGGGTGGGCCACGTTTTTCCCTCTCGCCCTGCAGGCCACAGGCCGGTCCCCGACGGCGATCGGGCTGGTCTTCTCCGTCTATGGGATCATGATCTCGGTGGTTCGTCCGCTCCTGGCAAGGCTGGCCGTCCGATTCACGCGGGTCGGTGTTCTGGTCGTGTCCTTTCTTCTTTATGCCGCGGGACTGTGGCTCGGCGCGGTGGCGACCTCCACGGCGCTCATCTTCGGCAGTGCCATCCTGGTCGGCCTCGCAGTCGGACTGTCCTTTCCGATCACGATGATCCTGGTCACGCAGGATGCTGAGGAGAAACGCGTGGGGGGCCTGCTCGCCGCCCGGTTCACGTCAATGATGATGGGAGGGGTCGTGGGTCCCGTACTGACCGGGATTGTGGCGGGTTTCAGCGTTCCCGACGCGCTGGCGGCTGTTGGGACAGTGTGTGCCGCGGTGGGATTCTGGATCCTCTGGCGCGTGTGGAGAACTCCATCGGTCTTCCTTGACACTCGAAAATCGGCGATGCTACCCTGAGTGCGGTTGTCAGCACTCTCATGGGGTGAGTGCCAGCGTTCCGATGAGGGCCGGCGGAGGGAAGACGGTGCAATTTGATGCGCGGAAGCGTACGGTGCTCCGCGCTGTTGTGGAAGAGCACATCCGCTCCGCTGAGCCCGTGGGCTCGGAGCACCTGGCGGTGCGCGAGCATTTGAGGGTGAGCCCGGCGACGATCCGCAGCACCATGGCCGGGCTGGAGGAGATGGGCCTGCTGACCCATCCCCATACCTCTGCGGGCCGCATCCCGACGGACCAGGGCTACCGCGTCTACGTCGACATGCTGGTGGAGGGCGAGCCGCTGCCGGCAGCCGACCGCCAGGAGATTCGCCGGCGTCTGGGCGGGACGCTTGAAGAACGAGCCGAGGTTACCGACCAGGCCGCGCGGATACTGGCGTCCCTGACGCAGTACGCGTCGGTCGTGGCGGCGCCCGGCTTTCAGCACCAGACCTTCCAATCGCTGCACGTGGTGCCGCTCGGCGAGCGCCGCGCGCTCGCGGTCATCGCCACCAGTTCCGGCGCCCTGCAGGGCAGGCCGATTGACCTCCCCGAGGGGATCACCGCCGAAGACCTGGATGCGTTGTCGCGGGCAATCTCGCAGCGGCTGCAGGGGTGTCGGGTGGGCGAACTCACCTACCAGCGCCTGGAGCAGGCGATGGGCGAAGCCTCGCGGCATCACCGGCTGCTGGAGGCGGTGAAGGCCTGGCTGCGGAGAGACCTGGCGCGCGGTGCGCGACCGCGCCTGCACATTGAGGGCGCTCGGCACCTGCTGCGCGAGCCTGAGTTTCGCCAGCCCGAGGCCGCCACGCGCGTCCTGGAGGTTTTCGAGGAAGAGTCCATCCTGGCCGAGGCCCTGGCCGCGGCGCCCGTGGAAGGTGTGTGGATTTCAATCGGCGCCGAGAATCGGCTGGCGGAACTCCGATCGTGCAGCCTGGTGGCCGCCACCTACAGCGCCGGCGACGAGATCGGCGGGACGGTGGGCATTGTCGGACCCACCCGGATGCGCTACCGGCACGCGGTTGCTGCGGTCCGGTACGTGGCGGACCGCCTGAGCGACGCCCTGAGGACGTCTCCATAGGCGCGCGCCCCGGTCATTGCCTGCCACTCCGTACGTGCCGCCTGAGGTCCGTGTGAATCATGGCTCGTGACCTGTATGACATCCTCGGCGTTGACCGCCGGGCCACTCAGGAAGAGATCAAGCAGGCCTACCGTCGGCTTGCGCGCGAGGCGCACCCCGATGTGCGCCGCGACGATCCCCACGCGGAAGAGCAGTTCAAGGGCATCAACGAGGCATACGGCGTCCTGAGCGATCCGGTCAAACGCAGCCAGTACGACCGGTACGGCACCGTGGGGCAGGACCTCGGGCCGTTCGCTGGTGCCGGCGGACCCTTCGAGGACCTCTTCGAGATGTTCTTCGGTGGGCGCACGGGGACGGTCCGGGCCGAGCGCGAGGGTCCCGAGCGTGGTGCCGATCTGCGCTATGATCTGGAGGTGACCCTGGAAGAGGTGGCGACGGGTGTCGAGAAGAGGGTCGCGCTGTCCCGACAGGAGACCTGTGCCACCTGTTTTGGGACGGGGGCTGAGCGGGGGTCGAACCCCCAGCGGTGTCCCACCTGCCAGGGCAGCGGCCAGGTGCGCCACGCGCAGCGCACCGTGTTCGGGCATTTGACGCAGATCGTAACCTGCGCGAAGTGCGGGGGCACCGGGACCTACATCGCGAATCCCTGTGCGAGCTGCCGCGGGTCGGGGCAGGCCCCGGCCAGGCGCGAGGTCAGCGCATCGGTCCCCCCGGGGGTCGAAGATGGGATGCACCTGCGGCTGCGCGGCGAGGGTGAGGCCGGCGTGCGAGGCGGAGAGCGCGGCGATCTCTACGTCGTGATTCACGTGGCGGCGCATCCGGTGTTTACACGCCGCGGCCGCGACCTGCACTGCGAGACGGAGATTCCCATGACGCAGGCCGCCCTGGGTGGCGAGATCCGCCTGGCGTCGCTGCAGGGCGAGGAGGTCCTGACCATTCCGCCGGGCACCCAGCCTGGGACCACGCTGACCGTGCGCGGCCGCGGGTTGCCGGATATGCGAGGCGGTCGCGGGCACCTGCACGTGACCATCCGGGTGACGATCCCCACCCGGCTGACCTCCGAACAGCGTACCCTCCTGGAGCACTTCGCCGGGTCGGGCGGCGAGTCGCAGCCGGGCCGTGGGGAGAAGCGGACGGGCCGGCGTAGGCCGATCATCAGCAAGGTGAAGGACCTCCTGCAGTAAGCACGCGGCGGGATGCGGGCGGATCCGCGGGAACCGGCGTGACGTGGATCGAAGTCTCGGTGAGCGTACGCCCCGCGGATGCCGAACGGGCCGGCGATCTGCTGCTGCGCTATTGTCCCCAGGGATTCTCTGAAACCCCGGCGCGCCACCGGCGCGTCCTGCGCGTCTATCTGCCGTTGAGCCCTGGGAGTCGCCCTCTGCTGACCCGCCTTCGCCGCCATGTGACGCGTACCATCACACCGGTGACCGTGCGCACTGGTCGTGTTGAGGACACCGGCTGGGTGAGGGCCTGGAGGGCGCATGCTCGGCCGATGCGGATCGGGCGTCTCCTGGTGCTGCCCACGTGGATGCGGCCGGCCGAGCGGGCATCCGGTTTGACCCTGATGCGCCTCGATCCGGGCATGGCATTCGGAAGCGGCGAGCACGCGTCGACGCAGTTGTGCCTGGCGGCGATCGAGCGATATGTGCGCCGGGGCACAACCGTCATCGATGTCGGCACGGGGTCCGGCATTCTGGCGGTTGCGGCGGCGCGCCTTGGCGCGCCGCGGGTACTGGCGATCGACACCGATCCGGTCGCGGTCGCCGTCGCTGGGCACAACGTTCGGACGAACCGCGTCGCGGATCGGGTGTACGTGCGATCCGGGGTCGGATTGGTGCGCGTGCGGCGGCGCGCCGACCTCATCGTGGCGAACCTGACCGCGGATACCCTGCCGGCCATCTTTGATGGGGTGCGCCGCTGCCTCGCTGCGCGTGGCCGGTTTGTGGGCAGCGGTTTCGGCGGCGCCCGGGTGAAGGATGTGATGCGCGCTATGGCCGGGGCCGGGCTCCGGCCGGTGCAGGTGGATCGCCTGCGTGGCTGGCGCGCGGTACATGCGGTGACGGCTGTCCCGGAGCGCCCGGCAAAACGATGACGCGCCGCCGCTTCTACGTCGCCCCCGGTGTGCTCGAGGCGGCCTCGGTCACCTTTGGCTCCCGAGAGGCTCATCACATCGCGATCGTGCTTCGGCTTCGTCCCGGCGCCGCCGTGACCGTGTTCGACGGCCGCCGCGAGGTCGACGTCGAGCTGGTGACCGTCGGCCACGCCGGCGTCATGGCGCGCGTGATCAGCCCGGTCCGTGTTGCGCGACGGCCGGTCGAGGTCACGCTGCTGCAGGGTATCCCGCGCGGACCCAAGATGGACCTCATCGTGCGTATGGGGACTGAGATCGGTCTGTCTGCCATTGTTCCGATGCTGGCGACGCGCACGGTTCCCGATCCCGGCGCCGCTCGGCTCGCCCGGTGGCAGCGCGTGGCGCAGGAGGCGGCAAAGCAGTGCAAACGCGGCGATCTTCCGGAGATCCATGCCCCTGCCGATCTCAAGACGGCGCTCGAGATCCTCGGTCCGGTTGACCTGTTTGTCATCCCCTGGGAGGAGGAGCTCCGGCCCATCGGCGAGATCACCGCCGGGACGTCGTATGCGTCAGCGGGCGTGCTCATTGGTCCCGAAGGCGGATTGACACCCGATGAGGTCTCGACCGCGCGCGCCGCGGGTGGCCTGACGGTCTCGCTCGGTCCGCTGATCCTGCGGGCCGAAACCGCCGGGCTGGTGACGGTGGCGATGCTCCTCTACGAACGTCTGCTCCGGCCCCGCGCCTGAGCGGGCGCCCCGTTGTTGCATTTTCATTCACTTGGATGTATATTCATACCATGCCGATTCGCGTCAGCATCATTGGAGCCTCCGGCTACGGCGGCGGGGAACTCGTCCGGCTGCTGTGCGGTCACCCGCAGACCACCCTGGCACACCTGACGGCTGAGAGCCGCAAGGCCGAGGTCTACGGCGAGGTCTTCCCCAACCTCCGTGGGTACATCTCGCGTGTCACAGAGGACGTCGACCCTGAGGCCATCGGGGCCGACTCGGACGTCGTGTTCTTCGCCCTGCCCAACGGCATGCCGATGACACTGGTTCCGAGGTTAGGGCTTCGCGCGAAGGTGATTGACCTCGGCGCCGACTTCCGGTTTCGCGATCCTGCCACCTACCAGCAGTGGTACAAGACCCCGCATGCCTGTCCGGAGTTGCTGGCCGAGGCGGTCTACGGGCAACCGGAACTGCATCGCGAGGAGACGAAGACGGCGCGGATCGTCGGCAATCCCGGCTGTTACCCGACGGCGGCGCTGATCGCGGTTGCGCCGTTTCTGCAGGCGGGCGTCGTGGAACGCAACGGCATCATCGTGGACGCCAAGTCGGGGGTCTCGGGCGCGGGCCGCGGCGCGTCGCTGGCAACACACTTCTCCGAAGTCAATGAGAACGTCAAGCCTTACAATGTGGCCGCGCACCGGCATTCGCCCGAGATCGAGCAAGAGGTGGCGGCGCTGGCGGGTGGGCCGATGACGGTCACCTTCACGCCGCATCTCATCCCCATGACACGCGGGATCCTGGCTACGGTCTACCTGCGGCTGGCCCACGCCATGACCACGGCCGAGGCCGAGGGGATCTTGATGGAGGCCTACGCGAAAGAGCCATTTGTCCGGGTCCTGCCGGGCGGGCTGCCGCAGACCAAGGCCACCGTTGGGTCGAACTACTGCGATGTCGCGGTGCGCGTCGACGCCCGTGCGCATCTGCTGATCGTGATGGCCGCGATTGACAATTTGGTCAAGGGCGCCTCCGGCCAGGCGATCCAGAACATGAACATCATGTGCGGGTTTCCCGAGCGGATGGGACTCGAAGGGCCTCCATTGTATCCTTAGCTGGATTGAGCAAAGGGAACGACGGGCAGCAACGCACGTACGAGGTCGAGGTGAGCGCATGATCACATCGCATCCGGGTCTGCGGGTCGTCGAGGGGACCGTCAGCACCCCACCCGGCTTCCTGGCGGCGGGGATCCATTGCGGGATCAAAGCCGACCGACCCGATCTGGCGCTCATCGTGTCGAATGTGCCGGCCGCTGCCGCCGGGATGTTTACCACCAACAAGATGCGCTCGGCGCCCGTGATTCAGAACGAGGCCAAGCTTGCCTCCGGCCGGGCGCAGGCGATGGTCATCAACAGTGGCAACGCCAACGCCTGCACGGGCAAGCGCGGGTTCGAGGACGCGCGCGCGATGGGTGCCGCGGCGGCGGCGGCGCTGGGGATCCGGGACACGCTCGTTCTGGTCGCCAGCACCGGCGTCATCGGCCGGCCGCTGCCGATCGAAAAGATCACGGTCGCCGCGCCCGCACTAGTCGCGGCGTTGGGGCGTGACGGGATGGCGGCCGCCCACGCCATCATGACCACGGATGCGTTTCCGAAGACCGCCGCGGTCGAGGTGGATCTGGGCGACGGCCGGGTCGTGATTGGTGGCATCGCCAAGGGCGCCGGGATGATCCATCCCAACATGGCGAC
>JBGPLF010000206.1:0-7420 GCA_041486265.1 bacterium
CCGGTAGTCCTGGATCCCGTCGGCGCAGGAGCCTCAGCGTTCCGGACCGACGCGGCCCGGCGGGTGCTCGCCGCTGTTCGCGCATCGATCATCCGGGCGAACCGCGGCGAGGCGGCCGCGCTACTGGGTGTGGAAGGCACGATGCGCGGCGTCGAGTCCGGCGGCACAGGGCTTCCGGCCGGCGTCCTGGCCGGGCGGCTGGCGCGGCAGTTCGGCACGACCGCCGCCGTGACCGGCGCGCGCGATCACGTCAGCGACGGCCGCCAGACCTGGGCCATCGACAATGGTCATCCCCTGCTGGCCCGCATCACCGGTGGCGGCGATGTGGCCACGGCGATCGTCGCGGCGTTCGCCGCCGTGGAGTCGGACGGCCCGCTCGCCGCGGTCTGCGGGCTGGTGATGCTCGGCGTGGCGGCCGAGATCGCAGTGCCACAGGCGCGCGGCCCCGGTTCGTTCCGGATTGCGCTGCTCGATGCGCTCGCCGCGGTGACCCCTGAGGCGCTCGTCGAGCGCGCCCGTGTCCGCGAGGCGGAGCAGGCGTGGACCTGACCCTCTACGTCCTCACCGATCGTCAGGTCTCCGGCCGATCCCACGAAGAGCAGGTGAACCAGGCGATCCGGGGCGGGGCGACGGCCATCCAGTTGCGCGAGAAGGCGCTGCCCGCTCGCGTGATCGTGGAGATCGGGAAGCGGATCGCTGCGGAGTGCCGCCGCTCCGGGGTCCTGTTCATCGTCAACGACCGCGCCGATGTGGCCGCCGCATGCGGCGCCGACGGCGTGCACGTGGGTCAGGACGATCTCCCCGTGGACGCCGCTCGCCGGATCGTGGGCAGCGCGAAGATCGTGGGCGTCTCCGCCGGCACGGTCGACGAGGCTCTCCGTGCGCAAGATGAAGGGGCCGACTACCTGGGCGTGGGTTCAGTATTCGCCACCTCGACGAAACCCGACGCAGGAGATGCGATCGGGATAGGAACGTTCGGCCGTATCGCGCGGGGGGCACGCATTCCTGTCGTGGGGATCGGAGGAATCACGGCGGACAACGCTGCGGAAGTGATCCGGGCGGGCGCCGCCGGCGTTGCCGTGATCGCGGCCGTGGTGGGAGAACGGGACATCGCGGCGGCGGCACAGAGACTGCGCGAGCGGATCGATGCCGCACGAGACCGTCGGTGACATCGGGGAGTTTGTTCTGCTGGCGCGTCTCCGCGCGCGCCTGGGATCGCCGTTCCTTGGCGACGATACCGCGGTCCTGCCGGCGACATCCGGGACCCGGCTGCTGGCGACGGTCGATGCGCAGGTAGATGGCATCCACTTCCTGCGCGATTTGATGACGCCGCAGCAAATCGGGCGGAGAGCGATCGCGGTGAACGTCAGCGACATCGCGGCGATGGGTGGCGTGCCCAGGTACGCCCTCCTGTCGCTTCTGCTTCAGCCGTCGATTGAGGTGGGCTGGATCGAAGCGTTGTACGACGGCGTGCGGGAGGAAGCGGCCCGATGGGAGATGCGGGTGGCCGGCGGGAACATCAGCCGGACTCCGGGCCCGCTGGTCGTCGATGTGGCCGTGCTCGGGGAGGCGCAGGAGGACCAAATCCTGCGGCGCAGCGGCGCGCGACCGGGCGATGCGCTGATGGTGACGGGCGACCTGGGGCGGGCGTCGGCGGGGCTGCTGCTGCTGCAGAAAAGGATGCCCCACCCGCTGGTCGCCGCCTACTGCACGCCGACCCCGCGAGTGCGGGAGGGACAGGCGCTCGCTCAGACCCAACGCGTGCACGCCGCGATGGATCTCAGCGACGGGCTGGGAAGCGACGTCTACCGGATCTGCGAGGAGAGCCGCGTCGGCGCCGCGATCGACGCGGCGGCGCTCCCCATCTCCTCCGATGTACGGTCAGCAGCGGCTGCCCTGGGCGTTGACCCGTTGGGGCTTGCGCTGTACGGCGGCGAGGACTTCGAGTTGCTTATCGCCGTGCCGACAGACGCGGTGGAGATTCTGGCGGCGGTGTCGCGTGGAGTGGGGACTGCGCTCACAGTCATCGGTGCGGTGCGGGAGAAGAGCGACGGCGTCACCCTGCGTCTGCCCGATGGGTCGGCGCGGCTGCTGGCCGGAGGGTGGGATCATTTCGCGCGACGAGAGCCGACGCAGAGAGGCTGAGCGTTCAGATGGAGATCAGGCGGGCGCTGACCATCGCGGGATCCGACTCGGGCGGTGGGGCGGGAATCCAGGCTGACCTGAAGACCTTCTCCGCCCTGGGTGTGTTCGGGATGACCGCCATTTCTGCTCTGACTGCGCAGAACACAACCGGGGTGTCCGGGATCGTGGAGATCGCTCCGGAGTTTGTCGCCCAGCAGATCGACGCGGTCCTCACCGACATCGGCGCCGACGCGGCCAAAACCGGGATGCTGAGCAACGCCGGGATCATCGCAGCCGTCGCCGATCGCGTCCGGTACCATCGCGTTCCCAAGCTCGTCGTCGATCCGGTGATGATCTCAAAAACAGGCGCGCCGCTGCTACGCCCGGAGGCCATCGATGCCCTCCGGGCGATCCTGCTGCCGCTGGCGACGGTCATCACGCCGAATCTCTACGAGGCACGGGGCCTGGCCGGGATCGAGATCACGACCATCGAGGACATGGAGGAGGCCGCGCGGCGCATTCACGGTCTCGGTCCCGGGAACGTCATCGTGAAGGGTGGCCATCTGGAAGGCGATGCCGTTGATGTCCTCTACGACGGCGCGTCGTTCTTACATCTAAGGGAGGTCCGGTTCGCGACTCGCAACACCCACGGGACCGGCTGCGTCTTCTCGGCGGCCATCACCGCCGAACTGGCGAAGGGCCGGCCGGTTCGCGACGCGGTCCGCACGGCCAAGGCGTTTGTCAGCGACGCTATCCGCTCATCGCTTCCCCTTGGCCATGGGAATGGGCCGGCCAACCCGATGCACGGAGTCCCGTTCCGGCCCGCATCGGCCTGAGGGCGGCGGAATATCCACATGCCGTCCCCGGTTTGTTGATCTACAATATGGCCATTGTTGGATGAGACTACTGTCTCCATGAGGTGCAGGTTGTGAACGACGTGCTGGTGCGCGCCATTGCGGCCGACGGCGCCGTCCTGGGTTGTGCGGCCATCACCACTGGGGTGACCGAAGAGGCCCGCCAGCGGCACGGAACCCTTCCGACCGCGACGGCGGCGCTGGGCCGCGCACTGGTGGCCGCGGCCATACTCGGCTCGGGCCTCAAGGGCCAGCAGACAGTCATGGTCCGTGTGCTGGGGGACGGTCCGCTCGGCCCTATGATCACGGAGAGCACCGCCGACGGTTCGCTACGGGGCTACGTCACGAATCCGCTGACCGATCTGCCGGCCACGCCGTCGCGCAAGCTCGATGTCGGCGGGGCCGTGGGGCGCCGCGGCACGTTTCACGTGACGCGTGACCTGGGACTGCGCGACCCGTACCAGGGCAGCGTGCCGCTGGTCTCGGGAGAAATCGGTGAGGACCTGGCCGCCTACCTGGTGAGCAGCGAGCAGGTGCCGTCGGTGGTGGCGGTGGGGGTACTGGTGGGACCGCCGGACGGCGTGCTCGCCTCCGGCGGTCTGATGCTGCAGGTGATGCCGGGCGCGCCCACGTCAATTCCGGCCTACCTTGAGGAGCGCGTGCAGGTCTTGCCGTCCGTGACGCAGATGGTCGCTGCGGGCGCGACTCCCGAGGAGATGCTGGACGAGGCGTTGGGTCGTTATGGAGTGTCGGTGCTCGAGCGGCGCCCAGTCAGGTTCGCCTGCCGGTGCAACGCCACGAAGGTGGCGCGGGTGATTGCCGCGCTCGGGCGCGACGAAAGCGACCGTCTGCTGCGTGAGGAAGGGCGGGTAGAAGCTCAGTGCCGGTTCTGCGGGGATACCTACGTGTTTGGGGCTGAGGAGGTGGCGGCGGTCTTCGCGCCTCAGGCCTAGCAGAAGACCAGTGCAGCTTGCTTGAACGTAGCTGCGGCGGATGCGCTACGCAGCCCGGACGGCCTTGCCCGCCTTCAGGCAGGTCGTGCAGACGTTCACCCGCCGCCCGACCCCACCCATGATGACCCGCACTTTCTGGAGATTCGGCAGGAATCGCCGGCGCGTTCGCACATGGGAGTGGCTAAGACTCCGGCCGGCGGCCGGACCTTTTCCGCAAATTGCACAGCGTCGTGCCATCGTGCACCTCAACGGGCCGCGCGCGGCGGCCGGCATACTGACAACCACAGGATTCTAGCATGCGAGCCTCTCGCGCGCAACGGCGTGGTACTGTATGCGCGCGTCTGGTCCTGCGCAAGGAGAGCCCGGCGGAGCGGCGAACAACACGCCAGACCCGCAGGACCCCGGCGGGTCGGTGACGCATGCCGAGGCGCCGCGCCCCTTCCCTCGATGCACCTGCGGCCGCCGGAAGCACCCGCCGGCCGGATCCCGACGCACCCGTGCAGTACCTGCGAGGTGTTGGGCCCGCTCGCGCCGCGCTCCTGGCGCGGCTGGGGATCGAAACCGTGCACGACCTGCTGCTCCATCTGCCCCGCCGGCACGAAGATCGCCGCAACCCCACGCCGCTCAGCAGGCTCACCGAAGGGATCGAGCAGGCCGCGATCGTGCGTGTGGAGACCGTCCGGACGATCCGCACGCGGCGCGGGACGACGCTGGTGCGCGCGGGTGTCGTCGACGCGACCGGCGCGGCGCACGCGGTGTGGTTCAACCAGCCCTATCTCGCCGGACGTCTACCCCGCGGACAACTCGTCAGCCTGTTCGGCCGCGTCGAGCGGATCGGGCGGGGGCTGCAGTTCGTCTCCCCAGAAGTGGAGCCGCTGGAGCCCGATGCCGAGCCGTGGAATGTGGGGCGCCTCGTCCCCTTCTATCCGGCTACCGAGGGTCTGCCCCAGCGTGCCCTCCGTTCGATCGTCCGCGAGGCGCTGACCGGTTTCGCGGAGGCGCTGACCGACGTGCTGCCCGCCGCGCTGCGGCGCGAGCATCACCTCCCCGGCCTGCGCGAGGCCCTGTGGGCGGCGCATTTTCCCGATGACGAGCCCTCGCAGGTCGCGGCCCGGCGCCGGCTGGCCTTCGAGGAGTTGCTCATCCTCCAACTGGGTATCCTGCGCCAGCGGAGGACGTTGGAGCTGACGCCGAGGGGCGCAGTTTATGGGCAGCCGGGCGATCTCGTGCCCCGGTTTGTGGCCTCGCTGCCGTTTCCCCTGACACGCGCACAGCAGCGGGTGATCCAGGAGATCCTTGCCGACATGCGCCGGTCCGCGCCGATGAGCCGGCTGCTCCAAGGCGATGTTGGATCGGGCAAGACGGTCGTCGCTTCCGCGGCGCTCCTCGCGTGTGTCGAAGGCGGCTACCAGGGCGCACTGATGGCGCCGACCGAGATCCTGGCGGAGCAGCACTACCTGACGCTGCGACGGATGCTCGCGCCGCTGGGCGTGGGTGTGGACCTGCTCCGGGGGGGTTTGGGGCGGGGGGAGCGCGTCCCTGCGCTCGAAGTCTTGCGGCGGGGCGAGCCCGCGGTGGTGGTCGGGACGCACGCCCTGTTGGAAGAGGCCGTGGTCTTCGATCGGCTGGGCCTGGCGGTCGTGGACGAGCAGCACCGGTTTGGGGTGATGCAGCGCTCGCGGTTGCGGCAAAAGGGATGTGCCCCGGATGTCCTCGTGATGACCGCGACCCCGATCCCGCGAACACTGATCCTGACGGTGTACGGCGATCTCGATGTCTCCGTACTGGACGAGCTGCCGCCCGGCCGTCAGCCGGTGAAGACGCTGGTGCGGTCGAAGAGCGCGCGGCCGGCCATCTATCAGTACGTTCGCGAACAGGTGGCTGCCGGGCGCCAGGTGTTCGTCGTCTGCCCGCTCATCGAGGAGTCGGAGGCGCTCCAGGTGCAGTCGGCGGTGGAACTGGCCCGCGAGCTCGCCGCCGGCCCGCTGGCCGCCCTGCGGCTCGAGGTCATGCACGGCCGCCTCTCGCCGTCTCAGAAGGCGGAACGCATGGAGGCGTTGCGGGCTGGCGCGATCGACGTGCTCGTCGCGACGACTGTCATCGAGGTCGGCATTGATGTGCCCAACGCCTCGCTGATGATCATCGAGGATGCGGATCGCTACGGGCTGGCCCAACTCCACCAACTGCGCGGTCGGGTCGGGCGGGGCGCCGAGCAATCCCACTGTGTGTTGGTGGCCGAGCCCGCAACCGAGGAAGGCCGCCGCCGGCTCGAGGTCATGCGCGCGACCGGCGACGGATTCCGGATCGCGCAGGAGGATCTGCGCCTGCGGGGGCCGGGCGAGATCCTGGGCGTCCGGCAGCACGGCATCGGGGGACTGCGCATCGCCGATCCCGTGGCCGATCTGGCGCTGCTCGAAGAAGCCAGGCGGACCGCGGAAGTGCTGCTGCACGATGATTCCGATCTGTCGTCGGCAGAGATGCAGGCATTGGGTGCAGCGGTGCGCCGCCATCTCGACGAGCGCGTCCGTCTGGCGTCCGTCGGCTGATCGCGCTGAAGGAGCGGTGATATGGGTAGAGATGCGCGCTGGCAAGAGGCGCCCGCGCAAGGTCGGTGGCAGCCGCACAATGACCTGAGGCCGACCGCGGCGCGGGTACGCGATGCGCTGTTCAACAGTTTGGGATCGTTGGTGACCGGAGCCACGGTTCTCGATCTCTTCGCGGGGACCGGCGGGCTGGGTATCGAAGCTCTACGCCGGGGAGCGCGGCGCGCCGTGTTCGTCGAACTGGATGCGACGAGAGCCAGAGGGATCCGACGGGCGCTGCAGCGGGCGGGGCTCGACGACCTTGCGGCCGTCCGGCGGGAGGACGCGCTGGCGGCTGTGGATGGCCTGGCAAAGGCCGGCGAGGTCTTCGACTTGGTGCTGCTCGACCCGCCATACGGTCGGGGCTGGTTGACGCGCGCGCTGGCGGCGATCGCCGCCTCGGGGTTGCTCTCAACCAGAGGCACCGTCGCCGCGGAAGGCCACTGGCGCGACCGGCCTGATCTACCCGAGGGCTTCATCGTGGCACGTGAGGCGCGATACGGGGAAACCGTACTCTGGTTCGTCCGGCGCCAAGATGAACCGTGACACGGTCGTTGAGTGATCCAAGCAAGGGAGGGGATATCGTGCGCATCGCGGTGTATCCCGGGAGCTTTGATCCCGTGCACAACGGCCATACCGACGTCATCCGCCGGACCGCCCGGCTCTTCGACCGAGTCATCGTCGCGGTCGCGGAGAACGTCGAGAAGGGTAGCGGCATCTTCACGGTCGCCGAGCGGGTGTCGATGCTGTCCGAGTGCATCAGCGACCTGCCCACCGTTGAGGTGACGGCATATGCGGGACTGACCGTCACCTTCGCGGAGGCTCGGGGTGCGACGTGCCTGGTGAAGGGACTCCGCGCGGTCGGGGACTTCGACTTCGAACTCAAGCAGTCGGCGATGAACCGCAA
>JBGPLF010000207.1:0-7398 GCA_041486265.1 bacterium
CGCCATGGTCTTGCTGTCGATGGTCTTCGCGATGCTGAAGATCCTGTCCAACGCCAGCGAGAAGCCTTCAGCCCGCAGGATCGCCGCCTGCCGGTCGCCTTCGGCCCGGAGGATGACCGACTGCTTGTCGCCCTCGGCGACGGTGATCGTCGCCTGCTTCTTGCCGTCGGCCTCGGTGACGACCGCGCGGCGCGTCCGCTCCGCCGACATCTGCCGCGTCATCGCTTCCTGGACGTCCTTCGGCGGCAGGATCTCACGGATCTCGACGGTGGTCACCTTGACGCCCCAGCGCTCGGTCACCTCGTCGAGCTTCGTCCGTAGCACCGTGTTGATCTGCTCGCGGCGCGCCAGGACGTCGTCGAGCGAGATGTCACCGATGACCGCTCGCAGCGTCGTCGTGGCGATGCCCCGCGCCGCGCCGGCGAAGTCCCCAACCGCGATCACTGAACTCTCGGGGTCGATGACCTTCCAATAGATGAGGAAGTCGACATTGATCGGCGCGTTGTCGCGCGTAATGCAGGTCTGCGAAGGGATCTCCAGGAACGCTTCGCGGAGGTCAACCCACACCGGCCGGTCGATGATGGGCCACAGCCATACGATGCCGGGTCCCTTCCGGCCGATGCTCTTGCCGAACCGAAACACGACCAGCCGCTGATACTCGCGGACGATCTTGACCGCCATGTTGATCACGATCAAGCCCACCGCGATGACGGCAATGAAGTACGTCAGGGACGTCAGAATGTTGTCGGGCATCTCAGCGCCTCCTTGGACGAGTACGAAGAACGTTGGTTAACTTCTGGCCCCGGCCCCGGCCTTCCTGTGACAGGCGATCTCCTCGGGTTAGAGGGTGTCCAGTTCGATGCGGCGCTGCACGAAGTCGGTGTAGATCTCACCGCGGCGGAAGAACCCGTTGTCGAGGACCTTGAGGTGGAATGGAATCGTTGTCTGGATGCCGCCGATGTCGAATTCGAGCAGCGCCCGTCGCATGCGCCCGATCGCTTCGTGGCGGTCGCGTCCCCACGCGATCACCTTCGCGACGAGCGAGTCGTAGTGCGGGGGAATCGCGTACCCCGGGTAGCAGTGCGTGTCGACTCGGATGCCCGTGCCGCCCGGAGGGGTGAACGTGGTAATCGTTCCCGGTGAGGGCCGGAAGTTGTGGCGTGGATCCTCGGCGTTGATCCGGCATTCCAGCGCGTGGCCCCGCCATTCGATGTCCCGCTGGCCGAAGGCCAGCCGCTCGCCGGCCGCGACGCGGATCTGTTCTTTCACGAGATCCACTCCGGTCACCATTTCGGTGACCGGATGCTCGACCTGGATCCGGGTGTTCATTTCCATAAAATAGAAATTCTCATGCATATCCACCAGGAACTCGACAGTCCCTGCATTCACGTATCCGATCGCCTGGGCCGCGCGCACCGCGGCTCGGCCCATCGCCACGAGCGTCCGCTCGCGCAGGCGCGGCGGCGGCGCTTCCTCGATCAACTTCTGATGCCGGCGCTGGATCGAGCAGTCGCGTTCGCCCAGGTTCAGCACGGTGCCGTGCCGGTCGGCCAGGATCTGCACCTCGACGTGCCGGGGCTCCGCGATGTACTTTTCGACGTACACACGGCCGTCGCCGAAGGCCGCTTGAGCCTCTTGCTGCGCGGTCTGCACCGCTGCCGGCAGGTCCTGCGGCGTATGCACTACGCGCATCCCCCGGCCGCCGCCGCCGGCGGCGGCCTTCATGATCAGCGGATACCCGGTGAGCCGGGCCGCGTCTCGCGCTTCGCGCTCGCTTGCCACCGGACCGTGGCTGCCCGGGATGACCGGCACGCCCGCTCTCTGCATCTGCTCGCGGGCGGCGGCCTTGTCGCCCATCACCTCGATCGCTTTGGGCGGCGGGCCGATGAAGGTAATCTTGCAGTCGGCGACGATCTCGGCGAAGCGGGGGTTCTCGGCCAGAAAGCCGTAGCCAGGATGGATCGCATCCACCCCCAGCAGCTCGGCGGTGCTCATGATGTTGGGGATGTTGAGGTACGAGCCGGTGGTGGGGGCTGGGCCGATGCAGAATGCCTCATCGGCCATCTTCACGTGCAGCGACGATCGATCGGCCTCCGAGTAGACGGCCACCGTGCGGACCCCGAGTTCGTGACACGCCCGGATCACGCGGACCGCAATCTCGCCGCGGTTGGCGACGAGCACCTTGCGAAACATCCTCTAACCCCGAGTGGCTGAAGTGTCGACGAGGAACAGCGGTTGGCCGAACTCGACGGGCGTGGCGTTCTCGGTGAGCACACGAGCGATGCGGCCACGTTTCTCGGCCTGGATCTCGTTGAAGAGCTTCATCGCCTCGATAACGCAGACGACCTGGTTTTCCTCCACGAAGTCGCCTTCCTTCACAAACGGGGGCGCGTCCGGCGAAGGCGCCCGGTAGAAGGTGCCGACCATGGGGGCGACGACGGCGTCCAGGTGGTCCGTGCCGGCGGCCTCGGCGGCGGGGACCGAGGCCGGCGTGATGCCTCTGGAAGCCGGCGAGAGCACACCCGTCTGCGCTGCGCCTGCCTGCGCCTGGCCCGCGCCCGCCATCTTGACGCGCACCTTGAGCGCCGCCGTCTCAACCTCCAGTTCGGCGACACCCAGTTCTTCCGCGAGGCGGACGACCTCGCGGACCTGCTCAAAGTCGATGCGATCGTTCATACGCGCTCCTCATAATACCCCATCGCCCGGTACTTCGCGTAGCGTCGCCGCAGCAACTCCTCCACCGGCAGGCCGCCCAGTGCCGTCAGGTGGTGCCGCAGAGAGCCCCGCACCGCGGTGATGGCGGCATCGGGGTTGAGGTGCGCCCCGCCGTGCGGCTCGGGCACGACCTCATCCACAATGCCCAGCGTGGTCAGTTCCCCGGCGGTGAGGCGCAGCGCGGCCGCCGCCTCCCGCGAGCGGCTGGCGTCGCGCCAAAGGATCGCCGCACAGCCCTCCGGCGGGATGACCGTATAGATGGCATGCTCGAGCATCACGACCACATCGCCGACCGCGATCGCCAGCGCGCCGCCGCTGCCGCCTTCGCCGGTGATCGCCACCAGGATCGGTACCCGCAGCCGCGTCATCTCCTCGATGTTGCGCGCGATGGCCTCGGCCTGCCCGCGCTCCTCGGCCGCGTCACCGGGAAAGGCCGCCGGCGTGTCCACAATGCTGAGAACCGGGTAACCGAACTTCTCGGCAAGCTTCATCGCCCGCAGCGCCTTGCGATAGCCCTCCGGGTAGGGCATCCCGAAGTTGTGGGCGATGTTCTCGCGTGTGTCCTTGCCCTTGTGTGGCCCGATGGCCACCACAGGCCGTCCCTCGAACCAGCCCAGGCCGGTGAGCATCGCCGGGTCGTCCCGGAACAGCCGGTCGCCGTGCAGCTCGGTGAAATCATCCAGCAGTGCCCTGATGAAGTCCTGGGCCTTGGGCCGCTGCGGGTGGCGCGCCAGCACGACGGCCTGCCAGGCCTGCCGGTTGGCCAGCAGCGCCTCACGCATCTCGCTCGCCCGCGCTTCCAGTTCACGGAGCTGCTGGCTCAAGTCGAGTTTGTCTTTCTCGGCCCGCCGCCGCAGCGCGTCGATCTCCCGCTGCAGGGTGCCCAGCTGCGCCTCGAGTTCGGTCGCGCGCGCTTCGGCGGTCCGATCGCGCTCGGGCAATACGGCCGCCATGATTACGCCTCGGATCCGATCGGACCGGCCAGTTGCCCGGCTGCCGCCGCGATCGGCTGTGCCGCTGGCCGTTGCGGCGCCCCGAAGAACCTGAGCAGACGGGCCAGTGTCGCGCGCATCTCCGTTCGCGGCACCACCATATCGATCAGCCCGTGCTCCAGGCAGAACTCCGCCGTCTGGAAGTTGGCCGGAAGCTTGCGGCGGATCGTCTGCTCGATCACGCGGCGGCCGGCGAATCCGATCAGCGCGCCGGGCTCGGCGATGATCACATCGCCGAGGAAGGCGAAACTCGCGGTGACGCCGCCGGTGGTGGGATCGCACATTACTGAGACGTAGGGGAGCCGCGCCTCGTGCAGGCGCCCGATCGCGGCGCTTGTCTTGGCCAGCTGCATCAGCGACAGCGCACCTTCCTGCATCCGGGCGCCGCCGGAGGCCGAGAAGACGACCAGCGGCACCCGCGCCTCGAGCGCGCGCTCGGCGATCCGCGTGACCTTTTCGCCCACGACCGAGCCCATCGAGCCGCCCATGAACGGGAAATCAAGGGCGCCGATGGCTGCGCGCAACCCCTCGATGCTGCCGAATCCAATGACGGCCGCGTCCAGGTTGCCGGTCTTCTCGCGCGCCTCAGCCAGTTTCTCGCGGTAGCCGTCGAACCGCAGGGGGTCGCCCGAGCGCAACTCCGCGTCGAGCTCCTCGAACGAGCCTTCATCCAGCGTCAGGGCCAGCCGTTCTTCCGCGGTCAGCCGGTGGTGAAGGGCGCACTTGGGACACACCTTCAGGTTCCGGACCAGGTCCCTGTGATACACGACTTCGCCGCACCGGGGACACTTGGCCCACAGTCCGGCGGGCATGTCGCGGCGTTCCATTGAGCCGTACTTGGGACGGCGCAGCCAGTTCAGCATTTGCGCCCCGGAGGATGCAGAAGATAGGCGGACGGATCCGTTTGCCAGCCCGTTATCGCATTATACCGCAGGGTGGGTAACGGCGTCACCTTGGGGGGTGACCTTGCGACCGCCTATCCGACGACCTCGCGGAAGATGCGCACGAAGTTTGCGCCGAGCAGCCCGGTGATGTCCCTGTCGGAGTAGCCTCCGTGGACCAGCGTGCGGGTGATGTTGGGCCAGTCGCGCCACGACCGATATCCTTCGACCGTCGCGCCCCAACTTACGTGGTGCTCACGCCGGAAGCCGAACTTGAACATCTCCTCGTCCATCAGCCGCTCGAGGGGCTTGGGGTACACCGTCCCCCAGTCGGTTCCGATGCCGGTCTTGTCCGGGCCCATGATCTCGACGACGCGGTCCACGTGCGCTGAGAAGTGCTCCAGCGTCGCCGTCTCTTCCCGGGTGATGAAGAACGGCACGATCAGCACGCCGAAGTAACCGCCGCGGTCCGCGAGCGCCCGCATGATCTCTTCCGTCTTGCCGCGCTCGTGGGTACTCAACTCCCGCGAGAACGAGTGCGTGACCGCGACCGGTCGCTCCGACGCCTCGATCGCCTCCATGGTTGTGCGCAGCCCGCAGTGGGAGAGATCGATCAGGATGCTGCGCTCATTCAGCCGCCGGATCAGTTCCCGGCCGAAGAGTGAGAGGCCGCCATCTGTGCGTTCCATGCAGCCGTCGCCGACGAAGTTCCGGGTGTTGTACGTGAGCTGGATGATCCGGACGCCGAGGTCATAGAAGAGATCAAGCGCGTCCAGGTCGAGCCCAAATGCGGTGGTGTTCTGGAAATTGAGGATCACGCCGGTCTTACCCTCAGCCTGGACCCGCTCGATGTCGCGCGCCCGCGTGACCTTGACGAGCCGGTCGAGGGTGTCGAACTTCCGCGTCAGCAGCGCCAGGCCTTCGAGCGCCGCCTCAAGACTGAAGGGGGTCCGGCCGAAGGGGCGGACCGTGGCGCTGACGACGTCCACCCCGCTCGCGTCCCACCATTCCCAGTACTCAGGCAGCTCGCCGCGCACCAGCGCCTCGGTCGCCATCCGCTCCATCTCGGCGTAGATGGCGGCGGTCGGCGTTTCCCGGGCGACGAGTGCGTCGAGGCGGGCGAGCATCGCCGGCGAACTGACAAACGGCTCGGCCGACAGTGTGTCGACGATCAGCGCCCGCTTGTGCAGCGAGGAGGCGCGGGCCTCCTCGCTGGCGGTCAGGGTGAACATGGGGTGATGCTACTTCTTCTGCAGGCCGAACGCGACGTAATTGAGCGGAGTGTAACTCGCCCACTGCTCGGGGACGTCTGCTTCGGCGAAGATCGCGGTCACGGGGCACGCCGACTCACACGCCCCGCAATCGATGCACTCATCCGGGTGGATGAAGAGGATCGAGTTCAGTTGCTCCTTGGTGATCTGGTCCCCAGGAATGTGGACCGACTGGCCCCGCGGCACCACCGTCTTGTCGGGGCCCGCGCCTGTTGACGGGTCCGGGACGACGAAGGCGCCGGCCTCCTCGACGTACTCGTAGATGCAGTCGACCGGGCAGACCTCGACACACGCGCGATCCTTCACGCCGACGCACGGTTCCGCGATGATATACGTCATCTCGTGCCCTCCATCCGTTCGAACATCGTTCCGAAAGCAACGTAGCACCGATTGAATCCGTGGGGCAATCGTCTTTCCCTAACGCTCGGGAAGGACCTCACCGATGTTGACGGACTACAAAATTCAGAACACAATCAACATACACAACCAATAGAGGCCCCAGGAGATGCTTGAATGAGATCCAACGATGCAGCGGACACAACCCCGAACCCCCTCCTGTGGACGCCGCCCGTGCGTGAGACGGTCAGCGCCGGGGCATACCGCCAGCTTAGGGACGCGATCCTCGCCGGCCAGATCCCGATGGGGGCGCGCA
Source organism: bacterium (assembly GCA_041486265.1). Classification (GTDB taxonomy): domain Bacteria; phylum Sysuimicrobiota; class Sysuimicrobiia; order Sysuimicrobiales; family Humicultoraceae; genus JBGPLF01. Next base: position 6,512 of record JBGPLF010000207.1, read on the forward strand.
TCAACGAACTTGAACTGGCGACGGCCTGGAGGGTCAGCCGAACCCCGATTCGAGATGCCATACGACGTCTGGAGGCCGAGGGACTCGTCCAGGCCGTCCCGGGTAGAGGCGTGATGGTGCCGCGGTTGGGCCTGGCCGATGTCGACGAACTCTACGAGTTGCGTGAAGTCCTGGAAGGACGGGCGGCGAGGCGCGCGGCCGAACGCGCGACACCGGACTTTCACGCGCGGCTCAGCACCCTGATCCGGGCCCTCGGGGCAGCCCTCAAGGCGGGGGATCTGGACCGGATGTTCTCCATTGACAGCGACTTGCATACCAGCATCGCCGCGATGTCAGGGAACAGCCGGCTCGAGCGGGCGATCGAGACCATCCGCGCGCAGGTGCATCAGGCCCGGCTGCGGAGCTTCCACGTGAAGGGCCGAGCCGCCAAGTCGCTGCGGGAAATGGCGAAGCTCACCGCATCGTTCCGCGCACGAGACGGGGCGCGCGCCGAGTCGTCCATGCGAGAACACATCGCCAGCCTGCGTACCGATCTCCCCGTGATCTTCCAGCAGGGACCTGAGTGAACTCGCACCGGGTCCGGTGCGTCATTCCGTGCGGGACGTTCCATTCATCCGCAGATTGTTATAATGGGAGACGCCGCGGTCCTCCCAGGCCCGCGCCTCACTCAAGGAGGAGTTGATGGTGTCGACAGGGGCCAGTCCCAGCGCGCCCCGGAAGAGCTCGGGGAATCGCGCGCTGACATTGCTTGGAATCTTGGTGCTCGGCGGATTGCTCGGGGGTGTGATCGTACCGCGGTATGCCCCGCCGGGGTGGTTGCCGTCGACGGAATCCGCCCCCGCTCAGGCCGTCCCGCCGCCTGCAACCGGACCGAGCGGAGGTTCGCC
>JBGPLF010000208.1:0-7393 GCA_041486265.1 bacterium
CAATCCCAGGACATGCTGTGCGACATAGGCCAGCACCAAGTTGTTATTGATCGGCGCTATTTTGTACAGCCTCGTTTCGCGAAACTTGCGCTCAATGTCGTATTCGGCGGCGAAGCCGTAGCCGCCGTAGGTGTCGAGGCACACGTTCGCCGCCTCCCAGGCGGCGTTCGCGGCCAACAGCTTGGCCATGTTTGCCTGGGGACCGCAGGGCTCGCCCCGGTCAAAGCGAGTGGCCGCGTGGAACCGGACGAGGTTGGCGGCCTCCAGGTGAGCATACGCCTGGGCGAGCGGGAACTGGACGCCCTGGTTTGCTCCGATGGGGCGCCCGAATACGACACGCTCTCTCGCGTACGCGGACGCTCGCTCGACGAACCATCGCGCGTCCCCGATGCACTCAGCGGCGATGAGGATGCGCTCCGCGTTCCAGCCGTCAATGATGTATCGGAACCCCATGCCCTCTGCGCCGATCAAGTTCTCCGCGGGGACCTGGAGGTTCGTGATGGTCAGCTCCGTCGTGTGGTGATTCAGCATGACGCGAATCGGCCGGATCTGGATCTCGCCCTGTTCAACCGCCCGACGGAGGTCGACGAGGAAGAGCGAGAGCCCGCGCGTCTTGTCGGGAGTTTCCTCATACGGCGTCGTACGGGCCAGGAGGACCATAAGGTCTGAGTGTTCCGCCCGGGAGATGAAGACCTTCTGGCCGTTAATGATGTAGTCATTGTCCTTCCGGACCGCGGTTGTCCGGATGCGCGTTGTCTCCGAACCGGCCGCCGGCTCCGTGACCCCAAACGCCTGGAGGCGCAGTTCTCCTGAGGCGATCCGGGTGAGATACGCATGCTTTTGGGCCTCGTTGCCGTACCGGAGGAGGGTGCCCATGATGTACATCTGCGCGTGACAGGCGGCGGAGTTACCCCCGGACGCGTTGATCTCCTCGAGGATGAGGGAGGCTTCCATCATCCCGAGCCCCGAGCCCCCGTACTGCTCAGGGATCAGCACGCTTAGCCAACCCGCCTCGCTGAGCGCCCTGACGAGGGCCTCAGGGTATTCCTGCATCCGGTCGAGGTCGCGCCAGTAGGCGTCCGGAAACTGCTCGCACAACTCCCGGACCGCCTTTCTCAGCAGCCGCTGGTCTTCCGTCAACTCAAAGTCCATGTGGATGTCACGGGTGGCTCAGCCCTCCGATGAAGACTCGTCGTTTGATCGACTGGCCGCTGCGGCCAGTACGCGCCTGGCAATGCGCACCGTCATCGCGTCGGCCATCTCGCCGTCCACGACCCACACGCCGGCAACCTCCTGCCCGGCGGCAGCCAACACACGCCTGGCCCAGGCCACTCGTTCGGCCGGCGGCGCGAAGATGCGGTTGATCGCCGGGATTTGCTTCGGATGGATCGCGGCTTTGCCTGCAAAGCCCAACTCCGCCGCGGCCTGTGCGTCCGCCTCCAGGCCGGCCAAATCGTCCAGGTGGAACCATGGGGTGTCGATCGCGACGACGCCGGCTGCAGCCGCTGCCGTGGCGATCATTGAGCGGGGATAGAGAAGGGACTGCGGCGTCCGTTGTCCACCGGTCTCTGCCAGGTAGTCACCCGCGCCAAAGAAGAGCCCGCTGACCGCCGAGTGACACGCCGCGATCTCGGCCGCCGCAAGCAGGCTGCGTGCCGTCTCGATCTGCGGCAGTATCCGTACCGGCGTGTTCTCGAAGGCGCGCGCAACCTCCAGCACGTCTTTCGGCCCATTGACCTTGGGGATGACCACAACATCCGGCAGGGTCTCGGCTTCGCGCAGGGCGGCCAGGTCGTCGCGACCCCATGGAGTCGACAGGGCATTGATCCGCACCAACCGTTCCCGCGGTGCCGGTGCCGCATCCCGCAGCGCCTTCAATGCGCCGGCCCGGGCGTCAATCTTGCGCGCCGGCACGACCCCGTCCTCCAGGTCGATGATCACGCCGTCACAGGGGAGCGTCGTGGCCTTCCGAAGTTTCGCCTCCTGATCGGCAGGAACGAAGAGCAGGCTCCGCAAGGGTTGCACCAAGGGATTCTTTCACTACGCCTCTGACGCATCCTTCCGCCAAACAAGGCGCACGAGGACACCGGGCACATCGCTGACGGAATCAGCGGGCCAGGCGTCGTAGCTCTTCAACCGTCCTCCGCGAGAATACGCCCGGGCGGTAGGAGAACACCCGTTGGAATTTGAACGGTTGTTGAATAGTCCTGCATCGGACATCACAAGGAGGCGCAAGGGGAATGAGCCCGAGGCGCGAGAGGGAACCCTACTTCACGCCACGCCTGTTCCAATTCCTCACGGAGCTCAAGGCCAACAACACAAGGCCCTGGTTCGACGACAACCGCGAGCGTTACGAGCGGGACGTGAAGGAACCGATGGTGCGCTTCATCGCGGACTTCGGGCCGCGGCTGAAGACCGTCAGCCCGCAGTTTCGCGCGGACCCGCGCCCCGTCGGAGGCTCGATGTTCCGCATCCACCGCGACATCCGCTTCTCGAAGGACAAGAGTCCTTACAAGACAAACGTCGGGGCGCACTTCCCTCATCTCCGGTCGGGCCGGGACGCGCATGCGCCGGGCTTCTACCTCCATCTCGCATCGGGCCAGTCGTTTGGGGCAGGAGGACTGTGGCACCCCGACGCCCCGGCGCTCACGCGCATTCGGGATCAGATTGCGTCCCGAGCCAAGGGTTGGGAGGCGGTTCGCCGGCGGGGAATCCCGATCCAGGGCGACGCGCTGAAGCGCGTCCCATCGACGTACGACCAGGACCATCCCTTCGCGGAGGATCTCAAGCGCAAGGACTTCTACACCACGCGGGAGTTCCGGGAGCGCGAGGTGTGCTCGCCTGACTTCATGGACCTCTTCTTGGAGAGCTGCCGGACCGCGGCGCCCCTCGTGAAGTTCCTGACGAAGACGCTCGGGCTATCGTGGTAAGTTCTCACGCCGGCGTGATCTTCCTGACGAGCTCCGCCAGGCGCTCGAGGTGTTCCAACTCATCGAACACCGGGTTCAGGATCAGCAGTCGCGCTCCCGCCGCGACGGTCCGACTGAGTCCCTCCACGCATTCCTCCTCATCCCCATAGACTGATACCCGAGTAGCCAGTGCGGGATCGCCGTAGTACCAGCCAAACCACTCAATGAGACGCTGCTCGACGCGGTTACGGTCTCTGTCCAGGGCGATGTAGACTCGCTTGGCGACATCGAAAGCGTCAGGATTCCGCCCGGCCGTTTCCAGGTGGCCACGCAGGACATTCACCTGCGTCTGGAACTCGCCGATGGAGGACGATCCAGCCCCAATGAACCCGTCGCCCAACTGCGCCGCCCGGCGGAGGGCAGCGGGATGGTGGGCGCCGATCCAGATGGGTGGGTGAGGCTTTTGTACAGGCTTAGGCTCCATTGGGACCCCTTCGAGGGTCCAGAACTCGCTGCTGTGCGTCGTGCGCTCCTCGGTCCACAACTTCTTCATCACGGTGATGCCTTCAACAAATCGTGCCACCCGTCGCTCTGGCAACAGGCCAAAGGCCCGGTAGAATCTGGTTCCTCCGCCAAGCCCCACTCCGACGATCAGCCTGCCTTCACTCAGTTGGTCTAGCGACGCCAGACTCTTCGCCAACTGCACGGGGCTCCGCAGCACTGAGAGGAGCACCGCCGAGCCCAGGCGCGGATGAACGGTCAACGCGGCGGCGTACGTCAGGAGCGTCAGTGGCTCGAGGCTCGTCGCACGGCCTATGATCTGCTCCTGCACCCACAGGCTGTGATACCCAAGCGCCTCCGCACGAGCGAGAAAACGCTTCAGGTGTGCCGTGTCAAGCGGTACGTGTCGGTCCGTCTGCGGAATGGCAATGCCGAATTGAAAGGAATCATCGTGGCAACTCATGGCCACCCTCCCCACATACCGCTACGTCGGGTCTGAGGTTACCTGACTCTGGAAAGTCGAAGGTCGAGGAAAATTCATCTTCAGTATACCGTAGACGCTGTAGACCCTGCCACGCGGGTCTCCAACGACAATGGACTCCGTCGTCACCAGACAACTGTCATCATCGACAGCGATGAGCTCCACTTTGCCTTCGCCATTGAGCCCCACAAGCCCGAGACGAAGCAACGCATATTCCATCCACTGTCCGCCCTTGGGCCTGGCTTCGACGCTGTCCGGAGAGCCCCATAGCTGGATCACCTCGTCGCGGGCCATTCCGAGACTCAATGGCCCTATGGACCTTCCCGGGCTCACCAAGCAGGATGGCGACGGAGCTGGTGCAGCGAGTGCGTGGAGCGAAATGGCAAGCAAGATGACAACCGTGGTGCACGGCCACCTGATCATGTGCTCCTCCTTCTCACCCGGACCGACCGGGGCGCCCTCGGGCTGCTCGCCACTGCGACGACGAGGAGAGCGTGTCCGGTCTGAGCATCGTTTGCTCGAGGATACCGGTTTGGGAGACCTCCGTCTGTGAGGGGGGTTGCAGCGCTACTGTGGTGTCGATCACAGTTCGAACGCCCGGGTCAGAGCAGGGCGATCGCGTGAGAGGAGGCCTTTGAGTACGCGCTGAATAGTACACGGCATTGTGGACTCGTGGCCTGACAAGTTTACGCCGCTGATCGTGCCGGTGGGCCCGGTCACTGGCGGCGTCCTGTGGTTCATCTTCCGCGACAATCAGATCCTGGTGCACACCTCAAACCCGAGCGCCAGCCTGCCGGTGTGCACCGATCCCGCTGACCTGGGCGTGGTCACGGTGCGACGGCAGTACCTCGGCATGCTGGCTAGTCAGCACTGTTTCTCAGCAGAAGTCGCAGCGGATACGCTCGTACCGGACAGGCTGTCGTGGTTCGGGCTCCGGGGGCTTTTCGGCCTGCTCGATGATACGTTATTCGCGCTGGCAGGCCGCGCCGTTCAGATCATGGACTGGGACCGTTCCCACCAGTATTGCGGCCGGTGCGGCACGCCGACCGAGGCGAGCACGACCGAACGCGCGCGCATTTGCACCGCCTGCGGCCAGCTCCACTACCCCCGCATCGCCCCGGTCGTGATGGCGCTCGTGCGCGACGGCGACCGCTTGCTGCTCGCGCGTTCCCCCCGCTTTCCGCCCGGGATGCACAGCGCGCTTGCAGGATTCGTGGAAGCGGGAGAAGGCCTCGAGCAGAGCCTGGCGCGAGAAGTGCGTGAGGAGGTCGGCATCGAGATCGCGAACCCGCGCTATTTCTCGAGCCAGTCCTGGCCGTTTCCGCACTCTCTGATGATCGCGTTCAACTGCGACTACGCCGGTGGCGAGATCCACATCGATCCTGCCGAGATCGAAGCAGCCCAGTGGTTTAGTGTGGACAGCCTGCCCGATCTCCCGAACCCAATTAGCATCGCCCGGCGACTGATCGACGCGACGGCCGCGGCCATACGGGCCGAGCGTCGCTCCCCGGGCCGAGGGTTGGCACACGTTAGCGCGCAACGGGAGCAGGGGTACTCGGACGCGCTAGCGGACACTGAACCGTGAACGTCGTGCCCCGGCCCACGACACTGGCGACGTCGACCGAGAGGGCCGAAACGACGAGACGATGCGTGCGGAATTCCTGCCGGAGCGGTTCACGCGCATGACCGCGATGGCACACGTGCTCACGCACGGCATGCACCACCGCGCACAGGCCCTCAACATGCTCCGCCGAAGCGGAGGCAGAGGGTAATACCCTACGCCAGGGCGAACGGTAGCAGCCACGCCAGACCGCGCACACGAGAAGGAGGAATGCCCATGGTCACATACGGCTTCACGGGCAAGGTTGCGATTGTCACGGGGGCTGCACGAGGTGTGGGTCGCGCTATCGTCAACGAGTTTGTTAAGGCGGGGGCGAAAGTTGTTGGGGCTGATCGCGATGAGGCGGGCTTACGCGAAACTTGCCACCGCCACGGGAATAGCGTACGACCCCTTGTCGCCGACATCAGCACCGTAGACGGTGCGAACGCGATCGCAAAGGCGGCTGCAGGGAATTTCGGTCGACTCGACATCTGTGTGAACAACGCAGCGGTCGCTCCTCACGCCAGCTTGCTTGAAGAGCGCGTTGAGGTGTGGGACACGGTGTATGCTGTCAACTGCCGCGGCACATTTCTCATGACCCAAGCCGTCGCTCGCATCATGATCGATCAGGGTCAAGGAGGTCGCATCATCAACTTCTCCTCGGGGGTCAGCAAGCGAGGTTCAGCCGGCGCCGCGGCGTACGCATCGAGTCGAGCGGCAGTGGAGAGCTTTTCCCGGGTCGCTGCTATTGAGCTGGCGCCGCACAGCATCCTTGTGAACACTGTCAGACCTGGATTGATTGATACGCAACCCAAGCCTCTTCCGCCTGTGATGGCCGCGTCGCTCGGAAAACGTATACCCACGCTTCCCCTTGCGCGCCCTGGTAAACCTGAGGAAGTTGCCAATCTCGTCCTCTGGCTTTCCTCCGAAGCCTCTAGCTATGTCACCGGCGCTGTGTACACCATCGATGGAGGAGCAGGGGTTGGTGCAAGACCCTTTGGACAGATCGTCGACGATGATCCACGGTATCACTGGGTAACGAGAAGAGCACGAGAGTAGAATTCCCCCGTTGGCGACCCCGGCGGCGCCATGGCGCACCACACCGTCATCGATGGAACCAGAATGTATCCCCGCCGTTCACGCCTCGGGAGCGCACCACGTGTGGCAGAATCCAGCAAGTGGATGTCCGGGGGCTTCAAAGGGAGCCAGTACTGCCTACTCCACCCGTGGCCGTGGCCTACTCTGCCGCGGCGACGCACCACGCTTGTAGACCATCACGGTCCGCTCGAACTCGATGACCACGGTCCCATCCTGCTTGAAGCCCCGGGTCCGGAACTTAACGATGCCGACATTGGCACGCGTCCGGGACTCGCGCTTCTCCAGGACCTCGCTCTCGGCATAGAAAGTGTCCCCAACGTAAAGCGGGTTGGGAAGCTTCACATTGTCCCAGCCGAGGTTAGCCACGGCATTCTGGCTGATGTCGACGACCGACATCCCGGTCGCGAGCGCCAGGGTGAAGGTGCTGTTCACGAGCGGCCGCCCAAACGGGGTCTGGGCCGCGTAGGCGTAGTCGAGGTGGATGGGGTTCGTGTTCATCGTGAGGTTGGTGAACCAGACATTGTCGGCGTCTATGATGGTGCGACCATTGGGATGCTCGTAAATATCGCCCACCGTAAAATCCTCGTAGTAGCGCCCTTCCTGCATGGTCCGTCCTGGCATCTGGGCCATCCACCTCCCCGCGCTGTGTTCTCCTGTGCGACCGAGAGATCTCAATACGACCGCGGCAGACCCAGCACGTGCTGTGCGAGATAGGCCAGGATCAGATTGTCGCTCACTGGGGCCATCTTGTAGAGGCGGGTCTCTCGAAACTTGCGTTCGATATCGTACTCGGCCGCGAAGCCG
>JBGPLF010000209.1:0-7390 GCA_041486265.1 bacterium
TAGAAGCCCTGGTGGAGGACTACTAATCGATGCAGGACGTCAACAACTTCGATGCGGTCAAGATTGCGCTGGCGTCCCCGGAGCAGATCCGGAGCTGGTCGCACGGCGAGGTGCGCAAGCCGGAGACCATCAACTACCGCACGCTGAAACCGGAGCGCGACGGGCTGTTTTGCGAGCGGATCTTCGGCCCCACCAAGGACTGGGAGTGCCACTGCGGCAAGTACAAGCGCATTCGATTCAAGGGGATCGTCTGCGACCGTTGCGGCGTTGAAGTCACCCGTGCCAAGGTGCGCCGCGAGCGGATGGGGCACATTGAGCTCGCCGCGCCGGTATGCCACATCTGGTACCTCAAAGGCGTGCCCAGCCGGGTCGGCCTGCTGCTGGACATGTCGCCTCGGGCGCTGGAGCGGGTCGTGTACTTCGCGGCTTACGTGGTGGTCGATCCCGGCACCACGCCGCTGCAGAAGCGTCAGCTCCTCTCCGAGAACGAGTACCGGGAGATGCGGGAAAAGTACGGGAGCGGCTTCCGTGCGGGCATGGGCGCCGAGGCGATCAAGGAGCTGCTCGACGAGATCGACGTCGAGAAGCTCGGCCGGCAGCTCCGCACGGAGTTGAAGACCGCCAGCGGCCAGAAGCGGATGAAGACGCTCAAGCGGCTGGAAGTTGTCGAGGCGTTCCGCAAGAGCGGGAACAAGCCCGAGTGGATGATCCTGACGGTCGTCCCGGTCATCCCGCCCGACCTGCGCCCGATGGTGCAGCTCGACGGCGGCCGCTTCGCGACCAGCGATCTCAATGACCTCTACCGGCGCGTGATCAACCGGAACAACCGGCTCAAGCGGCTACTCGACCTCGGCGCGCCCGAGATCATCGTGCGCAACGAGAAGCGTATGTTGCAGGAGGCGGTGGACGCGTTGATCGATAACGGCCGGCGCGGGCGGCCGGTGACGGGGCCCAACAACCGACCGCTGAAGTCGCTGTCCGATATGCTGAAGGGCAAGCAGGGCCGGTTCCGCCAGAACCTGCTAGGCAAGCGCGTGGACTACTCGGGCCGCTCCGTGATCGTGGTCGGCCCCCGGCTGCTCCTCTACCAGTGCGGCCTGCCTAAGGAGATGGCGCTCGAGCTCTTCAAGCCCTTTGTGATGAAGAAGCTCGTGGACCGTAACCTCTCGCAAAATATCAAGAGCGCCAAGCGCATGGTCGAACGAGCACGTCCCGAAGTGTGGGACGTGCTCGAGGAGGTCGTGCGCGAGCACCCGGTGCTACTCAACCGGGCGCCGACGCTCCACCGTCTGGGGATCCAGGCATTCGAACCCGTCCTGATCGAGGGCAAGGCGATCCAGGTTCACCCGCTGGTCTGCACGGCGTACAACGCCGACTTCGATGGTGATCAGATGGCGGTGCATGTGCCACTGTCCGCGGCGTCACAGGCCGAGGCACGCCTGCTGATGCTCTCAGCGTACAATATCCTGTCGCCCGCCTACGGCAAGGCGATCACCAGTCCTACACGCGACATCGTCTTCGGCTGCTACTATCTGACGCAGGAGCATCCCTCCGACAAGAACAGGGCGGACAAAGACCTCAAAGCGTTCTCGTCGCCTAATGAGGTCATCCTGGCGTTGGAGAGTGGCAGCGTGGGCCTGCATTCGCGCATCAAGGTGCGCTACCTCGACGCTGAGCTGATTGTGACGACGGTCGGGCGCGTGATCTTTAACGAAGCCATCCCGGAGGAGCTACGGTTCATCAATGAGGTCTGCGACCGCAAGGTGTTCTCGCAGATCGTCTCCGAGGCGTACAACCGTCTGGGCTCCACGAAAACCGTGCAGCTGCTCGACGCGCTGAAGGACCTGGGCTTCCGCTATGCTACGCGCAGCGGCTCGGGTATTGCGATTAGCGACATCGTGATCCCCGACGCCAAGAAGAGGCTGCTGGCCGAGGCGGACAAGCTCATCGATGCCATCGACACGCAGTTTCGCCGCGGCCTGATCACCGACGGCGAGCGCTACCAGCGGGCGATCGACGTCTGGACGAAGGCGACCGAAGAGATCACCGAGGCCATGCTCGCGCAGTTTGAGCCCTTCAACCCGCTCTACATGATGGCGCTCTCCGGTGCCCGCGGCAACATCCAGCAGATCCGTCAGCTCGCCGGCATGCGGGGCTTGATGACCGACCCCAGTGGCCGGATCATCGAGCTTCCCATCAAGGCGAACTTCCGCGAGGGCCTGACCGTCCTCGAGTACTTCATCTCGACCCACGGCCAGCGTAAGGGCCTGGCCGACACGGCCATACGCACCTCCGAGTCTGGGTACCTGACCCGCCGGCTCGTGGACGTGGCGCAGGATGTGATCATTCGCGAGATCGACTGCAAGACGACCGAGGGTCTGGTCATGATTGCCATCAAGGAGGGCAACGACGTCGTCGTGCCGCTCCGCGATCGGATCATTGGGCGGTTCCTGGCCGAGGACGCCGCGGCGCCCCGCCGCAAGCCGATCCTGGAGGCCGGGGAGGAGATCGACGAGGAGGCCGCCGACCGCATCGAAGAGGCTGGGCTCGAGCAGGTGGTGGTCCGCTCGGTGCTGACGTGCAAGAGCCGCTACGGCGTCTGCGCCAAGTGCTACGGCCGCAACCTGGCGACCGGCAAGCTGGTCGAGATCGGTGAGGCGGTCGGAATTATCGCCGCCCAGTCCATCGGCGAGCCCGGTACCCAGTTGACGATGCGCACGTTCCACACCGGCGGCGTCGCTGGCTTCGACATCACGCAGGGCCTGCCGCGCGTCGAAGAGTTATTCGAGGCGCGCAAGCCCAAGGGGCAGGCGATTATCGCCGAGATCAGCGGGACCGTCTCGGTCACGGAGGCCAAGGGCGTCCGGCGCATCGTTCTCACCGGCAAGCACGACGAGCGCGCGTACGCGGTACCGTTCGGCGTGCGGCTGCGGGTCGCGAACGGCAACGAGGTCGAGCCGGGCGATCAACTCACCGAGGGCTCGGTCAACCCGCACGACATCCTGCGCATCAAGGGGCTGCAGGATCTCCAGAGTTACCTGGTGCAGGAGATCCAGTCGGTCTACCGGTCGCAGGGCGTCGACATCAACGACAAGCACATTGAGATCATCACCCGTCAGATGTTGCGGCGTGTGAAGGTCGAAGAGGCCGGCAACACCGAGTTCCTGCCAGGCGAACTCGTGGACAAGTTCGCTTTCGAAGAGGAGAACGCACGGGTGATGGCCGAGGGCGGCGAGCCAGCCAAGGCCCGGCCCACGCTGCTCGGGATCACCAAGGCATCGCTGGCGACCGAGAGTTTCTTGAGCGCGGCCTCCTTCCAGGAGACGGCCCGGGTGCTCACCGATGCCGCGACCCGCGGCAAGGTGGATCCGCTGATCGGCCTGAAGGAGAACGTGATCATCGGCAAACTCATCCCGGCGGGAACGGGGATGGCGCGCTACCGGCATCTGAAGGTGGTGTCAGAACTGTAAGTTGTGTTGACACCCCCAGGGGCCGATGCTAGAATTTCTTGGCGCGGTTGACGTTCATGGCTGACGAAGCTGCCCTCGTTCGGCTGCGTGCTGCACCGGCGCGGGCTGTGGGGGCACATCAAACAGTCAGGGCGATCGATCGTGGGAAGGCCGTTGAGGCCTTCGTCGCTGCAGACGCCGACCGGCGTGTTGTCGAGCCGGTTGCGCGGGCGGCTGCAGCGCGTGGGATCGGCCTCACCGAGGTGGAGTCCATGACCGCCCTGGGGCGGGCCTGCGGGATTGCCGTCGGCGCCGCTGCAGCGGCGGTTCTGATTGAGGACCCGTCCTCGATGTGAAGTCGTACGGAATGGGACGCGGCCGTAACACACCCGGCCGGAACGGGATCGAAAAATCGGGGCTCGCACAGTCGTCGCACTTCCTCGGTCCTCAGGAGCCCTCATAGCTGTGCCGCAGGGCACTGCCCCCCTCGCACTCCGCGAGGGCCTGCTGGGCGTGTCTCGTATGGCGCGGCGCCAATTGAAGACAGACTAGCATCGCGATAACCCGGTCGCCGCCTACGGGCAGAAGTGGCCGTGGCATCGCGCCTCGCGCTCAGGCCCCCGATGGGGAGGTCGCGGGGGAGGCATGTGCGAGTGTGGAGTGTGACAGCGTTAGGGCGAGCGTGGCGAGCACGGTTGCTGAGGAGGCCGAGGGTGTTTGTCCCGAGGCCGGTGGAGCACATCTCGTGTTGTTATATCGGAGGAGAGCATCATGCCGACGGTGAGTCAGCTCGTGCGCATCGGGCGACACCGGGTCCGGGCGAAGAGCAAGTCCCCGGCACTGGGGAGGAGCCCGCAGAAGCGGGGGGTCTGCGTTCTGGTCAAGACCACGACTCCGAAGAAGCCCAACTCCGCCCTGCGGAAGATCGCGCGGGTCCGGCTCACGAACGGCATGGAGGTCACGGCATACATCCCGGGGATCGGCCACAACCTGCAAGAGCACTCGGTCGTCCTGATCCGCGGCGGCCGCGTCAAGGACCTCCCCGGCATCCGATACCACATCATTCGCGGGACGCTCGATGCCGCCGGGGTGGCCGGCCGGATGCGCAGCCGGTCGAAGTACGGGGCTAAGCGCACCAAGAAGTAGCCCGGAGGAGACGGGGATGCCGAGAAAGGGAAGCGTCGCGCCGCGGGTGATTGGACCGGATCCGGTGTTTGAGAACGTCGTCGTGCACCGGTTGATCAACAAGGTCATGACCCGGGGCAAGAAGGGCCTCGCCGCACGGTCCGTCTACAAAGCCTTCGAAATGATCCGCGAGAAAAGCGGCCAGGATCCGGTCAAGGTGTTCGACAAGGCGCTGGGCAACATCATGCCGGTCCTCGAGGTCCGGCCCAGGCGTGTCGGCGGGGCGACGTACCAGGTCCCGATCGAGGTCCGGCCTGAGCGGCGGTTCTCGTTAGGCATCCGCTGGCTGGTGGGCTATTCTCGGGCGCGCAAGGACCGCCGGACGTTTCCCGATCGCCTCGCCGCCGAGATTCTCGACGCGTCGGTGGGGCAGGGCGCCGCGGTGAAGAAACGGGAAGACACCCACAAAATGGCGGAGGCGAACAAAGCGTTCGCGCACTATCGATGGTAACGGCAGTCTCGCCGAGGGCGGGAGCAGGATCTGTGGAGCCGGTCGCGCTGCACACAATTCGAAACATCGGCATCGTCGCCCACATCGACGCGGGCAAGACGACGACGACCGAGCGCATTCTCTTTTACACGGGACGGGTGCACCGTCTGGGCGAGGTCGACGAAGGCTCCGCGACGATGGACTGGATGGTCCAGGAGCGGGAACGCGGCATCACCATCACCTCCGCGGCGACCACCTGCCTGTGGCGCGACCAACGGATCAACATCATTGATACGCCCGGCCACGTGGACTTCACCATGGAAGTGGAACGCTCGCTGCGGGTGCTTGACGGCGCCGTCGTGCTCCTCTCCGCGGTCGAGGGCGTGCAGCCTCAGTCCGAAACGGTCTGGCGCCAGGCCGATCGCTATCGGGTTCCCCGTCTGATATTCATCAATAAGATGGATCGCACCGGCGCCGACTTTCTCCGGACGGTCCAGATGATTCGTGACCGCCTGGGCGCGGTCCCGGTGCCGGTCCAGCTCCCGATCGGGTCGGAGGATGGTTTCCAGGGCGTGGTCGATCTGATCCGCATGAAGTCCATCATCTATCTCGACGACCTGGGCACCCGGTCCGACGAAACCGAGATCCCCGAGGTACTGCGCGAGGAGGCGGAGGAGCATCGCGAGAAGCTGATCGAGGCCGCCGCCGATCTCGACGATGCGCTGGCGGTCAAGTATCTCGAAGGCGCCGCCATCGGGGAAGATGAGCTGCGAGGGGCGCTGCGCCGAGGTACGATCGCGGCTCGGATCGTACCCGTGCTGTGCGGCAGTTCGTTTAGGAACAAAGGGGTCCAGCCGCTGCTCGATGCAGTCATCGACTTCCTCCCGTCACCGCTGGATCTCCCACCGGTCAAGGGCACCGACCTCAAGACCGGGGAGACCGTCGAGCGGCCGGCCGATCCCGCGGGGCCGCTGGCGGCGCTCGCGGTCAAGATCATCTCCGATCCCTATGTCGGCAAACTCACCTACTTCCGCGTCTACTCCGGCACGCTCAAGGCCGGGTCCTATGTGTTCAACGCCAACAAAGACCAGAAGGAGCGGGTCTCGCGGATTTTACAGATGCACGCGAACCACCGCGAGGATATCTCCGAAGTGTCCGCAGGCAACGTTGTGGCGGCGGTCGGGCTGCGCGTGACCGCGACCGGCGACTCGCTCTGCGATGAGGCCGCGCCGGTCATGCTGGAATCCATGCACTTCCCGGACCCCGTCATCTCGGTGGCGGTCGAGCCCAAGACCAAGGCTGACGAAGAGAAGCTGTCGATCTCGCTGGCGCGGCTGGCGGATGAGGATCCGACCTTCCGGGTCCGCTTCGACACCGAGACCGGCCAGACGATCATCTCCGGGATGGGCGAGCTGCACCTGGAGATCATCGTCGACCGGCTGCTGCGCGAGTTCAACGTCCAGGCCAACGTCGGGCGGCCGCAGGTGGCCTACAAAGAGACGATCCGGCAGGCCGCGCGCGGGGAGGGCAGGCACATCCGCCAGACGGGCGGCCGCGGGCAGTACGGCCATGCGGTCATCGAACTCGAACCGCTGGAGCGCGGGAGCGGCGTCGAGTTTGTGGACAAGATCATCGGCGGGACCATCCCGCGTGAGTACATCAAGCCGGTCGAGTCTGGCATCCGCGAAGCCGCCGAGGCCGGACCGCTCGCCGGGTATCCCACGATCGACTTCCGGGCGACCCTGATCGATGGGTCGTACCATGAGGTCGACTCCAGCGAGATGGCCTTCAAGATCGCAGGCTCGCTGGCGTTCAAGCACGCCGCCGCGCGCGCGCAGCCGGTCCTGCTCGAACCGATGATGCGGGTCGAGGTCGTGACCCCCGACGCATACATGGGCGACGTGATCGCCGACCTCAACGCCCGCCGCGGCCAGATCGAAGGGATGGAACAGCAGGGGGCGATGCGGGTGATTCGCGCGCTCGTGCCGCTGGCCGAGATGTTCGGTTATGCGACGACGCTCCGGTCGGCCAGCCAGGGCCGGGCCACCTACTCGATGGAACCGTCGCACTATGATCCTGCGCCCGCCAGCATTGCGGAGAAGGTGAGCGCCCGGTCAGGCGTGGGCGTGCGGGCGTAATCAGGCGGCACCTGCCGGCCGGGTCGAGGCAGAGCGAAGGGACGGAGGGAGCCAGGCGAGATGGCGAAGCAGAAGTTTGCGCGGACGAAGCCACACGTAAACATTGGGACGATCGGGCACGTGGATCACGGGAAGACGACGCTGACGGCGGCGATCACGCACGCGTTGTCGCACTACGGGATGGCGCA
>JBGPLF010000210.1:0-7386 GCA_041486265.1 bacterium
ACGATGGGATTGGGCGCCATGCTTTTCATCATATCGGGCGTCACAATGCCGCCGACCGAGAGGCCCAGGAAGACATCCGCGCCCTTCATCGCGTCGGCCAGGGTGCGCGCCTTCGTCTCGGCCGCGAAACGGGCCTTGTAGGGGTTCATGTGCTCGGTCCGGCCGGCATAGACCACGCCCTTCGTGTCGACGAGGGTGATGTGTGGCTTCGGCATCCCCAGCCGCATGAAAAACTCGGCGCAGGCGATCGCCGACGCGCCGGCGCCGTTGATGACGCACCGGACATCCTCGATGCGCTTCTTGACCAGTTCCAGGCTGTTCAGCAGCGCGGCGCCGGTAATGATTGCGGTCCCGTGCTGATCATCGTGGAAGACCGGGATGTCGAGCATTTCCTTCAACCGCGTCTCGACCTCGAAACACTCGGGCGCCTTGATGTCCTCCAGGTTGATTCCGCCGAAGGTCGGGGCGATCGCTTTCGCCGCGGCGATGATCTCCTCGGGCGTCGTGGCGTCGACCTCGATGTCGAAGGCGTCGACGTCGGCAAACCGCTTGAACAGCAGCGACTTTCCCTCCATGACGGGCTTGCTGGCCATGGCCCCCAGGTTGCCCAGACCGAGAATGGCCGTCCCGTTGCTGATGATGGCGACCAGGTTGCCCTTGTTGGTATAGGTATACGCGTTGAGCGGATTGCGTCCGACCTCTCGAACTGGTTCGGCCACTCCCGGGCTGTAGGCCAGGGTCAGATCGCGCTGCGTGGCACAGGGCTTGGTGATCGCAATCGTGATCTTGCCGGGCCGGCCGAGGGTGTGGTACTCAAGCGCGTCCTCGCGCGTGAATGACGCTGCTCCCATTGACGGTGGCTCCCTTCATGCATCCGATGATATCGATTTCAGGGTAGCAACCACCTTCATTGAGCGCATCGGTTCCTCACCCGAGAGGTCCGCGGGCCGGTAACCGATACCAGGCTGCGGGTCGCCGCGAGCTGCGTGCGGGTCGGTGAAGAGTGGCTGCGGGGCGGGGTTGCTAGGCCCTTTCACTCGTGCGAGGCGGGTTCCGGCGTCTCCTCGGAGACCACTACCTGAGCCTCGGGGGTACCGGGCGTCCCGCCGTCGAGCGTTCCCGCGTCCGGCGTGCTTTCTGATGCCCGCTGGGCCGCGCGGCCGTGCTTGCGCGCGAGCTTTCGGGCGCGCTCTTCCTGCTTGCGAATCTCCCGTGCCCGCTTTGCCGCGCTGTAGCGTGGTCGCGCCATGAAAACCCTCCTTCGCTGGGATCCAGCGTGTGCCTATCCTCTCACGGAAACGCATCCGGCGCAAATCACCCGCCGGGCCTCGATGGCCCACGGTGGGTTCCTTTTGTGCAATCCAAGACATACCGGTGTGCGAAGGAAGGGATGTGAGGCTCGCTCCGAGTGTTGTTCAAATCCCCCTCGTGGGAGAAACGAGTCGCCGCAGTCGAGACTCCGGAACCCATGAGCAGAGGAGGTGATCCGAGCCGGCGAGATGACGCTCCTCAAGTTCGGAATTCCCGCACTTGAATCCAGCTAGGGGGTGATGGAATGAGGCACAAGTTGGTGCTCATCGCCATCGCCGCCATCCTGGTGCTGGTGGCCCTGGTTGCTCCGCAGCTCATCAGGGCGTCGGACCATGACGACGGCGAAACCGATACCAAGAGTAAGAACACGAACCTGACCGACCTGTACGTGTTCAGAGAGATCGACCAGAACGCCAACGCCGGCGTACCCGCAGGCGACCTCGTGTTCGTCATGAACACCAACCCACGGTCGGTTGCGCGGCAGCAGTATTACTTCAGCACCCGGGCGCAATATGAGTTCAACGTGTCCCGCGTCGTGAACAACAATGACAATCCGACGGCGTTGAAGGACATCACGCTTCGCTTCGAGTTCGCCGAGCCACTAGCGAATGGCAAGCAGCGGATCACCGTGACCCTCATCAAGGACGGCCAAACCGTGACGTGCAGGGGCGCCGGCCCCGGCCCTGATAACTTCACCACCCCGCTCAACATCGGTCCTATCACCAATACCGTCAGATGCGCAAATGGTGATCGGTTGAGCGTCTTCGCCGGCCTGCGGGAAGATCCGTTCTTCTTCGACGTCGAGCAGTACTTCCGCGTGCGCGCCGGCGTGCTTCGCATCGGACCTTCGGTGGGCTTCCGCAACCCGGGCCTCGACTTCACCCGAGGCTACAACGTCGATTCGATCATCGTCCGGGTCCCGCTCACGCTGCTGCAGGGGACGACGGCGACGACGACCTTCGATGTCTGGGAGACGATCAGCCAGGGCGGAGCGCAGGTCGAGCGGCTGGCACAGCCGGCCATTAACGAAGGCCTGATTCACACCAACGCGTTCCTGAACGCGCTGAACGCGATCGGACCCGACTGTGAGCGCGACGCGTTGAACGGCGTGGAGCCATGCGCGAGCGCGGCCGCGCCCATCCTGGCCGAAGCGGCGACGTTCCTGGCGGCACTCGGGAACTCCCCGGCCCAGATCAACGCGATCGTCCATGCCTTCCTCCCGGATGTGATGCGCATCGACACCACCCAGCCCAGTGGCTACGCGGCGGCCGTCAATGCGTTGGGCCGGCCCATCCGTGGGCGCAAACTCATGGATGACGCCATCGACATCACATTGAGTGTGCTGGCGTCGAATCTGCCAGACGCGTTCCATCACGACAACGCCTCGTACTTCGGTCCCAACCTGGGCGGCTCGGGCCATCGGCCGCTCATGACCACGTTCCCGTACCTGGTTCAGCCGAACTAGCGCATCGCTTGGGGCGAGCGGCGCCCGCCGGACGCTGTCGACCGGGTGCCGCTCGCACCCCTCTCCCCTGGGGGGTGCCATGACAACTGCGGGTGCACGATTGAGAGGCTTCCGAAACGCCGTCGCGCTGGCGGCCGCCACCCTCCTGATCGTGGCGCTGCCGCCGGTGCGATTCCTGACGAAACAGTCCGCAGCCACAGCCGGCATCGATGCCTACCGCTACCGCTTTGAGCGGGCCGCACGGGGAAGCGTGAGGCGGGCGCTGGAGAATGAGATCGCCTTCTATCAGGAACGCCTCAAGGTGGATCCGCAGGGCGGGCTCGACCGGGCCTTCCTGGCCCGGGCGTACCTCAAGATGGCCCGGGCGACCGGCGATCTGAGCTGGTATCTCCTCGCCGAGCAGGCGGCGCGACAGTCCCTCGCCAACCTGTCGATCCAAAACGATGGGGCTCTCGCGGTGCTCGCCCGAGTCGCGGAGGCGCGCCACGATTTCGCAGAAGCGCTTCGCCTCGCCGGTCAGTTCTCAAGCAACGAGGACGCGTTGTCCATCGGCGTCTCGTCGAACCTGGCACTGGGGCGAGTCGACGAAGCGGCGCGCGCCGCCGATGCGCTCGTGAAGCAGGCCCCCGGCCTCATCAGCCACACGCTGCGCGCGTTGGTGGACGTCGCTCAAGGCAAAGACACTGAGGCGACGCAGGACTTCCAGCAGGCCATCGCCGGCGAGGAGCCGGGAGAGGTCGCAAGTTCGACCTGGGCCCGAACGTTGTTCGGACGATTTCACGCCCGGCGCGGACGGTTGGCGCTCGCGCGCGATCTCTACCAAGAAGCCCTGGCCATCCTGCCGCAATACCCGCTCGCCCTTGTGTACCTTGCGGAACTCGAAGCCCGCGCCGGCCATTACGACGCGGCCGCCGCCGAATATGCCGACGTTGTGACGGTGACCGCGTCCTCGCCCAACGTCTATGATCACGTCGTCCTGCGCGGCCTGAGCCGCATCAGGGATCTGCAGGGAGACACCGACGGCGCGCGAGCGCTGTGGAAACAGGCGGAGGCGCGGCTGCGGCGCGACGTCGCCGAAGGCACATTCGGCCACCGCCGTGAGTTGGCACGGCTGCTGCTCGACCATGGGCAGCATGAGGACGTGCCCGAATCGCTCGCTCTGATGCGAACCGAAGTGGGCGTCCGTCGCGATCCCGAGACTCTCGATACGCTCGCGTGGGCGCTTTCGCACGCCGGCCGCTGGCAGGAGGCCCACGAGGCCATGCGGGAGGCGCTCCGGTGGGGCTTCCGGGATGCGGCCCTCTTCTATCGGGCGGGAACGATCGAGCAAGCGCTTGGCAATCAGACCGGGGCCCGCCGCTTCTTCCGGGCATCGCAGGAGACGGACCCGACGTTCGATGATCAGGCGCGGCGCGTGCTCGGGATCAGCTTCTGATGAGGTATCAATGACGCTGCTGCGGCCCGCGATCATCGACCTCGCCGCCGTGACAGGCGCCCTAGTCCTGGTGCTTGCCGCTCCCACTCCCACCCAGGCCCACTGGGCGGATCTGGCCGTAGCCGAGATTATCGTCGGCGACGCGGACGCCCGGATCACGTTGACCTTCCCAACGGGGCTCGCCGGGCAGGCAGACGACAACCGGGATGGGCAGTTATCACCCGATGAAGTCCGTAGCCACCGTGCCGAACTAGAAGCCACGCTCGGAGGGCGGATCCTCCTTACCGACGGCGCGGAGGCCGGGACGCTGACGGTCGAGTCAACGGCAACCCTGCCATCAAATCTAAACAGTGCTCCAGGGACTCACAGCACCTTGCTGCTCATTTACAGGTGGCCCAGATCCGTTCAACGCCTTGAAATCTCGTACGGCTTGTTCTTGCCAGGGGTGTTCACGGCGAGCTGCTTGGCGACGATCTTGCAGGGCGGCCGGGTGCGGACCGTTGTCTTCACTCCGGCCAGCCGCGAGTTCTCATTTGCGACAGGATCACCCTGGAGTCGGACCTGGCGATTCTTGAGCGATCGACTCATGCTCCTGGTCAGTCTGCTAACTCTGGCCGGCGGGATCATCTATCTGGCGGCGGCATCGCGGCGGGCGAAGCTGGGGCGTCTATCCGCGTCGTTTGCGCGGCACGATGGGTCGTGGTTGGGATGAAGCGTGGAGGTGCAAGCGTGAGACATATGCTTCTAGCCTTGAGCCTCGCGGCAGCGACCATCCTCTTTCCCCTAGCCGTGTCCGCAGTTGCGCATCCGCTTGGCAACTTCTCGATCAACCACTACTCGGCGATCGACGCGCGAACCGACGCCCTCTTCATCGGATACATCGTCGACATGGCTGAGGTTCCCACGTTCCAGGAGATTAGCAGTCTCGACAAAGAGACGATGGAACGCCACCTGGCTGACCGGGTCACCGAATGGGCTCGTGGGCTGCGCCTGGCGGCGGATGGCACGCCCGTGCCACTCGTCCCCATCGCCTTTCGCGTCGCGTGCCTGTCGGGAGCCGGTGGCCTTCCGCTATTGCGCATCGAAACCGATCTGCAGGCCACGCTTGACACGTTAACGGCCGTACCGCCGGGCGTCGAGCGGGATGTGCGCTTCGTCTATCGAGATGCAAACTTCGCGGACCGCGTGGGGTGGAAGGAGATCGTCGTCACAGGCCACCAGGTACGGAATTCTACCGTATCCGCCGTAGACCACGGAAGCAACCGGCTGCGATCGTATCCGGAGGATCTCTTGAAAGCCCCACCCGCGCACGTCGAGGCCCAGTTCACATTGCGCGTGACTGAACCGCGCGACGGGAGACCCACCACCCGGCCTGCGAGCATCCCGACGACCTTCGATCTCACTCGATGTCTGCGCTCAGCGAGTGGGGCTGCGGGTACAGCGGGTGGGCCAACAGATCCACGCCCGCAGCCGCGCGAAACGACTGCCTTTGGTGCGCTGTTCAGACGGCTGGCAGAGGGCCAGCTGGACTCCAGGCCTTTCGCCATCGCTCTGTTGGGAGCGTTCGTTTTGGGCGCGTATCACGCCTTCACGCCCGGCCATGGCAAAACAATCCTTGCAGCCTACTTCATCGGCTCCCGGGGCACTCCGACACAGGCGGTGCTGCTGGGAGCAGTTACAACCTTCACCCATACCTCGGGGGTCTTCCTCCTCGGGTTTGCCGCGCTCTTCGCGTCCAGATACGTGGTCCCCGACAAACTCTACCCATGGCTAGGCGTCCTATCGGGGATCATGCTCCTGGTGGTGGGCGTCTCGCTGTTCCGGCGCAGGCTAGCCGCACTCGGTCGAGGCCGCCCCTCCCACAATCACGATCATCACGATCACGATCACGACCACGAGCATTCTCACGATCACACGCATGGTCACAGTTCCGACCATGAGCATGATCACGCGCACGGGCATACACACTTGCCCGCAGGAGAAGTCCGGGCTCGTGACCTGATCACCCTGGGGATCACCGGCGGGCTGTTGCCCTGCCCCTCGGCCCTGGTGGTGATGCTGGCAGCGCTGTCCGTCGGGCAGGTGGGTTTGGGTCTCGTGTTGATCACCGCGTTCAGTGTGGGTCTCGCGGCGGTCCTCACCGCGGGCGGCCTGCTCATGGTGTATGCGCATTCCTTCATGGCCGGATTGATCGATCAGGGACAGGGTGGCCAGGCACCTTCTGGATGGCTACCCCTCCTGAGGCCCGCGCTTCAGCGGCTGCCGGTCTTCTCTGCCGCAGCCGTAGCCCTGCTGGGTTTGGCGATTATCGTCCAGACCGTCGTGTCAACAGGACTGATGAAATAGGTATCGAATTCGTCGCGGTCGAGGGTTGACGATGAAGAGCTCTCAAATCTACTTGTACGCCATCGGAGTCGCCGGGCTGCACATTCTGGGTTTCGCGTTGCTATTTGTGATTGTCCGCACGCATCCCGTGCTGCTCGGCATGGGCTTCTTAGCCTATACCCTGGGGCTGCGCCATGCCTTCGATGTTGACCACATCGTGGCTATCGACAACACTGTGCGAAAACTCGTGCAGCAGGATGAGAATCCCATCGGCGTGGGCTTCTTCTTCGCGTTAGGCCATTCGACCGTGGTCTGCCTGATGGCCCTCA
The DNA here is from genome assembly GCA_041486265.1 of bacterium. GTDB lineage: Bacteria > Sysuimicrobiota > Sysuimicrobiia > Sysuimicrobiales > Humicultoraceae > JBGPLF01. The sequence continues at coordinate 6,866 of JBGPLF010000210.1, forward strand.
TCACGGCCTTGTCGGTCGGGTGGGTTCAGCGAGAGCTCCCGCAGATGAAGGCGATCGGCGGGGTGATCGGGACGGCAGTCTCGGGGAGCTTCCTCCTCCTGATGGGCCTGCTGAACCTGTTTATCTGGATCGAGATCTATCGGATCTTTCAGCAGATGCGTCGTGGGAAACACGACGCAGGGCACCTTGAACAACTTCTCCTCTCCAGGGGTCTCATTGCTCGGGTTGCCGGGCCTCTGTACAGGCTGATCTACAAGAGCCGGCAGGTCTATCCCCTCGGCTTCCTCTTCGGGCTGGGATTCGACACGGCGAGTGAGGTGGCGTTGTTGGCGATCTCAGCGGGGGCTGCGGCCAGCGCCCTTCCTCTCGCTGGCATCCTCGCGCTCCCTTTACTGTTCGCTGCGGGAATGACGTTGATGGACACCGCCGACGGGATCTTCATGACCACCGCCTACTCCTGGGCGTTTGCGACACCGCTCCGCAAAGTCTACTATAACCTGACGGTGACCGGGCTCTCTGTG
>JBGPLF010000211.1:0-7352 GCA_041486265.1 bacterium
GATGCTGGCGGTCGGGATCTCGGGCATCCCGGTATACGCGCGGCTGGTGCGCGGCTCGGTGCTGATCGCGAGGGAACAGACGTATGTCGAAGCCGCCCGGGCGGTCGGGGCGCCGACCGGACTCATTCTCCTGCGCCACGTCCTCCCGAACGTCGTCGCACCAATCATCGTGGCCGCCACCCTCGGGATGGGCGGGGCCATCCTGTCGGCGGCCGCCCTGTCGTTCATCGGCCTCGGCAGCGAGCCGCCGACGCCCGAATGGGGCCGGATGCTGAGCGAGGGACGGGACTATCTCCGGGACGCCTGGTGGATCGCGACCTTCCCCGGACTGGCGATCATGGTCACTGTCCTCGCGATGAACCTGCTGGGGGACGGTCTGCGCGATGTGCTGGATCCCAGACTGCGGATCTGAGGAGGCTTTGCGATGAAGGACACAGTGCTGATGGAAGAGATGACCTGGCCCGAGGTGAAGGCGGCAATCCAAAGTGGGAAGCGGCGGGTCATCGTCATGCTCGGCGCGATGGAACAGCACGGTCCCCACCTGCCCATCGGGACCGACACCTATCTGGGATACGCCACCGGGATGCGCCTGGCGCGCCGCCTGGGTGACGCGCTCGTCGCCCCGGTGGTGAGCCTGGGGTATTCGGTGGGTCACCTGCCGATGGCGGGCACGGTGAGCATCGAGGAGCCGACGCTCGAAGCGGTTATTCAGGATGTCTGTCGCTCGCTCGCCCACCACGGGTTTCGGGAGATCATTCTGCTCTGCAGCCACGGCGGCAACTATCATGCCCTGAGCAACGTCCTCCCCCGCCTTCGGGCGGAGCATCCCGCCATTCGGATCTCGGCGATCACCGACTTCGACGAGTGGCTAGAGCAGACCAAGAAGTTCGCGGCGACCGAGGGCCTGGACATGTCGCGGCTGGGCGTCCACGCTGGGCAAGGGGAAACGTCACTTCTGCTGACCTACCGGCCGGATCTGGTACAGATGGACAAGGCGGTCGAGGGGTTCACCGGCGACGCCTCGATCCGGTGGCGATCGAAGGTCCCTCCCCCGATGGATACGATGAGTCCCACAGGGATTCTCGGGGACGCGCGCGGATCGACGGCGGAGTTGGGGGAGAAGATGCTGGCGCTGCGGATCGAACGCTTGGCGGAGATGATCGAGGCCGGTGCGCTCGCCGTCGGGTAACGGGTACAACGAGAACACAAGGGACGCAACCTGCACACAAGGAGCCGAACATGCTGATCAAAGATGACGCGAAGCGCAAGAAGATCGTCGCGATGCTCACCAAGGCCTACTGGATGGAGGTCGAGACGGTCATGAACTACATCGCCGAATCGACCAACCCGGACGGCGTTCGGGCCGAGGAGATCAAGGAGTCGCTGGCCGTCGACATCACGGAGGAATTGGGGCACGCGCGGATGTTCGCCAGGCGCATCAAAGAGCTGTACGGCACCGTGCCCGGCAGCGCCGATTTCAAGCCGGAGCAGAAGTTGCTCCAACCGCCCAAGGACAGCACCGACATCGTCTCGGTCATCAAGGGGGTGATCGAGGCCGAGCAAGGCGCAATCGACTTCTACACAGAAGTCATCGACACGTGCGACGGTGTCGACTGGGTCACGCAGGATCTGCTGATCGACATGCTCAAGGACGAGCAGGCACACATGCGGATGTTCGAGGGGTTCCTGAAGGAGTACAAGAAGAAATAGACGCATCCAGAGGGAAACCCACCGGACGGTGAGAGCCTGCGGGCGCTGGACCGTGGGCTCTCTCTACCCCGGCGCCACATCTGGTATCCTGTCCTGCCGCTGGCGATCCTCCCTGCCCCCCGCACGAGCGAAAAGCGTCAGGTGACCGCCCGATTCCTTTTCTGCTCCGTCCGGCATACCGTCAAATACAAGTACGTCAGCCTCCGGCTCTTGCGCGGGTAGGCATCTCCCTCCGCTGAGGTGATGGCCGTGGTGACCCTCACGATCGACGGGAAGACGGTCAGCGCGAGAACCGGTACGACCGTCCTGGACGCGGCGCTTGGGGCCGGGATCGACGTCCCGCGCCTGTGCCACCACCCCGACCTGTCCGCTTGGGGCGACTGCCGCCTGTGCTTCGTCGAAGTCGAGGGGCAGACCGCCCCACTGATCAGCTGCAGCCTCCGTGTCGCCGATGGCATGGTGGTAACGACCCGTAGCGATCGCCTGACAGCCCAGCGGCGCGATGTGCTCGCCATCCAACTCGCGAATTACCCGATGCGCTGCAACGTCTGCGAGCGGGCCGGCGCGTGCGATCTGCAGCGATACGCGATTGACCTGGGCCTGTCTGAGCGGATCTTTCAGCCGGAACCGGCGCGGACGCTCTATCAGGACGAGAATCCATTTTTCGTGCGGGACCACCAGTACTGCATCGCGTGTATGCGCTGTATCCGTGTGTGCGACGAAATCGTCGGCGCGAACGCCATCGTGGCCGCGCGGCGGGGATTCCGGACCTACATTGCGACACCGGGCGACGCGCCGCTGGCCGACGGCACCTGCACCTTCTGCGGCAACTGCGTACAGGTCTGTCCCACCGTGGCGCTGTGGCCTGTGAGCCGGCGGGGACAAGGGCGCGAACCCGACCTCACCCGGACGCGGACGGTCTGCCCCTACTGCGGGACAGGCTGCGGGATCGAGGTGGCGACCCGCAACGGCGAGATCGTCTCTGTGTCAGGCTATCCCGAGGCGCCGGTCAACGGCGAGTTCCTCTGCACCAAGGGCCGCTTCGGACTCGGCTTCGTGCACCACCCACACCGGCTTCGACAGCCTCTGGTGCGGCGTGATCTGGCCTACGCGCTCGGCCTCACCCTCGAACCTCCACGCGCGGACCTGAACGCGTCACCCCTGGGCCGTGCCTTCGGACCAGGAGACACCCACGTAGAGGTAGGCTGGGAGACGGCCCTCGATCTCGTTGCCGACCGCCTGTCGGCGGTCGTAGAAGAATCAGGGCGGGATGCGGTCGCCGGGATCGGCTCCGCCCAAGCCCCCAACGAGGACAACTACCTCTTCCAGAAGCTCATGCGGGGGGTGATCGGGACAAACAACGTCGACCTCTGCGCCCGTCTCTGACACGCGCCTTCGGTGGCCGGTCTGGCCGCCGCGTTCGGAAGTGGGGCGATGACGAACAGTATTCGCGAGATCCGGGACGCCGACTGCATCCTGGTGACCGGCTCCAACACCGGCGAAGCCCATCCCGTCATCTCGTACGAAGTGGTTCGAGCCGCAAGGCGCGGCGCGGCGTTGATCGTCATTGATCCGCGGGCGATCAGCCTGGTCCGGCACGCCGCCTTGCATCTGCGACCGGCGCCCGGCACCGACCATGCTCTCTACCTGAGCATGCTGCACGCGATCCTTGCGCACGGTTGGGCGGATAAGGTGTTCATCCGCGAACGAACCGAGGGGTTCGAGGCGCTGGAGGCCTCCCTTGATCCCTGGACTCCGGATGCGGCGGCTGTCACCTGCGGGGTGCCGGCGGGCGACATCGTCGAGGCCGCTCGCCTCTATGCGCTGGGACTCCGGCGAGACGCGGCCGGGCCGGGAGGCTCGGAGGCGGGAGCCTCGGTGCAGGGGCGGGACGCGCTTGAGGCGCGCGGCGCGTCCACGATCCTCTACGGCATGGGGATCACGGAGCGCGCCAACGGCACGGAACTCGTCAAGACACTGGCCAATCTCGCGATGATCACCGGACAGATCGGCAGGCCCTCAACGGGCGTGAACCCGCTGCGCGGCCAGTGCAACGTTCAGGGCGCCTGCGACATGGGTGTCCTCCCAAACGTGTATCCCGGCTATCAGCAGATGGCCGATCCTGGGGTCCGCGACAAATTCAGCCGGGCATGGTTGGACGGCGCACGTGACGCCGGGGATCCGCAGGCGCTCCCCGAGAATCCCGGCCTCACGTACGTGGAGATGCTGCGCGCCGCAGCGGAGGGACAGATCAAAGCCATGTACATCATAGGCGCAAACCCGGTGATGGCGAACCCAGATGCGACGCTCGTGCAGAAGGCGCTGCGCGCCCTCGAGTTCCTGGTGGTCCAGGATCTCTTTCCGACGGAAACCGCCCAGCTCGCCCACGTCGTCTTGCCGGCGGCCTCGTTCGCGGAGCGCAGCGGGACGTTCACGAATGCCGAACGGCGGTTCCAGCTCCTGCGCCAGGTGGTGCCCCCCGTCGGAGAGTCGCGGCCTGACTGGGAAATCATCTGTGAGATCGGTCGCAGGATGGGACGTAAACTTCGGCGGCCACTGCGCTGGAACTATGACACCCCCGCCACCATCATGCGGGAGATTGCCTCGTTGTGCCCGTTCTTCGGAGGCATCAGCCACGAGCGCCTCGAGCGGGGCGGCGTCCAGTGGCCATGCCCGTCTGCCGACCATCCGGGCACGACCTTCTTGCACCACGGACAGTTCGCGCGCGGACGAGGACGGTTCCACGTGACGGCGCCGGCTCCGCCGTTTGAACCCACCGACCCGGCGTACCCGCTCGTGTTGTCAACCGGCCGCGTCCTCTATCACTACAATGGCGGCCCCATGTCGCGGCGGGCCGGGCCGCTCGAGTGGCGCGAGCCCTCACCGTATATCGAGGTCAACCCCATGGATGCCGCACAGATCGGCCTGTGCGATGGACAGCCCTGCTCAGTCAGCAGCCGGCGTGGGACCGTTCGCGTGCAGGCGCGTATCGGCGACGTGGTTCCACCCGGGATGGTCTGTATGCCGTTCCACTACTGCGAGGCCGCGGCGAATGTGCTGACGCACGCGGAGGGACTCGACCCAGGAGCCAAGACGCCGGAGTACAAGTTCATCGCAGTGCGTGTTGTGCCGGAGGAGTCCAAGACATAGACAGATCTCCCGCGCATCACCCTTGCCCCGGTTTCCGCCGGCAGGTAGCGGCGCACGGCAGGTTGAACCCCTTCTCCTCCGTGCAACCCAGGGGGTGCGAGCGTGCAGCGGATGCTGGTGGCCTTCATTGTGTTGGTCCTCACGTTCTTGCCGACGCTCACCGCGCTTGCCGTGAATCCGTCGACACCGTCGTCCCCGAAGACACCCGGCGCGGCCGCGGGCAGCGACAGCGCTTACGCGGCGGGTCAAATCGAGACCATCGAACCCGGAAGTCCCACGGTGCTCACCCTCAGCTTGACGGATGGTTCGGTGAACATCCGTCCCCTCAAGGTGAACCGCAGGCTCAAGGTTGAAGTCCCGGCAGACGTCATGCGGAATTTCCCGGCGTTGAAGCCGGGAGATATGGTTCACGTAACCGGCCTCATCAGGGACGGCCGGTTCGTGGTTCAGACGCTCTCGCTGACGAAGGCCAGGACGAAGTGACGCGAGTACCGTCCTGAGTCTCCTGACGCTCGGTACGACCTGCCATCATCGGCCATAGCGCCCCGTGAGGCCCGCACTCGCGAGGACATGACCGCGTATTGTGAACCGAAATGCCGCGTACGTCGTGTGGTCCGTAAACGGAAAATCCGTATCCAATGCATACAGCGTGAAGATGTACCGGTGTGGTTTATCGCCGGGTGGTGGGCACGGTCCGTGGTAACCGGGCTCGCCAAAGTCCGTCAGGCCGTTGATGGCTGTCGACAGGCTGGTCGTGGACATTGAAGTCGGCGGAATGCGGAGCACAAGCCAGTGCACAAAGCCAACGGTCGTGGGGGCATCCGGATCGAAGACCGCCAGTGCGAGTGCCTTCGTATTCTTCGGAACGCCGCTCCAAGCCAACCGCGGCTGCGCGTTGTCCCCAGTGCAACCGAACGAATTGAACACGAACCTCTTCGAGATCATCGCGTTAGTTTGAATGTCAGAACTCTTCAGCGTCATGGCCCCGGCGATCGCCGTCAAACCAAACACTGCACTCACGAGCGCGAGAATGAACACCTTCACGCTGAATTTCCGATATGGCCCCATGCTCTCCCCCCTCTTATGCTACTGAACGACCCGTGCCCTTCCAACCAGTCCTCCATTCATTCGGACAAGGTGACAGCGAGCCCTTCTGAGGGCGCCTACCTCATCACTCGTACGCCCACAAGCTCAGAGGCACCGGGCCTGACGACGTAACAAGGAACATGTCCTCATATCCGACAGCAACTTGTTCGGTTGTCCAGTGGACTTCGACCGTTCCGACAGCGCCTTCAAGGACATTCACTTCCACGCCGGGCCTAAACGGAGACAAATAAGACTCTTCCTTTGCCATCAGGTGCCCAACGTTCCGCATGAAAGCCTTACGAATGTCCCCAACCTTTTCAGCGTGTTTGGTGGCCATGGCTGATGTCGCCACAGCGTCCACCAGTGCCGCCACACTTGCCGCGTGGATGACTTCTCCCGTGACTCCATGTCTCGCCGCGAACAGACCCGAGTCCACTGATCTAACCAGGGTGGGGTAGATAGCCTGCGCCTCCTCAGAGAGAGGGAGAGAGCGTGCCAAGTCGGACGTCCCAAGCAGAAGGCCAGTTCGTGATTTGATGTGAACTCCGGCATCTATCTTCACAGCGCAAGATTCACGGTCTACACGGACGTCGATTGGCAAAGCTGGGTGAATGGTGCGGCGGCTTGAGTGGACATTTGTGAACCAAGTCGAGGCTGAGTACCCAGCAACAAGAGCGTCCGAAGCCCGACCAACCTCCGATTCGTAGATCGAGCCAATTTCCGTCTCGAGGATGGAACCGCCGCTGTGGATACGAAGCGCAGATTCCGCGATAGCGTGCTCGATCCCCCTGATCCCAATGCTAGCTGCAACAAGGTGGCCCGGAAGATCATATTGCGCGACGAATTCCCTCCACCTAACAAGCCGACGATGGGCTGGCACACCCTGCCTGTCCGTCGAAAGCTGCGCCCACGCATCTACCGACAAGTACTCTTCCTCAAATCCCACGGAATCATCGCTCGCCAGAATCTCGGTGACGGCCCCCGCCAAACCAGTTGCAATTGCTCGCCTTTGCCCAGCGATGCTCGCATCAACGGTCTCAAGCAAGAACACTTCAGACCCGCCTCGGGGTACAAATACGTACTTGGCTGCAGCCGACCTCGTTCCGGCGAAATCCTGCGAGCTAAGAGGAGAGCCAACTAGTATACCGCCTACCCCCAGCTCACTCATTGCAGCATCGAGCGCTGCAAATCCATTACCTCTTACGCCAAGATACCTCACGAGGTTGCTTCCGCCGGGGAGGTGCAGAACTATGCGCTCTGCATGGGAGACAAGACCTTCTTGTGCATTCTGGAACTCGTTCTGAACTTGATCCTTCGAGTACGAACTAATCGCCAACGGCGCACGTTCGGAAGGCTCGATCTCGAATTTCGCACCTTGAGCCGAAAGACGAAGCGCCACGGCTGCA
>JBGPLF010000212.1:0-7307 GCA_041486265.1 bacterium
GGGGTCCATCGTGAAGGTCACACGGTCCCAGTCGCAACCCGATCCCATGCGGCGAATCTGACCGTAGATGAGGCCGCCGTACTTCTCCTTCCTCTCCCGGGCGAACTCCAAGAACTTCTCGCGGCCCAGATCGAAACGCGTCTTCCCCTCCTTGGCCAGCTCCCGGTCTATCACCACATGGGTTGCAATACTGGCATGGTCGGTGCCCGGCAGCCACATCGCGTTGTCGCCCTGCATGCGGTGCCACCGTGTGAGTATATCCTGGACGGTGTGGTTCAGCGCGTGGCCCATGTGCAGCGTGCGGGTGATGTTGGGCAGGGGCATCATGTTAGCGACGGGTCGGCGCGACGGATCAACCGGCGCGTGGAAGTAGCGGCGCTCCAGCCAGTCCTGATAGCGGCGGGGCTCCACCGGCAGCGGGTCGTAGGGCGCTCCACGCGGCCCGGTCCCGTCCGCGCTTCCTGCCACTTGCCGGCCCTCCGACGCTTTGCGGGATCCCTTGTCTGCCATCTCCCTCATCCTCTCAGAGGCTCGCCTACTGTACAAAACAACAGCGCCGCTCGCCAAGGGCGAAGCGACGCTCCGCGGTACCACCTTGATCGCCGGTCAACCTCGCATCGCTGGCGACACGATTGACCGGCGCTCTGTCTCGCGCTCTCGGGCGAATCCCGGCGGTCCTACTACCAGTTCGAACCGCAGCTCAGAGGCGACGTTCAGCCGGCTCGCTTCCGGAAGGTCTTCCACCCAGTGGACCTTCCTCGCTCGGGACGCTGCCGACCTACTCCTCCCCGTCGCAGCTTTGACTGTCATTATATGTCCGGCTGGAGATGACTTTCAAGCTACTGCTGCCGCAACCGAGGGTCGAGCGCATCCCGCAGGCTGTCCCCTACCACGTTCAGCGCCAGGACCAGCGTCAGGATCGCCAGCCCGGGGAACGTCGCGATCCACCACTCGTCGAGGTAGTCTCGACCGGCGGCGATCATAGCTCCCCACTCGGGGATCTGTGGTGGCGGGCCGAGCCCGAGGAAGCTCAGCGAGGCGAACGTGAGGATGGCGCGTCCGACATCGAGCGTCCCCAGGATCACGAGGGGTGACAGCGTGTTGAGAAGCACGTGCCGCAGAAAGACGCGTACCGGCGATGCGCCCAGCGCGCGCGCGGCCTCGACGTACTCGCGTTCCCGCACGCTCAGCACGAGCCCGCGCACAAACCGCGCATACGACGGCCACCAGGCCACCATGATCGCGATGACCGCGTTCCGGATCCCCGCGCCGAGCGCTGCAGAGATGATCATCGCCAGGATCACGGTTGGAAATGCCAGCATCAGGTCGGTCACACGCATGAGAACTTCGTCGACGATCCCGCCGAGCGCGCCGGCCGCGCCGCCGATCAGCGTGCCGAGTAGCAAGGCCAGGACAACGGCGGCGACGCCCACTGGGATCGAAAGGCGAGCCCCGAAGAGGATCCGGCTGAGAATGTCGCGCCCGAGGGGATCGGTGCCGAGCAGATGCGCTGGACTCGGCGGGGCCAACCGTGAGGCGATGTCCTGCGCCAGTGGACCATATGGCGCGAGACTCGACGCGGCCAGCGCGGCGGCGCACCACACTGCCACCACTACCAGTGAGGCGATCGCCAGCGGCGAGCGGGCGAAGGAGCGCGGCAGCAGGCGCGTGGTCCGTCGGGGGGCGTAAGGTATCGTGGGAGCCTGGACCGCCATCGCCCTTATCCGAACCGGATGCGCGGATCCAGCGCCGCGTAGCACACGTCCACGAGCAGGTTGACGAGCACGTAGACGGTAGCGACGACGGTTCCCACGCCCATGATCGCCTGAAAGTCCAGCGAGGTGGCGCTGCTAAACGCATATGATCCCAGGCCGGTCCACGCGAATACCGTTTCAGTGATAACCGCTCCGGAGAGCAGTGCTCCGAAGCTCAGTCCGACCACCGTCACCACCGGCAGCGCTGCATTTCGCGCGGCATGCCTGATCGTGACGATCCGGCGCGACAACCCTTTCGCATGTGCTGTCCGGACATAATCCTCGCCCAGGACCTCCAGCATACTGCCGCGCATCATGCGGGTGATCACCCCGACGCTGTACGAGGCGAGCACAAGTGCGGGCAAGACTAGGTGCGCCAGCGCGTCCTTCGCCACGTCGGCGCGCCCCCAGAGCAAGGCATCGACGAGAATGAACCCAGTGATGAACGGTGGACGCGGTGATCCAGGGTTGAGCTGCCCCGGGGACGGCGCCCACCCGAGTCGGGCGTAGAAGATGAGCAGTGCCACCAGGCCTAGCCAGAACACCGGCATCGCGACGCCGACGAGCGCCACGCTGCGTGCCACCTGGTCGATGGCGCTATCCCGGCGGACCGCGGACAGGATCCCGAGGGGGACGCCGATGACAAGGCTGATGACCAGCGCGGCGATCGCCAGCTCAACGGTCGCGGGCAGGCGTTGCTTCAGGTCCATCACGACCGGCTGATGTGTCGAAATGGATACGCCCATGTCGCCGTGGACGAGGCGCCAGAGGTAGATCCCGTACTGCTCAGGGAGGGGACGGTCGAGCCCCCAGCGCTGGCGAAACGCCGCGACGACCACGGGATTCGCCGCCGCCTGGTCACCCAGGTTGGCGGCGATCGGATCGGACGGGACGGTATGCGACAGGACAAAGCTCAAGAGCGTTATCCCCACGAGCATCGGAGGGATAACGAGCAGCCGACGCAGGATATAGCGACCCAGGTGCACGTCGTCCGGCGCCGGCGCGTCGCAGCCTAAGGGCGGCGGGTGAGCCCGCTCCTAGGTCTTCCGGATCGGGTACAAGTCCACTTCCCACACGCTGTGGTAGGAGACGTTCTCGACGTTTGATCGATACGCGTAGGGGACCGCAGGTTGGAACAGCGGTGCATAAGGCCCGATCTGCGCCATCCGGCGCTCCCAGTCCTGAAGGAGGGCCACGCGCTTGCGCGGGTCGATCTCAGCCTCGGCCTGGTCGGCGAGGGTCGCGAGTTGCTGGGCCGCCGGGCTCGCCGACGGCAGCCACCCCGCGCGCTTGCCCACGACACGGCCGGGCGCGTACACCAGAAAGTCACTCGGGTCGGGGTAGTCCGCCGCCCATCCCCACACGCCGACCTGGTTCCTGCCACCCCGATACTGCGCGAGTGAGGTAACGATCGGCAGGCCATCAAGCTGGAGGTTGATCCCGACCTGTGCCAGATCCCCCTGGATCTTCTGCGCCAGGAGCGGGTACGAGATGCCCCACGACACGTAATCACTTCCGTATGACAACTTCCCCCGGACCTCGCCGAGACCGGCTTCGCTCAGCAGGCTCTTGGCCTTGGCGCGGTCGGTCTTGATGGCGTCAGAAGGGTTCAACGAGCCGGGGAACAGCGTGGGGATGACGCCGGGCAAGCGCACCGCGCCGGGGCCGGCAATCGCCATGATTCCCTCGTAGTCCAGCGCGTACCGGACCGCCTGCTGAACTTTAGGGTTCGAGAACGGTCCGCCGACCTCGGGGTTGTTGTTCATCAACACGTAGAACGTCGTTGCCGCCGGGCTCGTCCGGACGTCCACGCTTGACGACCGCCGCAACGGCGCGATCTGATCCTGACCGATGCTCATGGCGAAATCCAGGTCGCCCCGCAGGACCTGAAGAGCCTGGGTGACCGGCTCGGGCACATGCCGGAACACGATCCGCTGGAGTTGCGCCGGTCTGCGCCAGTAGTTGGTGTTCCGTTCGAGCACAAGCTCCTGAGCGGGGATGTAACTGGTGAGCACGAACGGGCCGCTGCCCGCCGAGTGCGCATTCAAGTAGGGTTCGGCCTGATCCTTGGTATTGGCCCCCGGGCCGGACTCGCCACCTTTCTCCATTACCAGCTTGCTGTCCAGAATCCCCAGGCCGGGATGTGACAGGATGGGGATCAGCGATGGCTGGGGCGCCTTGAGCCTGATCGAGATGGTCCGAGGATTGACCGCGATGACCTCTTCAACGCCGTCCAGCAGGAAGAGGGTGTTCGCCTTGAGGTTGAGCACACGGTCAAGCGACCACTTGACGTCGGCCGCGGTGAGGACATTCCCGCTTACGAACCGGACGCCCTCACGGATCGAAAACGTGACGACCAGCCCGTCGTTCGACACCTTCCAGTCCGTCGCCAGAAGAGGCTTCGGCGTCTTGAGGTCTTCTCGATCAAACGTGATGAGTGTGTCATAGGTGACGTGATGGATCATCATCCCGGCGGCTTCGATCGTCCGGGCAGGATCCTGGCTGCGGATGCTGTTGATGTTCTCGCCCACGAGCAGCGTCCCCCGGTCGGCTGGAGCGGCCAGCACGGTGTGCCACGGCAGCATGCTGCCGGCCAGGGCTAACCCCACCCCGCCCCCGGCGAGCCGGATCAGATCGCGGCGGGTCAGCATGCTCCATTCACGTGCGCCTGGTAGACGTGGTCCATTGGAGTTGGTCATGATCGTCTCCCCCCCGGGGTCGAACTCGGTCTGGTTGTGGTGACGTGTACGCCGCGCGATAGACGGCTGTTTCTCTTCCGGGCTGGGCTTCTCCTGCGGTGCTGCCCCCCACCCTACCCTACCCGCCGGTCTGTCCGAGTCATCGGCGCGCGACGATGTTCTCGTCAATCAAGACCTGCATCGTCTCGCGGAATGCCCCAAGCGTCTGGTCGACGTCCGCCTCGGTGTGAGCGGACGATGTCAGACCGCCCGTGTACGAGAGCAGGTCTACGCCCCGGATCTGCAGGTTCTTCTGAAAGGCGGACACGACCCGGGCCGGAATGCTTTTCAGCGTCGCCGCGTCCGCGGTTCTCAGCAATTCACGGCTCTTCGCGCCTGACCCAGGGTGCCCTTCCATGTAGACGTGGAAGACCGACGAATCGCCATACGCGAACGCCGCCGCGTGTAGTTCCTCGAGGACTGCCTCCATCCCCCGGCGCAGCCGGCCGGCCATCCGGTCCGCGTGCTCCTGGACACTGCCGTCGGACGCCAGGCGCAGCGTGGCGACGCCAGCCGCGGTCGAGAGGGGATTCGCGTTGAAGGTCCCCTGGTGGGCGACGCGGCCATGGCGATCGTGCTGCGGATCGCCCGTGTACTCGAAGAGGCGCATGATGTCGGCGCGCCCCACCACCGCCCCGCCCGGCAGCCCGCCGGTCATGATCTTGCCGAGCACGGAGAGGTCCGGCGTCACGCCGGCGAGGCGTTGATAGCCACCCGGGCTGTAGCGGAACCCGGTGATCACCTCGTCATAGATCAGGGGCACCCCGTAACGGGTCGCCAGCTCGCGCAGCTCACGGTTGAACTCCACGCTGAGCGGTACGGTCCCCCACGAGGCACCGGACGGCTCGATCATGATCGCGGCGATATCGCGGTCGCTTTCAAGCGTGCGCTCCGTGAACTCGAGATCGGCGGGGATCACCACAATTGTCTCGAGGATCGACGGGGGGATGCCCAGCGTGACCGGCGCGTCAAATGGCGGCGCCGCGCCTCGGCCCACATAGTCGTGCCAGCCGCTGAAGTGCCCCTCGAACCGCAGCACTTTGGTGCGGCGTGTGAAGGCGCGCGCCAGGCGCAGGGCCAGCATCGAGCCTTCGGTCCCCGAGTTGACGAAACGGATGCGTTCGGCGGACGGCATGAGTACCTGGATCAGCGCCGCCCACTCGACCATGCTGGGGTGGTCGTTGCCGAAGTGCAGCCCACTGTCCACCACGTCGTGCACGGCACGGAGCACCGCCGGATGGGCGTGCCCCAGGAGCAGTGCGCCGTTACCCATTCCGTAGTCGATGAACTCGTTGTCGTCGACATCCCACTTGCGGGCGCCCCGCGCGTGGTCGATGTAGATGGGCGAGATCGGGTTGAAGCGCAGGTCGTGTCCGACGCCGCCGGCGATACGCTGGCGGGCCTCGGCGAACAGCGCCCGGCTCTTCGGCCGCTGTGCCGCGAATCGCTCAAGCCATCGATCTGTCATGAGTCGGTCTGCCATGAGACAACCCCTTTTGGCTCCCGGACCATGCCCCTAGGCGAGTTGATTGATCAGGTGCAGCGCCCGCTCTACCACGCGCTGCTCCGACCCCGGATCCAGACCGGTTGGCAACAGGTACGACTGGAAGACCATATCGGGGATCCGGTAGCGTGCGCGGATGTTCCATCCTCCCGGCGGATAGTCCTGCGCGCGGGGGAGGTAGCACACGCAGCCGTTCGTATAACCCAGCACCTGGGTGTTCGGGAACGGTGACTGCGCCTTGATCGTCAGGCCGGTCCCGGCGAATGTTTCCGCGCTCAGGCCGGCCAGCACGATGTCGTTGACGCGGATCGTCTGAATCGTGAAATCCCACGTCGTGGGCCCGCCGTTGCGCACTGCCTCCACCAACCGGTCCGCCCACACCGCGAAGCGAGCGGCGACCTGGATGTTGCGCTCCCGCCCGCCGGCCCGCGCCTCCTCCAATTCCCGTGTTCGTTCCGCGCGAATCTCCTCAGCCTCTGCGAGCGAGGGCAGCTCGACCAGGTCCAGCGCCAGGGTCTCAGCAGCCGCGCCCATGAAGGTGCACGTCTCGCCTTCGACGGGCACCCAAGGCGTCAGGGTCATTCCGCTACCGAGCAGCGACCCGAGCCACGTTCGCTCTCCGCGCCTGACGTGAGTCCGCAGTCCCGCCGCCACCTTCACCACCTCACCGGCCAGCATGGTCCCGACCCGGGTCTTGGCGTCGCGGCAGTCTTTCTCATACCCCATGCCTCCCACCGGCATGATGTCCCCCCCGCAGGCCTGTAGGAAGAGCGCCACCCCGCCCACCGCCCCCTCGACTACCTCCCGCGCGGCGCCCGGGAAGTCCGGTGAGATGACGGGCGATCTCGGCCCAACGACGACCGGATGGCATCCGTAACTGAACAGGATGGCGATGGGTCGCCCGGCCAGATCGTCGACGCGGATGACCCCGACGGCCGGGTCGATCTCCCCGTCTGGCACCTCGCCCAGGAAGACCAGCCCATCGGGTCCCATCTCGCGCCGGTTGACCCCGATGTGGCTCGATCCCCACCCCGAGGTGAGGCGGGCGGGTTGCAGCGAGGCGACGGCCTCGGCGGCGGATTCGACGAGGCGGCCCACCATCATCTCCTGATATGCCTGCAGCATCGGGCGCTGGTACTGGAATTCGGGCGGATAATCGGGGAGCGCCGGCCCGCTATGGGTATGGTTAAGGTTGATCATGACATGCGAGAGCGGCGTCCCAACCGCATCAGCGACGTGGCGACGCCACTCGTCCATTCTGTGCAGGGGGATCAGACACAGGTCGAGTGTGACGATCGCGATTCTGGACCC
>JBGPLF010000213.1:0-7264 GCA_041486265.1 bacterium
CGAAGACCGGCCGATTGCCGTGGAACTCCCGAACTCGGTCGACCTCGCGGTCACCGAGACCGCGCCGGGTATCCGGGGCGACACCGCCTCTGGCGGGTCGAAGCCCGCGACGTTGGAGACGGGGGCCGTCGTACAAGTGCCCTTCTTCGTCGAGGTAGGCAGCACCGTTCGGGTCGACACCCGGACCGGGGAGTATCTCGAGCGCCTGAAGTAGCGCGTCCCCTGCGCGGGCGGATCGGGTGCCGGGTCCGTGCTCGCACGCTGGGAGTTCCCCTCAGCCCTGGCGGCTGGTAAAATACTGACGTGCAGGACCACCGACGGATGTCTGCCGCGTCCGAACGCGTGCGCCGGGTCACCGGTCGCGGTCGCGGGCGGCGGACCCTCCGGGGTGGTCGCTCCATTTCTTGGACCCGGCTGTGGGCGGGACGGTCGTGAAGACGCGCCGCCGCCAGGCTAGGGACGTGGCTCTGCAGATCCTCTTCCAGCACGACGTCGGCCGGCTGCCGATCGACGAGGCACTGTCCGCAGCCCCTCGCAACGACGCCACCGTGGAGTGGGACTTTGTCGAAGAGGTGTGCCGTGGCACAGTGGCGCACACACCAGAGCTCGACGTGTTGATTGTGCGCCACCTCTCGGGGTGGACGCTCGACCGCCTGGCAAGCATCGATCGTGTCATCCTCAGGATGGCCCTCTATGAACTCGGGCACCTTGCGACCGCGCCGGGCGTGGTGATCAACGAGGCCGTCGAGCTCGCGAAGAAGTACGGCACCGAAGAGTCGGGCGGGTTTGTGAACGGCGTGCTCGGCGCGATCAATCGTGAGGGGAGCCATGCAGCGGGATCCCAACCGGCGTCCGGACGCTAACGCACCTTCCGTGGCGAACCCGGTGCGGGTTCATCTCTGGGTGCGCGGCCACGTCCAGGGAGTGGGGTTCCGGTTCTTTGTGCAGCGTCGGGCGCAGCGACTCGGTCTGGCGGGATTCGCGCGGAATCTCCACGATCGCCGCGTCGAGGTCGTGGTCGAAGGTCCTGCTGCGGGCGTAGAGGTGCTGATCGAAGCCGTCCGGGCAGGCCCGGCTGGCGCGTCGGTCAGTGATGTCGACGTGCGATGGGAACCACCGCGGCATGAGGCCAGTTTCGTGATCCGCGCCGATGAGCGTGCGTGAGCCCGCGGCGGTGACAGGCGACCTGAGGTCGTACCTGGCGTCGCGGCTCCCGCTCGTGGAATCGGCGCTCGAGGCGGCGCTGCCTCCCGTCGGCGCGGTGCCCGGGCCCCTGCACGCCGCGATGCGGCACAGCCTCTTTGCCGGCGGGAAGCGGGTGCGGTCGATGCTGGTCCTCGCCTCCGGTGAGGCCGCCGGCGGATCACTCGACCTGCTGGTGCCGACCGCGTGCGCGGTCGAGTTAATCCACACCTACTCGCTCATCCACGACGATCTGCCGTCGATGGACAACGCGGCCACACGCCGCAACCGTCCCACCTGCCACGTCGTCTTTGGCGAGGCTCTGGCGGTGCTGGCTGGCGATGCGCTTCACGCACTGGCCTTTAACCTGATGGTGCAGACGGCTCAGATCGCCGGACCGGCCCGCGCCGTGCGTGTCATTGAAGAGGTGGCCTCGGCCATCGGCACCCAGGGCATGGTGGGCGGGCAGGTCCTCGATCTCCTGGCGGAAGGCCGGTCGGAACTCGCGCACCTCGGGCGCTGGCCACGGGACCGGCGAGAAGGCGTCTACATGATCCATCGCTGGAAGACCGCGGCGCTGATCCGCGCGTGCGTCCGCGGCGGCGCCATCCTGGCCGATGCGACGCCGAGTGCCCTCGCGGCGCTAACCGTCTTTGGCGACCACCTGGGACTCGCCTTTCAGATCATCGACGACGTGCTCGATGAGGTGGGCGAGGCAGAGACGCTGGGCAAGGACACTCATCACGATGCCCCTGGTGCCAAATTGACCTTTCCGTCCGCATTCGGACTCGAGCGGTCACGCGCGATCGCGGTCGAGCATACGACGCAGGCCATATCCGCGCTCGCGAGATGGGGGCCACAGGCAGCGGTGCTCACGGCGCTTGCGCACGCAATGCTGGAGCGGGAGTCGTAAGCATGGGCGCCGCGGCGACCGGGAAGCACGCTACCGGGACACGACCGCCGAGGGCAGGTCGGATGCGGCTCGACCATCTCGTCGTGACGCATGGACTGGCGCCGAGTCGCCATCAGGCTGAAGCGGCGATTCGGGCCGGCGAGATCTTCGTCGGCGGGCAGCGCATGGACAAACCCGGGACCCTGATCCCCGAGACTGCCACCGTGGAGCGCCGAGCGCGAGGCCCGGCGTTCGTCAGCCGCGGAGGGCTCAAGCTGGCGGCGGCGCTGGACGCGTTTGGCGTGAATCCCGATGGGATCGTTGTTCTGGACGTCGGCGCGTCAACGGGCGGCTTTACCGACTGCGTGCTCCAGCGCGGCGCGCGCCAGGTCTATGCGGTCGATGTCGGCCGCGGGCAACTTCACTGGCGCCTGCGCCAGGATCCTCGCGTAGTCGTGCTTGAAGGTCACCACGCCGCGCGGATGCAGCCGGCCGATCTCCCCGGGCCGGTCGATCTGGCGACGGTCGATTGTTCGTTTATTTCGGTGCTGACGGTGCTGCCCGCGGTCGCTCGGATGGTGCGGCCGAGAGGGTTGGTGCTGGCGCTGGTCAAGCCCCAGTTCGAGGCCGGTCCAAAGGCCGCGCCGCGGGGGGTCGTCCGCGATCGCGCCGTGCACGAGGTGGTGCTGCGGCGGGTTGTTGGCAACGTGCGCTCCATGGGGCTGGCTCCGATCGGTCTGGTCGCCTCGCCGATCCTTGGGCCCGACGGCAACCGAGAGTTCTTCGTCGCCCTCCGGAAATCCGGCGGCGGTAGTGCCGATGAACTCAACGGAGACGATCGGGAGGGGGCTGGTTGGGAGGGGGCTGATCTGGAACGGGAGATTCTTCGCGTGGTCTACGGACTGGAGGCCGGCGGGCGTTGACGCGCGTCGGGATGATCATTAACGCACCTCGGTTCGCGGCCTATCCACAGGCGGGCGAATTGCTGCGTGACGCCCTGCGCGTGCTCGCCGGGCATGGCGCTGTTGTGCACCTGAACGGTGCAGGGGCCGATGCGGCAGGCCGGCCCGACCTGGCCGCTCCGGATACGGCGCTCGTCGAAGACGGCGACCTGCTCGTGGTTCTGGGTGGGGACGGCACGATTCTCTCAGCGGCGCGGCTGGCCGCCGGCCGGGTGCCTATCCTAGGGGTTAACATCGGAGGGTTCGGTTTCCTCGCCGAAGTGCCGCTCGGAGAGTTGCCGGCCGCCATCGCCGAGGTCGTTGGGGGCGCAGCAGTCATTGACGATCGCGCGATGCTCGAGGCAGAGATTGTCAAGGATGGGGGCGTCCGGCTGCGGTGCTTGGCGCTCAACGACATGGTGGTGGCCAAGACCGGGGTGGCCCGCGTCATCCGCGTGGCCACGTGGGTGAACGACGAGCATCTCTCCACCTACTCCGCCGACGGCGTGATCGTCGCCACGCCGACCGGATCCACGGCTTACTCGCTGTCGGCCGGCGGTCCGATTGTCCATCCCCAGGTGGACGTACTGATCGTCACCCCAATCTGCCCGCACATGCTGACGGCGCGGCCGGTCGTGGTCGCCGGGGGGGCCGCCGTGACCGTCGAGGCGATGGGGGCGGCCGAGGACGTCACGCTGAGTGTGGACGGTCAGGAGAGCCATCCCCTGCACGGGGGGGAGCGGGTGATCGTGCGGCGCGCCGCCGCGCGTACGCGGCTGGTGAGGCGGGGAGCGCCCAGGTTCTACCGCATCCTGCGTGAGAAGCTCGCGTGGGGGGAACGGTAGTGCTGGTCGAACTGCGCATCCAGAACTTTGCGGTAGTCGAGAGCGCCACCGTCGAGTTCGGGCCCGGGCTGAATGTGCTGAGCGGTGAGACCGGTGCCGGGAAGTCGATCATCGTGGATGCCCTGACTTCGGCGCTGGGCGCGCGGGCCAGCACCGACCTGGTGCGTACCGGTGCGCCCGCTGCGAGGGTCGAGGCGCGGTTTGCAATCGGACGCGAGGGCCCCGTCGGCCGGTGGCTGTCGGCTCAGGGACTGGAACCGGATGACCTAGTCGTCGCGCGGGAGATCGCGGCCGAAGGCCGGTCCCGGGCCTGGATCAACGGACGCCCGGCCACGGCCGGTATGCTGAAAGACCTCGGCGACCTGCTGGTCGAGGTGATCGGCCAGCACGAAAGCCAACAACTCCTGCGGTTCCAGACGCACCTGGATTTGCTCGACGCGCTCGGCGGGACGCCCCTGCTTACCCAGCGGGCTGAGATCGCCGAGCGGGTGGCGAAGCTCAGGGCGCTTCGTGACGAGCACGAAGCGCTGTTGACCAGCGAACGCGAGCGCCTGCGGCAGATCGAACTGCTGCGTCATCAGGTCGCGGAAATCGAGGCGGCCCGCCTGCACCCCGGTGAAGAGGAGGCGCTGACGACCCGCCGCACCCGGCTGGCGAACGCTGAACGGCTCGCTGCCGCGGCGGCGGCCGCCTATGCCGCCCTCTATGAGGCCGACGGGCAGGCGGCGGTCGACCGGCTGGGCCAGGCACGGGGCGCGTTGCGAGACGCGGCAGGACTCGATCCCGCGCTGGCTTCCGTCGCCGAGCGCATCGATTTGCTCTCCAGTGAACTGGCCGATGTGGCCCATGGACTGGCCGGATACCTTCAGGGGATCGAGGCTCAACCAGATGAACTGGAGGCCACTGACCAACGACTGGAGTTGATTCGGACACTGAAGCGGAAGTATGGTGAGACCGTTGAGGCGGTCGTGGCGTCGCGGGACGATGCGGCGGCGGAGTTGGCCCGGTTGGAAGCCAGCAGCGCGCGCGTCGCCGACCTGGCCCCGGCGATGGCGGGTCTGGAGCGAGACCTGGCTGGCCGCTGTGCCCGTCTCTCTGAGTTGCGTCGGCAGGCGGCGGGGCGGCTCGAGGACGGCGTGGTGCACGAACTCCAGATGTTGGACATGAAGCGGGCCCGCCTGATCGTGGAGTTTGGCCGCACCCCCGATCCCGACGGGCTGCTGGTGGGCGACGAACGCGTCGCGGTGACACCCTCCGGAGTCGACCGCGTTGAATTCCTGCTGGCCCCCAACCCAGGCGAGGCGCCGCGGCCGCTGGCGAAGATCGCCTCCGGCGGAGAACTGTCCCGGGTGATGCTGGCGCTGCGGCACGTCCTGGCGACCACGGGTGGTGTGCCGGTCATGGTCTGCGACGAGGTAGATGCCGGGATCGGCGCCCGCACCGCCGGGCCCCTGGGAGTGCTGCTCACTACGGCGGCCCGCCACCGCCAGGTGTTATGTGTGACGCACCTTGCGCAGATCGCGAGCCTGGCCGACCAGCACTTTTGGGTCACAAAGGACGTCGAGCGGGGGCGGACGCACGTGCGGGTCCAGAAACTCGCGTCGTGGAAGGAGCGCGTCGACGAGATCGCCCGGATGTTGTCGGGTCGCCTCACGACGCCGATTGCGCGCGAATACGCCGGGGAGTTGCTGGGGCAGGCCAACCGGAAGAAAATGTCCAGCAGCACCGGCAAGGGTTCCTGAGGAGGGACGCCGTGACCAAGTACATCTTTGTAACCGGTGGTGTGGCATCCGCCCTGGGGAAGGGCATCGCCTCAGCCTCGATTGGGCGGCTGCTGAAGAGCCGGGGCCTGCGGGTCACGCTCCTCAAGTTCGACCCCTACGTTAATGTCGACGCGGGCACGATGAACCCGCATCAGCACGGTGAGGTCTTCGTTACGGACGACGGCGCCGAGACCGATATGGACCTGGGCCACTACGAGCGGTTCATCGACGAGAATCTCGGTCGGGCGAACAATACCACCACCGGGAAGATCTACAACGCGGTGATCGCGCGCGAGCGCCGCGGCGAATACCTGGGCGGTACGGTCCAGGTCATCCCTCACGTGACGAATGAGATCAAGGATGAGATCAGGGCGCTGGCGCGGAGCAGCGGCGCCGCCGTCGTCATCGTCGAGGTGGGCGGCACCGTCGGCGACATCGAGGGCCTGCCGTTCCTCGAAGCGATCCGCCAGTTCCGCCGCACGGTCGGCGACGAGCACGTGATGTACATCCATGTCTCGCTGATTCCCTACCTGCGTGCGGCCGGCGAACTGAAGACGAAACCCACCCAGCACAGCGTCAAGGAACTGCGCAGCATCGGGATCCAGCCGGACGTGATCATTTGCCGGACCGAGCGGCCGATCGGCCGCAGCCTCAAGGAGAAGATCGCGCTCTTCTGCGACGTGGACCCCGAGGCAGTCATACAGGCCCTGGATGCCCCAACCATCTATGAAGTCCCATTGATCCTGGAGCAGGAAGGTTTGGGCCGGATCGTCCTGCGTCGCCTGCATCTGGACCTGCCCGAACCCGATTTGGCCGAGTGGCGGGAGATCGTCGATCGGATCCTCCGGCCTCAGCGGAGCGTGCGGATCGGCCTGGTTGGCAAGTACATGGGCGTCGAGGATTCCTACGTGAGCATCGTGGAGGCCCTGCGGCACGGCGGCGTCGCCAACGACTGCGCGGTGGAGATTACGAAGGTTGACTCAGAAGAGATCGAGCAGTGGGGGGATGCTGAGCTGGCGGCCCGGCTGGTGTCCTATCACGGGATCCTGGTATGTCCCGGCTTCGGCGCGCGCGGGGTGGAGGGGAAGGTCCGCGCGATCCGCTACGCGCGTGAGCAGGGGGTGCCGTTCCTGGGCATCTGCTACGGGCTCCAGTGGGCGGTGGTGGAGTTCGCGCGGCACGTCTGCGGGCTCACCGGCGCGAACAGCACGGAGGTGAATCCCGACACGCCCCATCCTGTTATATCGCTCCTGGCGGAGCAGCTCGGCATTGAGGACAAGGGCGGCACGATGCGGTTGGGCCGCTACCCCTGCCGGTTGGCCCCGGGCTCGCGCGCGATGGAGGCCTACGGGGTGCCTGAGATCGGCGAGCGTCATCGTCACCGTTATGAGGTCAACAATACCTATCGCTCGATCCTCGAAGCCCACGGGCTGCGTGTGACGGGGCTCTTCCCCGACCAGGACCTGGTGGAGATCATGGAACTGCCCGATCATCCCTGGTTTGTGGGGACGCAGTTCCATGGCGAGTACCGGTCGCGGCCAAACCGGCCGCATCCGCTGTACCGGGCGTTCATCCGGGCAGCGCTCGACCGGATTGTGGTGTCGGCAGAGCGAACATGACACGAGAGGAGACAAGCATGAG
>JBGPLF010000214.1:0-7214 GCA_041486265.1 bacterium
GCATTACGCGCGGCCGGGGCCATCACAGAGTCGCAGATCACGATCGTGGACGCGTCGCGGCGGTGCGCCATTTCAACTAGGTCTTTCGTGGCTTTTGTATAGCGTACGAAGGCGAAGGCGAGCAACAGGTCGCCTCTGCGCATCCGCGAGGCGGCCTGGAAGCCGAAGGCATCCCCATGTGTGATCGGCACTGAATCGAACCCGGCCATGTCAAGGAGAAACGCGCTAAGGCTGGCGAGAGCACTGAGCCCGCGAAAGCCGGCGACGTATACGCGCTGTGCGTCTACCAGCGCATGCACCATCTTGGTAAACGCCGAGTGGTTGGGCAGGTATTCGTCGGTTGTGTGCAGATTGCGCGCGTCCTGTAGGAGTACGGAGTGGAAGATGTCGCGCGCCGTCGACGCGCTAGTGATCGGCAGCGCATCAAACCTCGTTGATGGCCCAATCAACTGAGACCTGACGAAGGCCTGGGCAGCTTGCTGCATAGATGGGTAACCAGCGTAGCCGAGTCCGCCTGCGAAACGAACGACGACAGACTCGCTCACGCCCGCTACCGCCGCAACCCTGGCGGCCGGTGAGAACGCGACCTCCTGAGTATGATTGATGATGTACTCGGCAACCTTGCGGAAGCTAGGGGTGAACGTTTCCGAACCGTTGCGGACTCGTTCGAACAGATCTGCGCCCTCGCAAAGGTAGGCCGCCTGTTCCGGTGTCTTCACACTCATCCTCCTGAGATATCGCAACTCCAGTAGCGCTAGTTCAGTTCGAAGGCAGGATTTCCTGCGGGGGTTGAAAAACTTGTTTTACTATTATGGCGCCGCTCTTTGATTTGGTGAAGACGCTCACAGAGCTCGCCGGCCCCACTGGATTCGAGGATCCCGTGCAGGACTGGCTCGCCCGTCGGTGGCGCGACCTCGGCCTAGCCGTTCAGCGCACGCCGATTGGGAACGTGATGGCCTGCCTCGGCGGAACCGGGCCCCGCGTGCTCATCGGTGCACACGCGGACGAGATTGCCTTCCGCGTGAAGAGCGTCGACGCAGGCGGATATCTGTGGCTGACCTCCGGGCGCGGGATGGCCGAGCAGCGGCTGCCCGAACCCGTGCCGCTCGGGCTTGTGGCGCACGTCTTTACGACAGACCGGATAGTGGAGGGTACCTTCGTTACGGCCTCCGGGCATGTGCTCACCCGCCAGCAGCGTCAGCACGCCGAGAGTCACGCGATCGATTGGCTGGATTTCTTTGTGGATGTGGGCGCGCGCAGTCGGGCGGAGGCCGAAGCGATGGGGATTCACCCTGGGTGCCCTGTCATCAACGCCGTCTCGACACGCCGCAGCGGTGGGAACATCGTGGGTAAAGCCATGGATGACCGCGCCGGCCTGGCGGTCATGACCGCGCTGGCGGAGCGGGTGGACCGCTCGCGCCTGCGCTACGACGTGTGGTTCGCCTCGACAGTTCAGGAGGAAATCGGTCTGGTGGGCGCCCGGTCCGTGGCGGCTGGATTCGACCTGGGACTGGTCGTGGAGGTCGGCCTTGCGGGCGACATCCCGCTGGTCGATGAGCGCAGTATGCCCGTCCGCCTGGGCGGTGGCCCGATCCTGGTACATAAGGACGCCCAGGTTACGTACAGTCGCGCAATCACCCTCGCGCTTGCCCGGTGCGCGCAGACCGCTCAGATCCCCATCCAGCACGCTACCTTCCAGAACTTCGGCAGCGATGGCAAGGAATGGATCATGGAGGGCGTACCCACCGCCATGGTCGCCTTTCCGTGCCGCTACACGCACAGCCCGTACGAGACGGTCAAGGAGGCCGATCTCGAGGCGCTGGTCGAGTTCCTGGTCGCGTTTTTGACGAGCGCGCCCCAGGAACCGCGTTGAGCACGTGTTCGTGGACGGGTGGCACATGCCCGCCACTGGGCGCGTATCCGGTCTTGATGAGCGCGAGACCCTGCGCGTCGCCGAGGGGCTCACACGAAAGATGGCACCCCGCCTCGCGGAGCGGGCCGGCCTGACCGTCCATCGACTGTTTCCGCCGAGTTGCCCCTGTGTGATGCCGAGGAGCAGGCCGTGGCGCAGACGATGAACATACGAGTCCGGCTGTATGACACAACAATGAACTTCCGGCGCTACCGGGACGAGATGGACGAGGCGCTGCGCGAGGTCCTCGAGCGCGGGAACTTCGAGATGGGCGAGCCGGTGCGCCAGTTCGAGCAGGAGTTCGCCGCCTACTGCGGCGTCCGGCATTGCGTGGCCACGACATCGGGGACTCAGGCGCTCCACTTGGTGCTGCGCGCCCTGGGCATCGGACCGGGCGATGAGGTGATCACGGCAGCCAACACCGACATCGGCACCTGTCTGGGCATCGAGCACACCGGCGCGGCCGTCCGGCTGGCCGATGTCGACGCTGCAACGTTCAATCTCGATCCGGCGTCGGTCGCCGCCGCCGTGACCTCTCGGACGCGGGCGATCGTTCCGGTCCACATGTACGGGCTGCCCTGTGATATGGACGCGATCGGGGCCATTGCGCGCCGCCACCAGCAGCTGGTGGTCGAGGACGCCGCACTGGCCGCGGGCGCGACGTACCGCGGCCGCCGTGCGGGCAGCCTGGGCGACGCCGCAATCTTCAGCTTGGCGGCCGGCAAGGTCCTCGGTGGGCTGGGCAGCGGCGGCGCCGTGGTGACCGATCGCGATGGGGCTGCGCGCCTGGCGAACAGCCTCCGACACTACGGCCGCGACGGCAGCGCCTATCGTGCGGACCGCCAGCCCGGCGCGCCGCCCAACGTCACCGTGCGGCTAGGCTTCAACGCCCGCTTGGACACCCTGCAGGCCGCCGCGCTGCGGGTGCGGCTTCGGCACCTCGATGAAGAGGTCGCCCGCAGGCGCGCCATCGCCGGCATCTACACGCGGTATGTCGCGGGCTCCGAGGCCGTCCCACCCAAGGTTCCCGACGGGTACGAGCATGCGTATCGCACATACGTGATTCGCTTGCCCGACCGTGACCGCGTGCACCAGCGCCTGCTGGAAGCTGGGATCGAGACGGGAATCCACTACGTGCCCCCTATCCATCTCCAGCCGCACTGGCAGGCGGGTTATCGGGCGGGTGACTTCCCTGTGGCCGAACGCGTGTCGGCTGAGCTGCTCTGCCTGCCGTGCCATCCCGGAGTGTCCGACGAGGAGGCAGACGAGATCGGCCAGCGGATCCGCGAGATGCTGTGAAACCCAAAAGATCGGCACCGCTGCCGCCGCGTCGCAGAGTGAGGAAGGATGCGATGAAGGTCTATATCTCTGTGGACACGGAAGGCGTGTCGGGCATGGTGGAACGCGCTCGGGACTTTGTGAGTGTCATTGCGACGGAGCTCGGGACAACCCGCCCCGGCGCGGCCATCATTCGAGGAGGTGTCCGGCGTTGTCGTTTCGATTCGTGCTGGTGGGCTGTGGAGCCCGCGGCAAGACCTGGGCGGAGGTCACCGATCGGGTTGAGGATGTCGACATCGCCGCCTTCGTCGACGTCAACGAGGCGAATGCCCGCACCCTGGCCGAGCCTCGGGGCCGGCCGGCCTTCCGCGAGCTGGAAGCTGCCGTTGAGCGCGTGCAGCCGGACGCCGTGCTGGTGGTCACTCCGCCGTATACGCATCCTGCGGTGATCGAATTCGCTCTGCGCTGGCGGCTGGCAGTGCTCGCGGAGAAGCCGTTGGCGGAAGAGTTGTCTACCGCCATCTCCCTCGTGGAGCAGGCTGAGGCGGCGGGAGCGGCGCTCAGCATGAGCGTCCAGTTTCGGTATCTGCCCGTCAGCCTCAAGATCCGGCAGATCCTGGCCGAGGAGTCGTTCGGGAAGCCCGGCTTTGCGCACTTCACGTACTTGCGCAACCGGGATCCGTACGCCCCACATCTGAACTGGGGCACCCGGTACCCCGTCACCGTCCGGCATCCTATGCTGGTTGACCAGACGATCCATCACTTCGATCTGATTCGGTACTGCTACGGGGCGGAGCCCGTATGGATCCAGGCCAACACCTGGAACCCGTCATGGAGCCCATACGCCCATGACAGCAACGTGGCGAGTTTCATGGAACTGAGTAACGGCATCAGGGTGCAGTATTTGGGCACCTGGAGCGGAGGCTGGAACCAGATGTGGTTTGAATGGCGTACCGACTGTGAGCGCGGCATCATCACGCAGCGGCAGCTCTTCAGCGATCTCTACACAGCGGCCACCGGCGATCCGGAGCTCACTCCTGTCTCGCTGGAGTCCCTTGAAGCCTTTCACGACGACTCGAGGCGGTTGCTCAGGCACTTCGTGGACAGCGTGCGCGAGGGACGGCCGGTTCCCTGCGACGGCTGGGATCATCTCCAAACGCTCGCCATGGTCTTTGCCGCAATGGAATCGAGCGAGACGGGCCGCCGCGTGGAGATGGACGCGTTCCGGCGTCGGCATGGGATCCGCCAGCCCTCCGGCCGGTCCGCGGGATGATTTCGTTCTTCGTGCAGGCATCCAATCATCGTCGAGGAGGTACGCGGATGAGGCCAAAGGCAGAGCGCAGGGGGTGGGACCCACGGCACAAGGCACGGGGACGCATACCCGTTGCTAACGTCTGGGTGAGATGCTTTCAATCGCAAAGCTTCGACTCAGGCGTTTTGAGAAGCACGACCCTGTGATCCAACCCACCCAATGGACGGGGGCGAGGGCTTACGCGCGTGTGTGTGTGAACCGGCCAACGGCATCGGTGAGACGATCGAGCCCTTCGCGCAGTTGCGTCGTCGGTACAGCCAACGAACCTCGAACGTACATTTCCCACTCACGGCCTATGCCGCCGCCGGAACCAATAGCGATTCCGTACTCTTCCCTGAGACGGCGGGAAAACCCCTCGGCAGTCAGACCTGTCGAGCCAACGTTGATATATACGTAGTATGCTCCCTGTGGACGTCCGTACGTGAGCCCAGCCGCATCGAGGGCGTTGAGCCAGAGGCGGCGCCGGAGGTCATACTCCTCCAGAACGCTCTTGAACCAATCCTGCGGGCCGGTGAGGGAGGCGAGAGCCGCCCACTGAGAGACGGCGGGAGCGCAGATAGTCATCCCGTGCTTGATCGGCAGCATCGCCAGGATGAAGTCGGCTGGTGCGGCGATGTAACCGACACGGAACCCCGTCATCGAGCAGCATTTGGAGAATCCGTTGATGGTGATCGTGCGCTCCCGGAGTCCGGGAAATGAGGCAATGCTGTTGTGACGGTTGTCTTCGTAAACGAATTTCTCGTACAGCTCGTCGGAGATGACGACGAGATCATGCCTGCGCGCGATGTCTGCAATCTGTTCCAGTGCGGCCCGCGGTTGGACCGCTCCAGTGGGGTTGCTCGGCGTGACAATGATGATCGCTTTCGTGCGAGGAGTGATGCGCGCCTCGACTTCTGCGGCGTCGATCGCGAAGTTGTCCTCCTGTCGAGTCGGCACGGGGACCAAACGCGCGTCCGCGATCAGCGCGTCACGCCGGTATTCATCATAGTAGGGCGCGTGAATGAGGATGTCGTCACCTGGGTCGAGCAACGTTTTGCATACGACCTGCAAGGCCTCCTGTGTGCCCGTGGTGACGAGGATCTCGGTCTCGGGGTCGGCTGAGATGCCGTTGTCTCTCGCAAGTTTGTCAGCGATGGCCCAGCGAAGTTCTGGCACGCCCCGCCAAGCGGTGTAGGTGGTCTGCTTCTCGTCCAGGGCCCGTTTCGCCGCCTCGATGATGTGAGGGGGAGTGGCAAAATCCGGGGTTCCGGTGGAGAGGGAAAGGAGCCCGACCGTTGGAACGGAGGTCTGGCGCGGAAACCCTTCTCCGACCGCCCAGGCCCGTCGGGACTGCATACGCTCGATGAGGGACGTTCTCGCCGTCTGGTTCATGCCTCATCCTTTCTCCTCAGAAATCCGGTGGCCCAGATTGCGAGCACCCGTTGACGCCACGTCGGTTAGGCAATTGGCGCGTTATTGTTCCACTGGAATGGCAGGATTTCCTGCAGACATTGCGGAACCACGTGGCTACGGCCGGGGGGGTGCTACGTCGCGATGACGCGGACTGCATCCGGTTGGCATTCCTCGCACCGACAGTGTGCACTCCACTCGCTGGCTGTAGTCTGCAAGGCGGGGGCGATCCGGGCGGGTCCGGTAGCAGGCGGCCCGATACCTATGAGTAGTGGTGTTGTTCCACGGCGTGGGACGCTCGCCGCGAGGGCGCTGATTCCCTCCTGAAGCGGCGTTCCGACCAGTAGGGAGGCGTTGCCTGCCAAGCGCGCCCCTTATTGAGAAACCTTAGGAGGGAAGCTCGATGGCTCAGTTCATGCTGACCGGCGGAACGGTTCTGGACGTACGCACTGGGGAGCGGCGCCGTGCTGACGTGCTCATTGAGAACGAGCGCATCGCGGCGGTAGGGTCTCCCGATGATTTTGGCCCGGCCCACCAGGCAGCCCGCATCGACGTAAGCGGCCTCTCGATCTTGCCGGGATTCTCCAACAATCACGTACACCTCGGTTGGAGCGGCATGGGTTGGGATGGAGGCCCCACGGGGATCCTGCGTGATGAGGCGCTGCATGATTCAGACGGCATCAATGGGATCAAGGCCGCCGCGAATCTGCGGAAATCACTGTGCGTTGGACTCACCGCCCTCCGTGATGTCGGGATGAACAACAGCGCGTTCGATGCCAAGGAGGCCCTGCGGCGGAGGCTGATCCGCGGCCCAAGGCTCTTTATAGCGGGTAGAGCGCTTATGTGCACCGGCGGCCATACCTGGTGGTGTGGACAGGAGGCCGACGGTGTGGATGGGGTACGTGCGGCCGTCCGCGCCCAGGTGAAGCGTGGAGCCGATCATATTAAGGTGATCGCCAACGAGGCCACCCCGCAATACACTGTGGACGAGCTTCGGGCGGCTGCCGATGAGGCTCATCGCCGGGCGAGGCGGATTACTGCGCACGCCTCGATCGCCCAGGCGATTCGGAATGTTGTGGACGCGGGGTTCGATTCTATCGAGCACGGTGGACCTGTCGAGGACGAGGTGCTGGCGCGGATGGTGGAACGCCATATCATGGTGGTTCCAACCTTCTCTCCACGCGTGCTGCAGACGGAGCGTGGCCCCGCGCGAGGGATGCCGGCGGAGGTGGTCGCGGCGCGTCGGCGTCAAGCGGAAAAGAATCCCCCCGGTAGCTTTCTGGCCCGCATGCGAGAGGCCGGGGTAAAGTTTGCGTTTGGCAC
>JBGPLF010000215.1:0-7190 GCA_041486265.1 bacterium
GGGCACCTTAGCGGCGGTGATGTAGGTCACCCGCCACGGCGCCCAGAGGCGCTTCACGCCCCACCGTGCTCCACGCGATCTAGCGCCTTGGCCGCAGCCGCCTGCTCCGCTTCCTTCTTGCTCTTCCCCCGGCCCTCGCCGAGTGGCTTGCCGGCGGCCTCGACCACCGCCACGAAGGTCCGGGCATGATCGGGGCCTTCCTCCTGCGCGATCCGGTACCGCGGCATCTGTCGCCGCCGCTGCAGGCGCTCCTGGAGCTGGCTTTTGAAGTCCTCGCCCGCGCGCTGGAGGTCTTCGTCGAGTTCGGCGATCCAGCGGCTCACCACGGCGTGGGCGACCCCATAGCCCGAGTCGATGTACACCGCGCCGATGACCGCTTCGACCGCATCTGCCTGGAGCGCCGGTCGCTGCCGGCCACCGCCCTTCTCCTCGCCCTTGCCGAGCTGCATGTAGTTCGCCAGGTTCAGCCGGCGGGCCACCGACGCCAATGCGGCTTCGTTGACGACCCGGGCGCGCTGCTTGGCGAGTCCTCCTTCGTCCATTTCAGGATGGCGCCGGTAGAGTTCGTCGCTGACGACCAGGCTTAACACTGCATCGCCTAGGAACTCCAACCGCTCATAGCTCTTGCCGGGATCGCGACCGCGCTCGTGGCTGAACGAGCCGTGGCGCAACGCCAGGTCGAGCAGCGACCGGTCGCGGAAGCGCACGCCCAGACGTTCTTCAAGCTGGGCCAGCAGCGCGAGCCGGTCCTGGCTCAGGACTTCGCCGACCGCCCCGGTCTCGTCGGTTGGCGGCGCGGGTGGCAGGGGTTTCGATAGTCTAGGCATAGGCCCTCAGGATAAGAATGGCGTTGTGCCCGCCGAACCCGAACGCATTCGACATCACAGTTCGGACCCGGGCGGGTCGGGCAGTGTTCGGAACATAATCGAGATCGCAGTCTGGATCGGGGACCTCGTAGTTGATCGTCGGCGGGATCGTCTGGTGGCGGAGGGCCAGGATGCACGCGACACACTCGACCCCGCCGGCGGCGCCGAGCAGGTGGGCCGTCATCGACTTGGTCGAACTCACCGCCAGCCGCTTCGCATGGTCGCCGAAGAGGCGCTTAATCGCCAGGGTCTCCAACCGATCGTTGTACGGCGTGCTCGTCCCATGCGCGTTGATGTAGTCGATCTCTTCGGGCTCGATCCCGGCATCAGTGATGGCGGCCGCCATGCTTCGGTAGGCGCCGTCTCCCTCCGGATCAGGCTGGGTGATGTGGTACGCGTCAGAGGTGACGCCGTACCCGATGAGCTCGGCGAGGACCTGCGCGCCGCGCGCCTCGGCGTGCTCGATGGCTTCCAGCACCACGACGCCGGCGCCTTCACCCATCACAAACCCGTCGCGCATCGCGTCGAAGGGCCGGACCGCGCGGGCAGGATCATCGTTGCGCGTGGACATCGCCTTCATCGAGGAGAATCCGGCCATGGACAGCGGCGTGATCGCGGCCTCCGCCCCGCCGGCCAGCATGACGTCGGCGTCCCCTCGCTGGATCAGGCGTGCCGCATCTCCGATCGCATTGCCTCCGGTTGCGCACGCCGTCACCACGCAGGAACTCGGCCCCTTCGCCCCGGTGAGGATCGAGGTGACCCCGCTGGCCATGTTCACAATGATCATCGGGACGAAGAACGGCGAGACGCGGTCTGGGCCCCGTTCCAGGAGCGTGCGGTGCTGGTCCTCCCAGGTGGCCGCGCCGCCGATACCCGACCCGATGAGGATGCCGGTCCGGTACGCGTTCGCCGGCGTGATCGAGAACCGCGCGTCGTCCATGGCCAGGCGGGTGGCCGCGTAGGCGAACTGGACGAACCGGTCGTTGCGGCGGGCCTCCTTACGATCCATATAAGCCGTGGGATCAAAATCCGGCACCTCGGCCGCGATCTGCGTGGTGAACGCCGACGGGTCGAAGCGCGTGATGCGGCGGACACCCGACGTTCCGGCCATCAACCCCGACCAGAATGCCTGGTGTCCCGTGCCGATGGGGCTCACCACGCCCAGACCGGTCACGACGACGCGCCCTGGCATCTCGGCTCCCAGCCCCTGCGCCGCTCTCAGGACAGCTGCGCCTACTCTTTCGGGGCGTGGGTCTCGATGAAGGCGACCGCGTCACCGACGGTCACGATCTTCTCGGCCTGATCGTCAGGGATCTCGATCTTGAACTCGTCCTCCAGCGCCATGACGAGTTCGACGACGTCGAGAGAGTCGGCCCCCAAGTCTTCCACAAACGACGACTCCCGAGTGATCGTGTCCTCCTCCACGCCGAGTTGATGCGCAACGCGCGCCTTGACCCGCTCGAACACCGAAGCCATAGTCCCCATCACCTCCATACAGAATGCCTAGTGCATTACCATACCGCCATCAACGTTCAATACCTGCCCCGTAATGTAGGCAGCTTCGTGCGACGCCAGGAAGACGACGGCGGCGGCAACCTCGTCGGCCGACCCGGCCCGTCCCAGCGGGATTTGCGCCAGATAGCGCGCCACCACCTCTTCCGACAGCCCATCGGTCATCCCGGCCCCGATGAAGCCCGGGGCGATGGCGTTCACGGTGATGCCGCGTGAGCCCACCTCGCGGGCGACCGCCCGCGTCAGACCGATCACTCCGGCCTTCGCCGCCACATAGTTCGCCTGTCCCGCGTTCCCCGCCAATCCGGCCGTGGAGGTAATGTTGATGATGCGTCCCTTACGCTGGCGGACGAACTCGCGCAGCGCCGCCCGGATGCAGTAGAACGTCCCGCTCAGGTTGGTGTTCACCACCGCCTGCCAGTCTTCATCCTTCATCCTCAGAATCAACCCGTCCCGGGTGATCCCCGCGTTGTTCACCAGGATGTCGACGCGCCCAAACGCGTCCGTCGCCGCGGCGATCACGGCGGCTGCCTCCGCCGGCTGCGAGAGATCGCCGGCCACCGCGCGCGCCCCCCCGCCGGCGGCTTCGATCTCCGCCACCACGCGCTCGGCGGCGTCCCGATTCTGCCAGTAATGGACAATCACCTGCGCGCCCTCCCGGGCCAGGGCGTGTGCGACGCGACTGCCGATGCCGCCCGACGCGCCGGTCACCACCGCTACCTCATGCTGTAACCGGCCCATCGGACGCCCCTACCGCCGGACGCCGGAGGTCCGGTGGCCGGAGCCCGCCTGTGCCTTGAGCGCGGCCAGCGCGCTCTCCAGGGTTGCGTGGTCTTCAACCGACCACACCCCAACATCCGGGGCCGTCTTCTTGATGAGCCCGGCCAGGGTCGTCCCTGGTCCGGTCTCGATAAACATCGTCGCGCCCATCCGGCGGAGCGCGCGGACGGACTCCTCCCATCTCACCGCGGAGGCGACCTGCTCGATCAGAGAGCCGCGGATCTCCTCCGGAGCGGCGACCGTGCGGGCGGTCGCGTTGGCCACGACGGGGATGCGCGCGCGCTGGA
This sequence comes from bacterium, assembly GCA_041486265.1. Classification (GTDB taxonomy): domain Bacteria; phylum Sysuimicrobiota; class Sysuimicrobiia; order Sysuimicrobiales; family Humicultoraceae; genus JBGPLF01. Next base: position 3,446 of record JBGPLF010000215.1, read on the forward strand.
TTGGCGTACCTTCGAGGACGCTGGCCAGACGGTCGGCGGCCGGCTGCATCAACGAGGTGTGAAAGGGTGCGCTCACCGCCAGGGGGATCACTCGACGGGCTCCGGCCGCCTTCAGCCGGTCGCAGGCGCCGTTCACGGCGTCAGTCTCGCCGGCGATCACGACCTGCCCGGGCGCGCTGAAGTTGGCCACCTCCACCAACCCCGGCGCCTGGCGGCAGATCGCCGCGACGCGATCGGCATCAAGCCCCAGCACCGCCGCCATCGCCGTAGAGCGACCCTGGGCCGCCTCCTGCATGAACCGGCCGCGCTGCCGAACTACGACGACGGCGTCGCGCAGGCTCAACGAACCCGCGGCGACCAGGGCCGTATACTCTCCGAGGCTCAGCCCGGCGACCAGATCAGGATGCACGCCGTGCTCCGCGAGCACGGAGGCCACCGCCCAACTGCACGTGAGAATGGCCGGTTGCGTATTCTCCGTTTCACGGAGCCGCTCTTCCGGTCCGTCCCGGCAGAGTTGAAGCAGGTCGAGACCGACCGCCGCGCTCGCGTCGTCGAACACGCGGCGGGCGACCGGGTACCGTGCGGCCAGTTCGACGCCCATGCCCACGTGCTGGGCGCCCTGCCCGGGAAAGACACACGCGATCATCCGCGGGCGCCGTTGCGGCGGCGCACCAGCGCCGACCCCTCCGTCCACCGTAGCGCCGCCGCGCCCCAGGTCAGACCGCCGCCAAACGCGACGAAGACCACGATACTGCCCGGGCGGATGCGTCCCTGTTCGAGCGCTTCGTACAGCGCGACCGGCACCGACGCAGACGAGGTGTTGCCGTAGCGATCGACGTTGACAAAGAATCGTTCCATCGGCTGCCCGAGGCGCTGGGCGGCCGCCTCGATGATCCGGATGTTAGCCTGGTGCGGGATGAAGCAGTCCACCTCGTCGATCGTGAGACCGGCATCCGCCACCACACGCTCGATGGCGCGCGGAATGGCGCGGACCGCGAACTTGTACACCTCGCGCCCGTTCATCTTAATGTAGTGATCGCGTCCCGCGACCGTCTGCTCGCTGGCCGGCAGACGGGACCCGCCGGCGGGCAGGCAGATCAGCGACGCTCCCGATCCGTCGGAGCCGAGATGGAACGCGAGAAAGCCTTCGTCGGGCGGGCAGGGGCGCAGCACGACGGCGGCGGCCGCGTCACCGAACAGCACGCAGGTCGCCCGATCGGTCCAATCAATGATCCGTGACAGGACTTCCGCACCGATCACCAGCACCGTCTGGGCGGTCCCGGCCGCGATGGCGGCGTGGCCCATCGCCACGCCATACGCCCAGCTGCTGCAGGCCGCCGACAGATCAAACGCGCCGGCTGCCCGGGCGCCCAGGCGATCCTGCACCAGACACGCGGTCGCCGGAAACAGCATGTCCGGCGACGCCGTGCCGACGATGACCAGATCGAGATCACGGGCGTCCACCCCGGCATCCGCCAGCGCCTCCTGGGCCGCTTCCACGGCGAGATCAGAGGTCGCCATCTCCGGCGGCGCCACGCGACGCTCACGGATACCCGTCCGCGTCTGAATCCACTCATCGGTCGTGTCGATGGATCCTTCGAGGTCGCGGTTCGCGACGACACGCGACGGAATGCTGCGCCCGATGCCGGCGATGGCTGATCCACGCCGCACGAGCGGTCTCACCTCCGGCGCGATTCGTTCAACACTTCTCAGATGCGTCATCATCGAACCTCCCGCTACGACGTCGCCCCGGTGCCAGGCACCGCTGCCAGCTCTGACGGAACGGCCGCCCGGATGCACTGCGGCAGGCGGTGGCTGGCGGCACTGGCGGCCACCCGGATGGCGTTGCGGATCGCGCGTGGATTCGAGCGGCCGTGCGCGATGACGCAGACGCCGTCGATGCCCAGCAACGGTGCGCCCCCATATTCGCGGTAATCGAGCCGGCTCCAGATGGCGCGCGCCCGGCCCCGCACGGGGGCCAGGTAGATCTGCCAGAGGCGCCCGCGCCACCCACGCAGCTCTCTCCTCACGATCTCGCGGAGCGCGAGCAGCACGCCTTCGCCCACTTTCAGCGCGACGTTACCCGCAAACCCGTCGCACACCACGACGTCGGCCACCCCAAAAAAGATATCCTTTCCCTCCACATTGCCGACGAAGGCTACCTCCGAGCGCCGCAGGATCTCAGCCGCCCGGATCGTCAGATCGTTTCCTTTTGTCTCTTCCTCGCCGTTGCTCAACAGACCAACGCGGGGCCGCGCCACCCCGAGGATCTCCCGCGCGTAAATGCTCCCCATGAAGCCGAACTGGGCCAGGTGGTGGGGCTTGCAGTCCACGTTCGCCCCGATGTCCAGCAGGATCACGGACGTCCCGTTGACCGCCGGCAGGATCACGGCGATGGCCGGACGGTCAATGGCGGGAAGCCGTCCCAAGACGAGCAGGGCCGCAGCCATCGCCGCGCCGGTGTGCCCGGCGCTCACGACGGCGTCGGCCCTGCCGTCGCGCACCTGCTGCATCGCGACGAGAATACTGGATCGCGGCTTCCGCCGCAGAGCCATCGCCGGATGCTCGTGCATCTCGATGACCTCAGGCGCGTCCACGATCTCGACCGAGGCTCGAGCCCCGAGCCGCCTGAGCTCTTCGGTGATGCGCGCGACCGGTCCCACAAGCACCGGCTCGACATCCAGTTCGCGGGCGGCAGCGACGGCACCCTCGACGACGGCGCGGGGCGCAAAGTCCCCGCCCATCGCGTCGACGGCCACCCTCACGATGGGCGTCGCGTCCAGTTACGCTTCCTTCTTCTTGGCGCGCTCGGCCTCGATGGCGATGACCTCGCGCCCGGCGTAGTGGCCGCAGGACGGGCACACCCGATGTGGGGCGATCCGCGCTTTGCACTGCGGGCAGGTGATCAGCGTCGGCACCGCCGCCTTCCACTGGCTGCGCCGGGTCGCGGTGCTGGATTTCGAATGGCGTCGCTTCTGTGCCACGAGCGTGCCTCCCCTACGGCGTCGCTGCGCCGGTCACGTCGAACACCTACTCGATTATATAGGCCTGGAGCGCCGTTCGGGTCAACGGCGCGGGCGGAGTTCCGCCAGTGGGGCCAGGCGAGGGTCGATCGCCGGCGTCTCGCACGTGCATCGCCCGGTGCGGAGGTCCGCCCCGCACCGGCCGCAAAGTCCCTGGCAGTCCGGACGGCAATAGGCAGCCATCGGAAGGGCAAGCACGAGCATCTCCCGCGCCAGCGCCTCTACGTCGAGCCACACTCCTCCGTCCACCGCGGTCCGCAGCCCGATCGCGGACGCGTCGTCAGGCGCCCCGGTCCACGCGACCTCCTCCTGCACGCTCGCCTCAAGATGGTAGCGGAAGGGCGTTGCGCACAGGTCGCAGACGAGCCCAACGGGCATGTCGAGACGGCCTTCGATCCGCAGGACCGATCCCAGGTTCATCAGGGTGAGAGTGCCGTCGACGGGTTCGTCGAACCGGATCTCAGGAATGTGGCTGGCAACGGCCTGGTGGACCACCACCACCATCGTGGCGCCGCGCTCATCCCGGAGCGGACGGAGATCTACCGTCATCGCGCCTGCGCCTCCGTCGAACATGCCACATCATTATAGGAATGCGGAATTTCGGGTGTCAATGAACGCCCCTCACTCGCGCCCGCGTCCTGGCGCCCCCGGCGCGCGCAGCACTTCCTGTCCTCGTCGGATCGCCGCGAGAACCCGTTCGACCTCGACCTCGAGTCGCTGCA
>JBGPLF010000216.1:0-7132 GCA_041486265.1 bacterium
ACCCAATCCCTCCCTGTGTTCAAGCCATATTTTATTATAGTGGGCGCCTTTGGGTTGTCAACCCTACCGCGCCGCGGGTGTGCAACCGACGGCTGGAACGCCCTTCCCCCGCCTACACAACCAGGCAAGTCAAGGAATCGGTCACCCCAGGCGTCCGCTGGATCCGCGTGATCACCGTATCGCCCAGCAAGGCCATGTCCCCCGCCTCGGTCATGCAGATGATGTCGTAGGGGCCGGTCACGACGTGAACTTCTCGGACCCCTTTGATCTTGCGGATGGAAATGGCGGCCCTCCGGGCCTGGCCGGGACTGGCCTTGAGCAGAACGACGGCGGCTACCACAACCCTCACCTCCGACGGTAGATGTGTCGAGAGTCTTACAGCAACCGGGCTGAACCTCCTGCCGGCCGGGTGGCGCCGGTACGGAGGAAAGCCGGGCGGGCTGGGTTATGCGGGTGAGGTCTTGCCGAGGGCAGAGGCGTATGCCTCAAAATCCGCCAAAGAGAACAGCACCAACCTGACCTCGTCGAATGATGTGCGGCTCAATACCTCTGCGGCGGTCGTCAACGCCACCTTTGCGGCCTCTGCCAACGGGTAGCCGTAGACGCCGGTGCTGATCGACGGGAAGGCAATCGTTCGCACGCCGTGCTCGGCCGCCAGCGCCAGGCTCGATCGGTAGGCCGACGCCAGGAGTCCGGCTTCTCCCTGTCCGCCCCCCTGCCAGATCGGCCCGACGGCATGGATGACATACCTGGCGGAAAGCTGGCCCGCTCCCGTCATGACCGCCGAGCCGGTCGGACATCCGCCGCGGGAAGCACGGATCGCCGCGCACTCCCGCTCGATCTCCGGCCCGCCGGCACGCCTGATGGCGCCGTCCACACCGCCTCCGCCAATCAAAGCGCTGTTGGCCGCGTTGACGATGGCATCCACCACCTGGGAGGTGATGTCGCCTGTCACCAGCGTCAGGGTGCTGCCGTGGATGCGGCGTGACAGAAATGACCTCGATGTCACGACACGGGCCTGCGCGAAAGAATCTCGCTCACGAGACGGTAATCGGCCGGCTCGTCCACGTCGAGTGCGACTTTAGGATGCGGAATTGGGATGGGCACGAGGCCGATTTGAAACCTCCTGGAGGCGATGGCGGCCATCTGCCTGATCGTCACGAGATGGAGCAGGTGCACGCCGATCAGGAACGCCAGTCCGACCCTGGCACCGAACGCAAGGGCCGAGGAGATGGCGCCTTTGCGCCCCGCATACACCGCGTTGATCCGTTCCATGGCCACGGCTTCGTCCAACAGCGCCGGCAGGACCAGCATCACGCTCCCGTGGCAGAAGGTCCCGTCGCGGAAATGGCCCATGATCTTGTCCACCTGGGCAAAGGGACCGGTGAAATTCTCCTTCCGGACGACGCATATGAATAGATTTGTCCTGAAGACCGTCGGCGTCGCCGCGCACGCCTCGACAAAGGCATCGACGATCGGCCCGGTGAGGAGCGCCAGGTCGGCGGTTGTCGCCAGGACGATTGGGCGGTCCCGATGGAACGAGAGCCCCGCAATAATGCTGTTGAGCAGCGACTCGCCCGGAGGCGTAAAGGCGACCGAAGGATCCCCCACCGCGCCCGTCAGGTCCGTGCGAGATCCCACGACACAGATGTCCCGTACGTAATGTGATTCGCGCAGGGCCTTGAGTGGATACCGGATCAAGGGTGTGCCGTTGACGGTCAGCAGCGCCTTGTATCCTGGCTCGTATCCCTCGTACAGCGGGATCCGGTTCATGCCGCCCCCCATCACTAGGGCGGGTAGACTGTGCGGCTCGATGTGCAGGAGCGTTTCCACGACGCACACTCACGGCTCGACCGGTACCGGGGCGCGAGTTCGACACCAATCCAAGCGACCCCTTGCGCGGGGGCGCCGCGCCCGATCGATCAGGCGGGCCGCGTGCGCGTTACGATCTCCATGGAGGCTCGTGGGGCCGTAGCATCGTCCAGAATCGTGACAGCGTCGAACCCTTCCTCCGGGATGATCCGGAGCGCCTCATGGAGTAGCCGGACCTGGCGGGCAATCACCGTGCGGCCGACGCGCCGGTCGCGCAGCGTGTCATGCAGGTAGCAGCGGTCCTCGGACACATCGAAGACGATTAACTGGACGGGAACCGCTCGGCGGCGCCCGATCTCCAAGAGCATCTGGCGGGCTTCTCGGCGGAGGGCGGTACTGTCTGCCACCGTGAGACGCTGAAAGCGCAGGCGGCGGTCAATGATGGTGTGAAAGAGATCGAACGCCTCGCGCGAGACCGCCAGGTTGCGCTCGTCATCCGCCAGCAAAGCGCGGCACCGGTCGGATGATACGACTGCGGTCGGCGGAAAGTGCCGCGCGGCAAAGCTGCTCTTGCCGCTGCCGGCCGGGCCGCACAGGACCACCAGGGCAGGATTTGGGATTCGCATCCGCACGCGTGGCTACGACTTACTGCCCAGAGAGCAACTGTTCCAATCGATCCACCATCTTTGCGAGCACCCCGAAGGCGCGCTCGACCGGCTCCGGCGACGTCATATCCACGCCGGCCACCTTGAGGGCGTCAAGTGGGTAGAGCGATCCGCCCGCCTTAAGAAATGTCAGATACTTTTCCACGGCGCCCGGCGCGCTGCCCAGCACGCCCTCCGCGAGTGCATGGGCACCCGCAATTCCGGTGGCGTACTGATACACATAGAAGTTCATGTACATGTGGGTCGGAAACTCGGCCCAGGTAATGCCGACACGATCGGCATCCACCTCGACTTCACTGCCATAGGCCTCGCGGAACAGATCGGTCATGACGGCCATGAGGGTCTTCGCCGTCAGGGCCTCGCCGCGCTCCACCCGCTCGTGGATGTCGAGCTCGAACCGGGCCAGGGTCGGCATCACGAGAAAGTAGCGATGGAAGTTGTTCATCGCCTCCTCGATGATCGCAATCTGAAGATCGCGGTCGGTCTGCGTCGCGAGCAGGTACGCCCGCACCATCGCCTGATTGAAGTTCGAAGCCACCTCGGCGAGGAACAGGGGATACCGGGCGTAGATAAACGGCTGGGTCTGCCACGAGTAGTACGAATGCATCGAGTGGCCGAGTTCGTGCGCCAGGGTGCTCATGCCGAAGATGTCGTCGTTATAGCTCATAAGAATGAACGGATGCGTGCCCTGCGAACCGGCCGAGAATGCGCCGGCACGCTTACCCTTGTTGGGATAGATGTCGACCCATCGCTGCTCGAGCAACCCGCGGCGCATGACGGTCACGTACTCGTCCCCAAGCGGCCTCATGCCCTGCCAAATCCACTCGACCCCCTGCTCGAACGGCACTTTACGCGTCGTGGTCGTCAGCGGCGCCGAGCGGTCGTACACATGCAGCTTGTCATAGCCCAAGGCGCGCCGCCGGACCCTCCAGTAGCGATGCCAGGTCGGCAGGTGACGGCGATAGGTGGCGATCAGGTTGTGAAAGACCTGAACGGGAAGGAAGTTTGACTCGACTGACGCCTCCAGGGCAGAGTTGTACCGACGGGCGCGGGACAGGAACACGTTCTGCTTCACACCCGACGCGATGCAGTTGGCCATCACGTTCCGGTGCGCCAGGTGGGCATCGGCGTAGCTCTCCCAGGCGGTCCGCCGAACCTCACGGTCCGGGTGGGCGAGCAAGGCCGAGAGATTCCCCTGCGCCACGTCGATGGGATCGGCCGATACGGTGGCGTGGGCAGGACGGAACAGCAGGTCGGCGTCGTTCAGGACGCCGTGCGTCGCCGCGGCGGTACGGAACGGATCCTGCACATAGCCCAGCAGCTCCTCAACCTCTGCCGACCGGATGTGCGCCTGGCGGCGCTCGAGCCGGTCGATGTAATGCGTATAGATCGCGAGGCGGGGCTCTTCGCGCAGCCATCGCCGGAGGGTGTCCGATCCAATCCCGACAATCTCGGGATCGCCGAAGGCCGCCGTTCCCGTGACCCTGGCCTGGAGTCCCCTGGCCCGGTCGAATCGGGCGGCAGCCTCCTGATCCGTCGTGTCCGCCGTGTGGCCCATGTTGGCATAGATGACGACGTGTCCGAGCGCGGAGCGCGCGCTGGGAGGTTTCGAACCAGTCGGACAAGCGCCGCGGGCTGTCGCCCAGATGTCCGCGGAACTGCTCCAACTCGAGGAGCTGACCAGTAACTTGTTGAAATGCCGCTTCCCAAGCGTTGCTCGAGGGAAAGATGCTGGCGGCATCCCAGGTGGACGCAACGGGAATCTCACTTCGAAGCCGAACGGTGGTCTGGGGCATCAGGACCTCCCGGTAATGTGATTCATGTGCTTGCTAGTGCGGTGCATTACGCAGGCTTCATGTGCTCCGGCATCCGCACCGCCACGACCTCTCCCCGAGCACAGATCTGGCCGTCCGCTGAAACGGTGGCCGTCACAATGACCTTGCGCCCTTTGATTTCTTTGACGCGCCCGCGAATCTCCAACGGGACCCCCAGCGGGGTGGGCCGTAGGTAGTCAACGTTCAGAGAGGCAGTTACGAAGCGCAGCGGCGGCTCGGTGTCCATACTCCGTCCTTCCGCCCGGTAGGCTGCCGCGGCCGCCGTCCCGGTGCCGTGGCAGTCGATGAGCGACGCGATCAACCCTCCATAGACGTATCTGGGGATCGCGATGTGGTGGGATCGAGGGAGGAAGGTCGCCACGGTCTCCTCGCCATCCCAGTAACTCTTGAGCTGCAGACCGTGTTCATTGAGCCGCCCACAGCCGTAGCAATAGCTCAACTCATCTGGATAGTAATCCTGAAAGGCCTTCTGTTCCACCGTCAGGACTCCTTGTGACAGCAAGATAGTCTAGCTTGTGGCTCTGACCTCGGGAACCAGAAAGGACAAACACCAGAACGTCTGCAGGTCGTGCGTCATCCGGCCACGACCGACAGGCTGTGCGCGGGCTTTGACCACATACGTGCGAGCCAGTGCATCCCAGGTCGCCTGGCGACGCCGATTGTTGTAGATCCACACCATCCCGTAAGGAAACCCGAGGAGCGACGTGAGCAGCGCAAGGAAAAGGCGCAGCGACAAGGAGAGCACACTCGGGGGGTTGCCCTGCAAGTCCACGATCCGGATCCGCGTGAGGATGTACCCGAGGGTGCGAACTCGCGAACGTTTGAGAAGCACGAGGTAGACGTAGCATATTGTCAGCAGCACAAATGTATACACGCGCGCGGGCATCTCAGCTTCAGAAAAAAGCGACGTGGCAGCCGTCAGCAACAAGATGATCAGCGCGACGTCAACGGCATCGGCCGCCAGGCGCCGCCAAAAACCCGCATAATCCTCCTGACGGAAGAAGACTCCCTCGTCTCGTTGAGTCCTGGCCGTCTGCAGCGCTGCCGCCACGAGTACCTCCTGACAGGAAGCGGAGCGGACCTGTGCGGTCTGAAACTAAGCCTTCCCACCTCCATCGTGCGCATGCACGGAGTAAACGTGCATTACTCTACCACCGGGACGGAGCGTCTCCTTCTCGAACCGCATGCCGATCTTCTTGGCCACCCGGGCCGATGCGGTATTCGCCGGATCAATCAGCGCGATGAGGCGCGCCAGCCCCAATTGATGAAACGCATAGTCGCGCAGGGCAGACGCTGCTTCGGTGGCATATCCCTTGCCCCAGGAACCGGAGGCAAGTACGTAGACGAGCTCGATCTCTGCTCGCCCATCGACGTCCTTCTTCACCAAACCACAGTCACCGATGGCGCGTCCAGACGCCTTCTCGACAACTCGCCAGAAACCGGTCGAATCAAAGACGCGAGCCAGCGCCTCATCCTCAACCATTTTGCGGACCTTCTCGAAGTCGCGGGGCCCTCCCATGTACCGAGTCACGTCCGGGTCCGACCAGAGAGCAGCCACCTGAGGGGCATCGGAGACCTCCGGCCGTCTCACAATCAGCCTTTCCGTCTCCACCCTCACGGGCCGATCCGGTACCAATACCGATAGGCCTCCCTAAACCCGATCTTCGAGTAGAGATGCGTCGCCGGAGCGTTGGACGTTCTCTCGTGACTACCTTGTTACCGTGGAGGGGCCAGTCTTCCTCAACCTGGCCAGGTGCTGCTTGCGAAACTTCGCGACCTTCGGCGCCACGATCATGCGGCAGTATCCCTGGTTGGGATTGCGCTCGAAGTACTCCTGATGGTACGTCTCCGCCGCATAAAACGCCTGGAACGGCGTGATCTCGGTGACGATCGGATTCCCCCACCGCCGCGCGCCCGAAAGTTCCTTGATCGTCTGTTCGGCGGCCGCCTTCTGCTCGGGCGTATGGTAGAAGATGGCCGAGCGGTATTGCGTGCCAACATCCGCCCCCTGCTGGTTGAGCGTCGTGGGATCATGAATGGAAAAGAGGACGTCGAGCAGGTCTTTGAACGTAATCTCGGCCGGATCAAATGTGATCTGCACCACCTCGGCGTGGCCGGTCGCGTCGGAGCAAACCTGCTCGTATGTCGGGTTGGGCGCGCTTCCGCCCGAGTATCCGGAGACGACGTCCTCGACGCCGCGGAGGTCGTCGTAGACGGCCTCAAGACACCAGAAGCACCCGCCGGCCAGCGTCGCCACTTCCTTGCCGGACCCGCCCATCGACTGCGCCTGATCAGGACTCATATCCCGCACCCTCGGCGTGGAGTTGGTCTGGATAAGATGCAGTATACTCGACTAGCCTAGCGGACGTGAAATCCGATGATCCTCCCGGTCGAGCCCTCGCTGAACTTCCTCATTTCGCTCATGGCGTGTCGAAGGTCCTCATTGCTCAACCCGACTCCCTGCGTCAACTCGCCCATCCGCTCCAACGCGATCTGGACCGATCGATGAACCCACTCCTTCAGAAACGCCGGAGTCGTACCGTCCGATTCGACGACAAGCTTGTCCATTTCGAGGCCGGACGTCTCGTAGTGACGAAGGGTAATGCAGGAGATATCGCCTGCGCAGCTCCGGCTTCGGCGCACCGAAATAAACGCACTGACTGATTCTACCCGGACGATCCTTGATCGCCGCCTCCATTCTGTCGATTGCGTTTGTGGTCAGGATGAAACCGATGTCCTCGTACGGCCGTAGCCCGTCCATCTGGTCAAGCAGGTCGCCGAGAACCGAGCTGTAGAGGTTGATCTCTCGAGATGCGAAGA
>JBGPLF010000217.1:0-7097 GCA_041486265.1 bacterium
CCGTTGCGTGATGATGGAGATCACGCCGCCCAGCGCGCCGCTGCCGTAGATGGCCGAGAACGGCCCGCGCAGGATCTCGATGCGCTCGACATCATCGATGGGGATCGTGCTGAGGTCGACGTTTCCGGCCAGCACGCTATTGACCGGGACGCCGTCGATGAGCACCAGCACCTGCTCGGCGCTGCTGCCCCGGATGCTCGGGCTGATCAGGCTACCCGGGCCGCCATAGGCGCGTGCGACCGTCTCGGGGAAGAACGCGATCGCCTCGCCTACCGTGTGAACCCCGAGGCGCTGCAGATCTGCCGCGGTGAGCACCGAGACGCTGGCCGGCGATGCCGCCGCCGGCTGCGGCCGCCGGCCCGGAGAGATGACGTCGGGCAGGACGAATTCGGGCGGGGGTTCTTGAGCCAAAAGCGGCGGGGCCTGACCGAACACCAGTGCACTGCAGAGGACGATCGCGAAGCACAGCCGAGCACGCATCTGCCCACCTCCTCAGCCCTCGAAGGCGTGCGACATCGGTGCAGGCAGGTCTTCTGGCTCCGGGTCATCACAGGATGCCGGCCTTCCCGGGGAGGATCCCCAGTGGCACGCCCCATGCGGAGGGCTCCTGCTCGCCGTAACAGCGGCGGGACCGCGCCGGACTTCCCGACCGCGTGGCCGGGGGTCACCGGACTTCCCTATTCTGACGCAGGGCCGATCGTGCCCCCGCGTCCACCTGCACCGCTGCGATGAAGTTGCTGGAGGGATTCGCTACGGACTCGTGCGTTCCTTCGCCTTCGCGGCCAGCGCCTGCGCCCTCGCATCCGACGGCGCCAGGCGGAGCGCGCGCCCGGCAAGCTCCAGGGCACGGGCGGCCTGTCCCGCATCGAGCAGCACCTCGCCGAGCGCGGTCAGCGCCTCGAGGCTGGCCGGTTCGAGCGCGAGCGCGTGCGTGTAGGCTTCCTCGGCGTCCCGGGGGCGGCCCACCTCGCGGTACTGATTGGCGAGTCCGATGAAGAAGGCCGGGCGGTCCGGCGCCATCCGCGTACTGCGCTCCATGTAGGGAATCCCCAGTTTCGGCCGGCCGAGCGAGGCGTACGCGAAGCCCAGCAGGTAGGTGGCGTCCGCGTCGAGATCGTGCGACGCGTCGAAGCCCGCGATCTCTGGAAACGCGGGACCGCGCAGCCGCGCCAGGTGATCGCCAATCTGCGCGGTCGTGTCCACGTACAGCCAGCGCGGCGTCCTGAACTCCAGAATCGGGAGATCATCGGTGTGCACGCGGCGGGCCGGCCCGATCAACGCGGACACCCCGGCGTCGCCCAGGACAAAGCCGCCAAACAGCGCGGCGGGATGCCAGATCCCGATGGATCGGAGGTCGTCGACCGCACCGGGGGTCTGCGCGATCCGCTGCGCCACGCGCGCATAGTCCCACCCAGTGCTGTCGACCCCGCCGACGAGGATCAGGTCGCCGACGCCGGAGGTCCAGATCTCCATCCGGGGAAAGACCGCGCGGAACGTCGCGGCGAGCAGGCCGAGATCTTCGGGCATGAAGCTGTGGGTATGAATCCACTGGACCATCAGCCCGCCCGGGCGCAGCCGCGCGCGCACGATCTGGTAGAACTCGCGCGTGAACAACGACCCGATACCGGCGACCCAGACGTCGGACGGGTCGGAGATCACAACGTCGTAGCGGTCCGGGGCGGCGCGCAGCCGGTTGCGGCCGTCGGCCAACAGCAGCCGCACCCGGGGATCGTTCAGCACCCCGCGGTTCTGCCGGTCGAAGAATCGGGCGGCGTCCACGCCCGCCGGTTCGAGTTCGACGATGTCGATCCGCCGCACCGGGAACCGTGCCACCGCGCCCGCGGTCATGCCGGTGCCCAACCCCAGGATGAAGACGTCCTGAGGCGCCGGATGCCGCAGCATCGGCACGTAGCCGAGCAGGAACTGGTTGGCCGTGTCGGTAGGATAGGTGGATGCGTCGGTCTTGCCGTTGGAGCGGTACACGAGCACGTCGTCCGTCTGATCCACGGAGATCGTCGTGTTGATGCCGTCGCGGTAGTAGAGCAGGCGGAACCCGGCCACGATCTTCTCCATCCCTTCCACCGACCCGTACCGCGGGGCGAAGAACCCCACGCCTGCAGCGAACACCTCGCGCGGCCACGGCGGGAGGGTCACGATAATCAGCAGCGCGGCGGCGGCGGGGAGCAGCGCGGGGAGCCGGCGCCGCCATGACACCACCGTGCGCAGCAGCACCGAGAGGCCGGCGGCCAGGTTGGCCAGGACGCCGATGATGATCGTCGCGCGCAGCCCGACCGCCGGGATAAAGATGAACCCGGCCAGGTACGCGCCGAGCACCGTGCCCACGGCGTTGGCGCCGTAGGCCGACCCGATGGTCCGGCCTACGCGCGCAAGCGCGCCGCCGAGGCTGCCCACCACCGCGGGGAACGTCGCCCCGAACAGCAGGGCGGGGACGAAGGCCACGATCATCGTCAGGATGAGGTACGCGCCGACCTGCCAGCCAAACGCGTCTTTGAAAACAGGGAAGAAGCGCATGAACAGGAACGGGAGGCGCGGCGTCGTCAGGAGCGAGAGCGCGGCGGCCACGCCGATCAAGAGTTCGATGACCCCGAAGGCCACTAGGTGGCCGCGCGCCGTGATGCGCAGGCGGCTGTACCATCCGCTGCCGATCCCCAGGCCGGCGAGAATCACCACGACCAGCGTCCCATAAGCGTACACCGACGATCCCATGACCAGGGCCAGCAGGCGCGCCCACGCCACTTCGAACGTGATGGCGGCGAGGCCGGAGAGCCCGAAGCCCTGCAGCGCCAGGAAGACCGCCACCGGGTCGGAGCCCGCGCCGTGATCCTCATCGTCACGTCCGCGGGCGCCGGGCGCGGGCGCGCGTGCGACGTCGAGGGCCGCGGTCATCCGCGTACGCCATCGCGCGTCGAGCAGGAGCGCCGCGGCGCCGACGATCAGGTTGCAGGCTGCGGCCAGCCGCGTCGCGGCCTGCAGCCCCACCGCGGGAAGCAGTCCGTAGGTCGCCAGGGCCGCGCCGGTCGCCGCGCCGATCGTGTTCCAGCCATAGAGCGCCCCGACGCCGCGCACAATCGCGTGTTGCCTCGATGCCATCCATCGCGCCAGCAGCGGCACCGATCCACCCATCAAAATCGCGGGCGGAAGAATGACGAGGGCGCTCAACACAAACTGCACGCCGATGAAGAGGTCCTGCCGCGCCGCGAGCCCCGGATACGCCGCCAGATAGACGGCGTCCATCCCGCCGAACACCCACGAGCTGACCAGGCCATAGAGACCGGTGCCCGCTTCGATCAGTGCAAACACGGCCAGGCTCCAGGCCGGGTGGCGGTCCGCCGCCTGCCCCCACACCCAGGCCCCAACGGCCAGGCCGCCCAGAAACGCGACGAGGACCGTGCTTGTGGCCAGCGTCGTGCTCCCAAAGACGAGCACGAGCCGCCGCATCCAGACGACCTGATAGATCAGCGACGCCGCCCCGGACGCGGTCACCATCATCAGGAGGAAAAGTGAAAACCCTCCCGGACCGGACGAATCTGCGGGATGGGATGGATCAGTGGAGGGCAAAGGTCACCGCGAGGGACATGTCGGTGGTGATGTCTCGCTGGGCCACGACATCGACGCGCACCTCACGCCGCGGGGCCACGATCTGGGTGATGGCCGCGCGGTGTCGATCGATGTCGATCTGCGCCTGTGGCAGTTCGGTGATCCGGGCAAACGGCGGTGAGAGAATCCTGCCCTGCGCCTTCTCGGACGCGGCGTCGGCCAGATGAAGCAGATCGCTGCCGACCTGCTCGCGGCCGGCGTGTCCGTCGATCGTCCCGGTGATCAGCACCGTGCCTTTCTTGTAGACCAATTTGCGGTCGACGAGCTGGACGAAGACGCGCAGCGACTCGCCGCGCAGCGCGTTCTCCAACGACACGAACCGGACGATCGTCTCCCCCCCGCGCAGCGAGATCAGCCGCGCGATCGCCTCGTACGTGACGTTGGGCGGATAGAGACTGAGCACGCCGCCGGTGACCAGGTCGGGAGCGACGCCGTTGCCGACGGCGACATCCACGGCCCGCAGCCGCAATGCGTCGAGCCGTTGGAGGATATCCGGCTGCGACAGCCGGCCGTCGATGACGCCGCGGAGGACTTCCTGGTTGCGCAGGTAGGCGATGTCGCCGCCCTGGACCTCACGCAGCCGCGACTCCGCGGTGTCGATCTGCTGGCGGAGTTGGTTGAGACGGAACAGGCCGGTCCGCGCGTCCTGGGACACGAGCAGCACCGAGCCTAGTGAGATGATCGTGATGAGCATTCCGGTGATGACCGTGATGAGGTGCGCGGTGTGGCGCGGGCGGAGTCCGAAGATCGTCAGGCGGCGGCGGCCGGTGGCACGGCCCACCATATTGCCGATGTACGCCACCGCACCGCTGATGATGATCAGCACCGGGATCAAGATGACGCCGGATTCCACCGACGGGCCTCCCGCGCTTACGGCGCCGGCCGAGCCCCGGAACAGGACACGGCCTGATCTTTAAGAAGGATGCGATACCCGCCGTCTTCTCCCTGCAGGCGAACCCCGGGCGGCAACGAGGCCCGGACCCAGGCGTCGTCCTCGATGGCAGGCACGACGAGGAAAACGCGCTCACGCCGACAGAGCACTTGTGCCAGATCGGCGGGGGTTTCGACCCACTCGACCTGCTGCTCGCTATAATACCTCAGCGACGCGACTTCGCTCATGCCCGCTGCGGCCAGCACGTCACCCGGCTGCATCTGCGCCCGCAGCCCGCGGGAGATCCGGGGGATCGGTCGGTACTGCTCCACCGCGGGCAGAGTCTGGCGGGCCAGGACCGGGACCGCCACGACCAGGGCGAGGGCCAGCGCGGCGAACGCCGCCCGGGTCCGGCGGGCCAGCAGGCATCCCAGAGCCACGAGGGACCCGGCGGTGAAGACTGCCGTGATCATGATCAGCGGCCCCCGCAGTGCCAGGGCTTCCGCCGAGTACTTCACCCACCCATAGACGGCGATGGCCACGACGAACAGGCCCACGTTGACCGGCAGCAGGACGGCGACCCATCGCATCAGGCGTCTCGCGTCCGGCGTCCCGCGAACGGCTTCCATCCACAGACGCGCGATCCCGATCGCCAGCACCGGGTAGACCGGCAGCACGTAGTTCGGCAACTTCGTGCCGGCGGCGGAATAAAACGCCACCGTGATCCCGCACCACAGCAGGATGATCTGGCTGCCCAGTTCGCGCCGGCGCCGCCAAAGCCATGCGACCCCCGACGGGGCGGACGCGGTCCACGGGAAAGCGCCGAAGAGTAGTACAGGGATGTAATACCACCAGACCCCCGGCTGATTCTCGACCACGCCGAAGAACCGGCCAAAGAGATAGTGGCCGACGGCCAACCGCAGGAAGACCTCACCGTGGCGGAACGTCTCGATGACGTACCAGGGGAGTCCGACCGCCGCGAAGATGACCGGACCCAGTATCGGGATCTCCCGCCACCGGCTCCATTCGCGCCGCACGGCCCACAGCGCGACGACCACCATGGCCGGGAGGATCAATCCGATCGGCCCTTTCGTGGTGGTGGCGAGACCCGCCCACACCCACGCCCACAGGTGCGCGCGCCGGGAACCGGTCTCATACGCCACCAGATACATGTAGAGCGCCAGCAGCATGAAGAAGAGCAGCGTAGGATCGAACACGCCCAGCCGGGACTGCGCCAGCACCTGGATGGTCGTGGCCGTGATGGCGCCGGCCATGACGCCGGTGGTTGCGTCATAGAGGAATCGCGCCAGCAGGAAGGTGGCGGCGGCGATGCCTGCGCCCGAGACCGACGACCAGATGCGAACGGTGAACTCGGAGAAGCCGAAGAGCTTCCCCGTCAGCGCCTGCAGCCACATGAACAGCGGGGGGTGCACGAACCAGGGCTTCCCGTTGAAGTGCAGCGTGAAGAGATCGCCCGTCTGGAGGATCTCGCGCGATATCTGCGCGTACTTGGGCTCGTCCTGGTCCCACAGCGTGCCGACACCCAGGCCGTACGTGAACAGGATGAGTGCCGCGAGGGTCACAGCCAGCAGCCGGCGCGTGTCGGCGGCGGCCCAGGTCGCCCCCATCGGTTGGCGGGCCTTTGCAGCCGCCCGCACGGAGCCTACCGGGCGGTCCAGAGCAGGTAGAGACCGGCGAAGGCAACGGTGAGGTTGGGGAACCATGCCGCCCAGACCGGCGGGAGCTGGCCGCGCTCCCCCAGCGTGATGGTGATAGACATGATCAGGTAATAGCCGAGGATCACCAACACGGTCAGCCCCAGGCCGGTCGATCGGCCGGACCGGTGGGGTCGCAGCCCCAACGGCACCGCCAGCAGGGCGAAGATCACACTGCTCACCGGCAGCGCGAGCTTCAACTGCAAATTCACGGCGTAGCGGACCACGTTCCCACCGGCCGCCTGCAGCCTGGTGATCTCCTGCCGGAGTTCTTGGATGGTCATTTCAGCCGGATCGCGGCGGGCTGGGACGATCTCGCGCGGGGCTCGCTTCAATGCGACGCGCATCTCCCCAAACGTGGTCGCGACGCCACCGGGCGAACCCAACAGATACAGCGTGCCGTCCTCCAGCACCCATCCTTCGGGGCCGTACCGGGCGCGCTCGGCCTCGATGACGCGCGACACCCGGCCCTCCTGGAATTGGGTGATGACCACCTTGGACATCGTGCCGTCCCTGGTGTCCAGTTCGCGAGCGAAGAAAACCGACTCGACGCCATCCACCGGCTCGAGGAACAGGACGTTCCGCTGAACCACCCGGACAGGCGCGCGGATCGCCTGGGAAAACACCTCGCGGTAGCGCGTCTCGGACCGCGGCACCACGTACTCGGTGAGGGCGAAGGACAGCGCGGTCACGAGGACGCCGGTAAAGACGATCGGGACGGCCACGCGCGAGAGGCTCCACCCGGTGGTACGCATGGCGGTGATCTCGTTGCGGTCGCTGAGCCTGCCGACGGCAAGCAGCGTGGCCAGCAGGATCGACATCGGCAGGCTGTACGCGGAGAGGTACGGCACCCGCAGGACGAGCAGCGCCAGATTGGTTCGGATCGGGACCCC
>JBGPLF010000218.1:0-7042 GCA_041486265.1 bacterium
ACTTCCGGCCGAAGATTCGTTCGAAGTCAGCGTACGCCTCGGCGATGACGCCAGGGGCGCGCCGGATCGCCGCGTCGTTCTGTCTGCGGATCTCCATGACCCAGTCTTCGTTGGCCTCCGGCGCGATGGTGATCGGATTGTCGGGATGCAGCCGCAGGTCGCCGCGGTCGTAGCGGGGCAGGAACTCCTTCACCTTCTCTGGATTCGGAATCCTCACCATCGACTGCGAGTGCGTCAGGAAGGCGCCGTCACAGCCGAGCGCGCAGGGCAGGAAGATGCGCCGGTCTTCGGCGATGCGCCAGGCCAGCAGCGCCGTGTCGAGCGCCTCCTGCGCGTTGTCGACCCAGACCAGCATCCAGCCCAGGTCGCGCACCGCCAGGGCGTCGTTGTGCTCGACGCCGAAGGCGCCGGGATCGTCCAGCGCCCGGTTGCCGACCATGGCCACCATGGGAATCCGCAGCGCCGGGGTGACGGTGAGCGCCTCGAAAGCGTACATCCATCCGACACCGCTCGATCCCACGAAGACCCGCGCCCCCACCGCGGAGGCGTGCTTGACGATCTCAAATTGCGAGTGCTCGCTCTCGGCGACGATGTACTCGCAATCCATCTCGCCGTTGCTGACCAGTTTGGCGACGTACTGCATCACCGTGTCGTACGGACGGATCGGATAGGCGGTGATGACATCGACGTCGGCCAGTTTGCAGGCGACCGCGATCGCCTCGCTGCCGCTGATCAGCGCTTCGGTTTCTCCCAGCGCGACTTCCGGTTCCCGTACCTGAGCCATCTATGATCCCCCCGCGCTTGCTTCAGTGGTGTCCTCACCGCCGACCTTCTCCTGACCGCCTTTCGCCATCCCGACCGCGGACATGACCTTGATCTGCTCGGCGTACTGCCCCCGGAACCGGAACCCGTGCGACCGATCGGGACGATGCTGGATTTTCTCGGCCACCCAGGCCTTGTACCCGGTCGCATTCGCCTTCCACATCTCCCATTGACTGGTGTTGTCCGTGAACTCCGACTCGTTCACCATCGTGACGCACTTGTCCACCGGGCACACGGCCTCGCAGACGCCGCAGCCGCAGCACGACTCCATGCGCGCGTCGTAGAGCCCGTCGGGGGTCACATCGAAGCACGAGTCCGGGCATTGCAGCCAGCAGAGCGTGCACTTGATGCACGTGTCGAAGTCGATCACCGGACGCATCGTCCGGGTGCTGAACTTCTTGAAGTACGGGTTAACGGCGGCCCGGTAGCCGCCGACGGCCCCGTCAGCCGGATCCGTGATACCGCCGCCCATCGCGATGTTGCGGATCGTCACGCCCTCGCGCATCTCCTTCCAGCCCGGCAGCGTGAACTCGTAAGGGTGGTCGGTGACGCCGACGCCGGCAGGGACCTCAATCGTCTCGACCCGCTCGTAAGCTTTGCGCGCCGACAGCATCTTCAGTTCGTCGTTCCACTCCGCCATGATCGCCTGCTCGATGGCCTTCAGGCTGACCATCTCGGGGAGCAGGCACGCGATTGTGCCGAGCAGCCGCACCTCGGTGTGATCGTCCTTGTAGACCCACAGCCCGGAGAAACTCGGGATCGCACGGAGGATCGACAGCTTGTACGGGGCATCCTTCACGTGGATCATCTTCAGCATGTCGTCGAAGCCCAACATCGAGGTCACGATCAGGTGGCCGCGCGGGTTCAGCAAACGGTTGATCGGCTGCAGGCCGTACCAGGCCCACGATTCGACGCCCTTGCAGAGCGTGTCGTCCACACAGATGGTCACCTCCACATGTTTGGGCTCGTACTGCGCCATGCTCTCCTCGAGCGTCTGCTCGTCCGGGGCGACGATGGCGAAGTTCTTGGCGGGGATCCCGTTCCGCTCCGGGGAGTCCCCGTACCGGCCGAACGAGATGCCGGTCTTCCCCTCCTTCGACGCTGCGAGCACAAGCCCGCGGCTGATGTGCTTGGCCAGCGTCTTCTGAAAAATGCCGCGATAGACGATCTCAACGGCATAACTGCGGTCCATGCGTTTACTCCCCCTTGGCTGTCCCGGCGCCTACAGGCTGGCGTTCCGGGAGCAGCATCTCCTCAATCTGCTCGAGATGGTTCAGCATGGCGCGCTCGGCGGCGTCGCCATCGTGCCGGCGGATCGCCTCGAGAATCTGCCGGTGACCCCGCAGCGACCGCTGCGGGCGGCCTTTGACCTGGAGGGACCGCTCGCGGCCCACCCGCAGCAGGTCCATCAGCACGTCGATGACCTTCAGCACGACCTGGTTGCGTGAGGCGCGGGCGATGATGTCGTGGAACGCATTGTCCTCATCAATCGCCACGCCCCCGGCCTCCACCCTCACAGCCTGCCGGGCCACAATGGCCTCCATCTGCCGGATGTCCTCAGGGGTGGCGTGTCGCGCGGCCTCGCGGGCGATCGGAGGCTCGATCATCTTGCGGACGGCGAGCAGGTCGGCGAGCAGGTCCCGCCGGCTCAGCAGTGCCGAAGCCAGCGGCGCCACCAGGTTCTTGGTGGAGAGCTCGCGGACAACGGTGCCCTCCCCCTGCCGGGGCTCGAGCAGGCCGGCCACCTCCAGGGTGCGGATCGCGTCCCGGACGGAGGTGCGGCTCACGTCCAGCATCGAGGCCAGTTCGCGCTCGGGCGGCAGCTTGTCGCCGGGCTTGAGGTGCCCGTCAGCGATCAAGCGGCGGATGCGGGCCGCCACCTCCTCGTAGACCTTCGAGCGGCGGACGGGTTCGAGAGAGTCCCGCAGGTGATCGGCCTTCAGTTCTTGACCCATGTGATCAAGATTGGTCCAATGGTCCGACATCTGATGACACAACGAGTATGCCAATCTGCGCGAGGGCTGTCAACGGGACCTTGCCTGAGAGATCAGGCCTCTACCCGATATCCGGCCTGACGGCGCCGCCGCGTAGAATGAGAATGATCCCAATCCATAGAGGAGTGAGGGATATGGGCAAGGACTCGCTGACCGTCACGGACAACCGGACGGGAAAGTCCTACGAAATCCCTATCCAGTACGGGACCTACCCAACATATGGGGCCTGCATCCGGGCCACAGACCTGAAGCAGATCAAAGTCTCAGACGATGACTTCGGTCTGATGACCTACGATCCGTCCTTCGGGAACACCGCGTCGTGCCGGAGCAAGATCACCTTCATCGACGGCGAGCGGGGTATTCTTCGGTACCGAGGTTACCCCATCGAGCAACTGGCGGAGAAGTCCACATATTTGGAAACAGCCTACCTGATCCTCAACGGCGAGTTGCCGACGAAGAGCCAGCTCGAGCGGTGGACCTGGGAGATCACGCACCACACGATGATCCACGAATCGATCAAGAAGTTTCTCGACGGCTTCCAGCATGACGCGCATCCCATGGGGATGCTGATTGGCACGGTGGGGGCGCTGTCCACCTTCTATCCGGAGGCGAAGGAGATCCACGACGCGGCCAGCCGCCAGAAGCAGGTGTTCCGGCTGATGGCCAAGATGCCGACGCTGGCGGCGTTCGCCTACCGCCACAGCCGGGGGCTGCCGTATGCCTACCCGGACAACGATCTCTCCTACACGGGCAACTTCCTGAACATGCTCTTCAAGACGACGGAGCTCAAGTACGAGCCCAACCCGGTGCTGGAGCGGGCGCTCGACGTGCTCTTCATCCTGCACACCGATCACGAGCAGAACTGCAGCGCCAACGCGATGCGGGGCATCGGAAGCTCACATCCCGACCCGTACTCCTCACTCGCGGGGGCGGCGGCCGCCCTCTACGGCCCGCTGCACGGGGGCGCCAACGAGCAGGTCCTGCGGATGCTGGGGGAGATCGGCTCGAAGGACAAGGTGCCGGCTTACATCCAGCGGGTGAAGGCGGGCGAGGTGCTGCTGATGGGCTTCGGCCACCGGGTCTACAAGAACTACGACCCGCGGGCGCGGATCATCAAGAAGATCGCCGATGAAGTCTTCACGGTCACCGGCACGAACCCGCTCCTGGAGATCGCGTTGGAACTGGAGCGCATCGCGCTACAGGACGAGTACTTCGTGAAGCGGCGCCTGTACCCCAACGTCGACTTCTACTCGGGGATCATCTATCAGGCGATGGGATTCCCGGTGGAGATGTTCCCGGTGCTCTTCGCGATCCCGCGAACCTCGGGCTGGCTGGCGCAGTGGGAAGAGTTGCTCCAGGATTCGGAGCAGCGGATCAGCCGGCCGCGCCAGTTGTACGACGGTCCCGATGTCCGCGACTATGTGCCGATGACGATGAGAGGGGCGGGGCAAGCGGCGTAGCGAGACAGAGAACGCGAGGCGCAAGGGGCTGCCGCAGACCGCGGCGGCTAGCAAGGGGCGGGGCCTGGGTGTACTCCGGGCCCCGCTCATCCCAGGGGGGATCCTGCTGCTCCGGCCGAGGGCCTCGAGTTCCTCCTAGACCCTCCCGCGCCTCCGGGGATCGAGGAGATCCCGGATCCCGTCTCCCACCAAGTTGAAGCCGAGCACGGTGAGGAAGATCGCGAGACCGGGAAACGTGGCCACCCACCACTGGGCGAGCAACTCCCTGCCGGCGCTGACCATGGCGCCCCATTCCGGCGTCGGGGGAGTGGCCCCGAGGCCGAGGAAACTCAACCCTGCGCCGGTGACGATCGCGGAACCGAGGTCGATCGTCGCCAGGACCACGACGCTTGGGAGGATATTCGGCAGGATCGCCCGGCGAAGAATTCCTAGATGGGTTTGCCCGATGACGACCGCGGCTTCCACATACTCCAGGTGCTTGATCGAGAGGACCTCGCCGCGGGCGAGCCGCGCGTATGGGGGCCACCAGACAAGCACCATCGCGAGACCCGCGTTGGTCAATCCAGGGCCGAGGGCGACGGCGATGGCCATCGCCAGAATGATCGCGGGGAAGGCCATCACAAGTTCGCTCGCCCGCATGATCCCTTCGTCAGCCCATCCGCCCAGATAGCCCGCCGTGGTGCCGACGATGATGCCGAGCACTCCCCCGAGCGCGACGACGGCGAGCCCCAGGGTCAGCGTGGAGCGGCCGCCGTAGAGGACTCTGGTCAAGACATCACGGCCCAGGTCATCCGTGCCGAAGGCATGTCGCGTGCTCGGCGGCTGAAAGGTCTCCTCCAGACGCTGTTCGTCGGGGCCATCCCCGGTGAGGACGGGCGCGGCCAGCGCGCCGAGGACCCAGATGCCGACCAGAAGCATCCCCACGAGGAGTCCGCGATGACGCCGCGAGCGGGCGAGTCGCCCCACGGACACAGATCGGAGACGGGTCGCCACGGGGACGAGTTCTACGGACATCCAGTCCTCTCCCGACCCGTTGGGTCGGATGCAGCCCTCACGGAGGGATTCAACGGTACCGGATCCTCGGGTTGATGAAGACGTACAGCACGTCCACCAACAGGTTGATGATCACATACACGGTGCCGACGATCAGCGCGACCCCCAGCACAGCCGGGAAGTCCAGGCTCGCCGCGGATGAAAACGCGTAGCGGCCCAGCCCCGGCCACGAGAAGATCGTCTCGGTCATGACCGTGCCGGACATCAACTGCGCGTACAGTGTTCCGCCGATCGTGATCACGGGGATGAGCGCATTGCGGAGGGCATGCCGGATGATGACGGCCCGACCGGCCAGCCCTTTCGCGCGAGCGGTCCTCACGTAGTCCTGCGTGAGCACCTCCAGCATGCTGGCCCGCGTGATCCGGGTCATGAACCCGATGCCCACGGTCGCCAGGACAGTGGCCGGCAGGACGATGTGACTGAGGGCATCAGCGAAGAGGTCGGTCCGCCCCCGCAGCAGGCTGTCCACCAGCTGCATCCCGGTGATCGGTTCGACAGGCGTGAGGCCGGCGCCAAGACGGCCAGGGGGCGGCGCCCAGCCAAGGCGAAAGTACACGGTCGAGACGAGGAGGATCGCGAACCAGAACGTGGGCACCGCGACGCCGATCGTAGAGATCCCTCGCGCCAGAAAGTCGACGGCCGTATCCCGGTATGTCGCCGCCAGCACGCCCAGGCCCGCGCCGATGATGAACGCCGCGATCATCGCCACGGTGGCCAGCTCTGCCGTGGCCGGCAGCGAGAGCCACAGCTCCGTCAAGACCGGCCGGTTCGTCGCGATCGATATCCCAAGGTCGCCGTGGACCAGATTGCGCAAGTAGACGAGGTACTGGACCATGAAGGACTGGTCGAGCCCCCACCGATGCCGGAAGGCCTCGACCAGCGCCGGGTTCTGCGTGGCCCGGTCGCCCAGGTTGATCAGGACGAGATCGGCGGGCAGGAGATGGGAGACGAGAAAGGTGACGAACGTGATGCCCACAAGTGTGGGGACACTGAGGAGCAACCGGCGGAGCAGGTAGTAGAGCATCGACTGAGTGCGGGTGCCGGCTTCCGCCGGCACCCGCCGCACGGCTTTACTTTCGGCGCAGAGATTCCACCTGAAGGAAGAAAAGCGGGTGGAACCTGAAGTCAGTGATGTCCGCCCGGGCCGCCGTCAAATTGGTGGGCTGGACGAGGAAGACGTAGGGTGAGTCGGGGGTGGCCAGCATCCGGTTATATCGTGCGTACATGTCTGCCCGCCTCTGCTCGCTGGGGGTACTGCGCGCCTCCTCAACAAGCTTCTTCGCCTCAGCGTTCGTCCAGTGCAGGCGCTTGTTGATGAAGCCGGTGACGAAGTACGACCAGTTGTCCGAATCCATGAAATCCGGGAACCAGAAGCCGATCGCGGTCTCGGGTTTCCCCTGGCGGTAGTGGGTCAGGAAGATCGACTGCTGCACCGGCTGGAGCCGCAGGTCGATGCCGATCCCCGCCAGGTCCGCCCGAAGCTTCTGCGCGAGGCGATCGAGCGGCAGCGCGCCGTAGTTCGTGCCAGACGACCACGTCAGCGAGACGCTCGCCTTCGACACGCCGGCCTCCTTCATCAGCGCGATCGCCTTGGCCGAGTCGTGCGGGTAGAGGAGTTCTTTGTTCAGCGTCTCTGGAAACCCCAACATGCCGGGCATCATGATGCTGCCGATACGCCGGCCGTGACCGCGCATGATGCTCGAGATGATCTTG